>JARGFJ010000019.1 GCA_029210875.1 Gammaproteobacteria bacterium | reverse complement strand
AAGAGAACAAGCCATCACTGAAAATTACTAGTGAAGAATTTAAGATGATGGTCGTCTCTTAAACCGATCTCAGGTTATTTAGTAAACCTGTTATGTTTAAAGACTTTACCGAATTATTAACTCATACAACAAACGATAATTAGACCGTTGTGGGTATGAATAGCGATCATAATAAAATTATTTATTTTATAACTGATTGCTGTTCATTAGGTAATATTCTGGTTGCTTGCAGTGAACAAGGTATTTGTGCTGTTTTTCTGGGAGATGATAGTGAACAGCTTGCGCTCCAGCTTAAACAGACCTATCCCAACACCATCCTGGTCAATGACACATTACCGCTTGCCGAGATCATCACAGACATCATCAAATTGATTGATGATCCTACCCACACATTTTCATATCATATCGATATGCAAGGCACGTCTTTTCAACAACAGGTTTGGACAACCTTACAATCAATTTCTATTGGCAACACGATTAGCTATAGTCAGTTAGCTCAACGTATCGGTAAACCCAAAGCTGTTCGAGCAGTAGCGAATGCCTGTGGTGCAAATCAGATTGCTATCCTAATTCCATGTCATCGTGTTGTTAGAGCTGATGGCACGATATCCGGTTATCGTTGGGGACACGTTCGTAAGCATAGATTAATAGCAACAGAAAAACAGTTTGCTAAACACCCGTGAGGCTGTTGGGTTAAAACCCGACGATGGTGATGTTGTGGGTTCGGTGTTAACCGAACACTTAGATTGTCGGGTTGAAACCCGACCTACCATGATGGTGTTGTGGGTTCAGTGTTAACCGAACACTTAGATTGTCGGGTTGACCGAAAATTGCTCCTGCATTTTCGGCATACCGACCATCCATGGTCATAAAATCCGACCTATGATGATGATGGTGCTGTGGGTTCGACTTAGACTCTACCAAGCAATGGTTGACGTACGACTGAGCTTGTATATTCACCACCTGGACCATAAGATGTGATATTGGTGTCACGCCCACGTAAAACACTCATTGCACGGTGAAGGTATTGACGATTGACATTAACGATACCGCCATTGATTTGATTATTATCTCGACAGGCAGTGCCAACGCTACGTAGTTGCTCTAAAACGGTATTTAATTGGGTTTGTTGCGTGATGTCCTGATTTGCAATAAACGCTTCTAATCCATCCTTCCCTGATGAAAAACCTTCGGATTGCAAAATCGCTTCACGTTGCCGACCTAGCTGTTCCAATTGAACCGTTAAAGGCTGCTTTTTAGCAGTCATCGCAGTAATCGTATCTGACTCTGACTTTCGTAATGCATCACGCTCGCTCAGAAGAATATCTAATAATTGTGAGGCAACTCGGTGCTCAGCTTGTAATACAGATAATAAAGAGTGTGATGATGTTGTCGCCATGTCTGATTTCCTGCGTTAAAATTGATTGTCAGAATTAATTAGATTTTGTGCCAGTGTTTCACTATCAACTTCATATGAACCATCAGCAATAGCGGCACGTAAGGCGGCTACACGATCTGTATTGACTTCTGGGGAATCAGCAATCGCTTGTCGTAATGACTGTAATTGAGTCGCTGTTTCAGTCAAACTCACTTTGTCATTAGAACTCGATTTTTCAGACACATCTCGAGATTGCGTTGAATCATTATTGATGTTGCGTGTTTTGACGTCTCGCGTCGAATTCAACAGCGCTTGATTCGATGTTTTTATGTTATTTATTTCAGACATGTAAATGTCTCCACTATGATGTAATAAGTTAATCGACCACAATCATAAAAACTTGAATAAAAAAGTCATATTTATTCATAAAAAATCACATCGACACTCTAACAATTCCCGGACCATCAACAACACCTTCAACAACACGGTGTGAAGATGCATTTTTAACCCTGACTCGTTCACCTTGTTCCCCATCAGCCAGCGCAGTACCCGCCATTCTAACTTCCATTTTCCCTATCGTTGCAACCAGCATTATTTGCTCACCACGGTGCACTACTTTTTGCTCAAATAAGCTATTCGGATTAATCACAGCACCGACAGCGACAGGATATTTTAATTGCTGTCCAACAACGCTTTCAATCTTTTCAATATAGCCACGACGCATTTTCGCTATATCTTGTTGTTCTAATCGAATATCGTTTTCTGTGATAATTTGCTTGGCATCCAGGCCTCTTGCTGCAACCACAATTGGTTTAAACACTTTTATTTTAACGGGGACATACACGGTCCATGCAACAGGGGCATCACATTTGATGCCAATGGCTTGACTGCCCAGGCTCACATTATCTGAATTGGAAAAAGCCGTTAACGGGTGTTCACATGTTTGTAATCGCAAGCGTGAATCGAGTGATTCAACGCTAATCTGCGGGTTGTCATACCGGGCCTGAGCTTCTGCTAAACTGTACACATAGGCAGTGTGCTCAATTTCATCCAATAACTGCAAGGATTCACTATAGGCAGGAAAGACTAATCCTATCAGTAAACTCACTGTTATAATCAACTGTATTTTGATGGTGTACATATCGCTCTCCAGAGAACTGTCAAATAGATGACGGTTCCAACCCTACTGAAACTTAACTAAGATAAATGCAAATTACATGCCCATTTATTTAAGAAAATAAAAAACACAACACTTTCATCCAGGAGCAAGCTCAGGTAAGTTACTCACTTAAAGAATCCGAAAACGGTTCCGATAACACCCATATACCCAATCAACTTGAAGATGCTTGCTACTTTTACCGTTGGTGGTTGACTGCATGGGTGCGGGAGGTAGGGCAGAAAACGTTGCAGATGTTTCTTCTGCATGGCTCGTTCCCACCCTCCCACGTCGAGGTAATAAGCAGTTGCCGAGAGCTTGTCCAAGCATGAACCTAAGCAAGCTAACTCTTCGACAGTTCAGGGTGAACGGAAATTTTTAGCACTATCTGCATCTTCAATGAACTTGGGTATATACCGGTGATGATTGGACCTGCTGTTAGATTACCAGCTGCTGTCATCCCCGTAAAAGCGGAGATCCAACGATGAAGTATTATTGGTATAGTGTTTATAAAGAGTCATTCTCAGGAGATATTTACCATGGCAAGTATGATCGATGGCGTAGATCAACGAACCCAGCTAGTCGGTCATAACCGTCTAGAACTACTTCTTTTCCAATTAGGATCAAAACAACGTTTTGGCATAAATGTATTTAAAGTGAAAGAAGCGATTCCTTGTCCAATACTGACCAGAATACCCAACTCACATCCTGTTGTTAGAGGTACAGCTCATATTCGCGGCATGGCAATAAGTATCTTTGATCTATCCTTGGGCATAGGCGGCAGACCAGTTGAAGATATTAGCAAAAGCTTTGTTATCATTACCGAATATAATCGTTCTGTTCAAGGTTTTTTAGTCAGTAATATTGAACGAATCATTAATACTAGCTGGGCAGATATTTTGCCGCCACCGAGTGCGGTTGGTCGTAATAATTATATGACAGCAATCACTAAAGTAGACAATGAGCTAATTGAAATTATCGACGTTGAGAAAGTCATGGCGGAAGTGATTGGTAACGATCTCACTGTATCTGAAGATTTAGTCAAAAATTATTCTGAACAAAATGCAGCGCAGCGTCCGCACATTTTAGTAGCTGATGATTCCAGCGTGGCTCGCAATCAAATCAAACGAACCATGGAACAAATAGGGGTTGATACCACCATCGTCAATGATGGAAAAAAAGCGCTGGAAAAACTGCAAGAATGGGCTGAACAAGGAATTGATGTTAAAAACCATATCGCAATGATGATTTCAGATATTGAAATGCCAGAGATGGATGGTTACACCCTTACTTCAGAAGTACGTAAAGATCCCTTACTAAAGGATATAAAGATTCTTTTGCATACCTCGATGAGTGGTAATTTTAATACCACTATGGTCGAAAAAGTGGGTGCCGATCGTTTTATTCCCAAATTCTCACCTGATGATTTGGCTATTGCCGTCCAAGGGCTTATTGAAGAATGGAAAGTGCCCGAAACAAACTGAAATAAAAAAGGCTCTGAAAGAGCCTTTTTTTCTGACCAAGATTATTTGCTATGGTGCTGCAACGCCCATCATATCGATCGGCATGGGTATAACATTGCTGGTTTCGGTGACAATATCCGCTTTGGCACGCATCAAATTGGTTCCAACGAAGCCACCAAAGCGATATGCCCAAGCCTGTAAATCTTTATTTAGTTTTGCCACTTCCTTGTTAACATCATCTGCTGACTTCAGCACATCCAATGCCTGTATATCCTCAGGCGCTGTTTTAACAAGTGCAGGATCAAATTCTGCATTAAAGGTTGTAAAGTACTGGCCATCAATAAATGATGTTTCAGTTGTGACTTTCATACCATCAAATGTAATAAATTCAGCAATCACAATTTCGGCGTCACCACGAGAAAATTCAGCAATTGGCTGTACATCTTCCATTCGTAATTGGAATAAAGTACCTGCAATGTCATAACCTAACTGATCATATTTAAACACGGTTTTATCTAACGCTGTAGGTGTACCAAATTTGTCTTTAGCGCCCGTATTAACCAATGTTGCAGTATCACCATTGGGTTGAATAATGTTTACTTGTGCAATACGTTCGCGAGCAATATTAACCACTTCACTCTTGATCCAGTTGATCATAAAACGATTCAGATTTAAATAGCCTTCTACAAACCAGGTACGTTCTTCACCATCACGACGCACATAAAACTGGCGGGGACCGGCTGTTTGACCTACTTCACGTTCATTACCAATAATCAAGCTGGCCATTTCCTTATCGCCACTGAGCAATGTCACTAACAGTGATGAACCACCATTGTCTGCACCCTCCACACCTAAAATTGGATACTGTTCTGGATTGGCTGTTTTACGATCAAGAATTTTAGATTCAGCGATATCAATAAGAGCACGTTTAACAAGATTAAAATCAGCTGGATGATTCCAACGTTCCTTTATGTACCAATCTTCATCTTTCTTAAAGAGGGTAAATTCATCTTGTGAGCTCTTGAATTTCAAGGTATCAACATCACTCAACTGCTCGAATAAATCAGGGAATAATAATGAATAATCATCATTATTATCACTAGGACCTTGGATTGTAATTAACATCAAGATCACCATCACGACTGTGATGATCAATAAAATAGTCAGGCTATTTAGTTTCTTTATCATTTGGATAAACCTAGTCAAATTCAGTTACATTATTGTTGATTGCGACCACGAGTACGCTTACGTATCCGCACCCAACCACTAATCACTGCCAGCAACGCAATTATCATTGGTACAAGGCCAATATTGAAAAACTTAAGTTGGGTATCAAGCTTATCAATATCTTTACGTAAATTACCTTGAACTTCACGCAATTTCTGTTGTGTTTTATTGACAATCAATTCGAATTCGGCAATTTCTTTTTTCTGCTCATCATTAAGAATTGCTTCACCGCTACCACTGCGTTCAACCTGCATTCTGGCAATACGCTGTTTGGTTTCAGTCAAGGTTCTCTGTAGTTCACGCTCTTTGGTGCGGTAGCGTTTCTCAGCGTCACGCTGTAATGCTAATACGCGATCAAACGGACGTGAGAACCCGGCACGAGAACGTACACTAATCAAACCGGTACTACCCGCCATGTCATCAATTGCATTTATTAACAAATCAATATTATTTGATGTGCTGTATGCAATTTCATGTCCGTAAAAGTCCTGTTTTTGAATCCAGAACCGATCTTGCAACATATCAACATCTGCAATTGCGATGACATCAATCGGCTGTTTTGATTCCGTAATGTGACCAAATGGTAATTGATACTGACCATCCTCACCTTTCAAGCCTTGCGGATACGCTGTTTGGACGTTACCTTTTACACGAACGGCCATTGGATAACTTAAGGTTCCAGCTTGATATTTAGTCAATAATGCCATTGGATCATGTCTAAATTGCACCACACGTTTATCAACCAACATGGCTTCATTACTGGATGAAAACAAAGGCGTGATCTCAGTGGTATGACCTTCAAGTTCCTGGAAACGACCGACAGTTGCTACATCAATTTTTTTCAACTGGCTGGTGACATGATCTTCTTTATTGACCTGATCTGCAGTCACCGCCTGCCATAAGACATAATCAATAGGCTGGTTATTAGATATCGCACCAAAATCAACTTTAATTGCTGTTTTACGATCAGCAACGATATCGGCACCGACACGTTCAAATCCCCAGGCTTTAAATAGTTCAGCCATATTTGAACTACGCGACGCTAAACGCGCTGCCATTGGATTGTCAGGATCTTTTTCTGGAATATCGATTTCAGCATAAGGATCAACATAACTGATTAATTTGCCGCCACGCAGGACATATTGCTCAATCGCATACAACGTACTATCACTAAAATCTTTGGGATGAATCACCACCAATACATCTAAGCTTGATGGGATACGTTTAATATCAACTGGCAACACAGATACATTAAACATTTGGCGTAATTCAGCCATCACAGCCCATGGTGCTTTACCCGTATCCGTGTCTAATTTACCTTTTAGTGGGTCATAATCTTCGCCATCAACAGCTAGCGCACTGATTACACCAACTGACTTACGCTCAGCACTTGATAATTTGTAAATTAACTTGGTTAAATCATATTCAAGTACATCTTCCTTTTCGGGCTGAAAGAAAGGAATACTTTCAACACCATCAAGTAAGTTACTGCCGGCAAGCCCGAAATATAGCAAGTCGGTTTTACCGTCGATGGGCACACCTTGCAAACCATATTGCTTGGCACGCTGTTCACTATCAGAGAAAGGCTCGGGGTTTATGATTTGCAAACGAATCATATCGTCTGAAGCACGCTTATATTCCATCAATAATTCTTGAACGCGTTGAGCATAGGCTTTTAAGCTAGGCAACTCTTGCGCCACTTGTTCAGAATAATAAAAACGTAATGTAATCGGTTCGTCCAGTGATTTAATAATACTCAAAGAACCGTCCGATAAGGTATATAGCTTGTCTTCTGTTAAATCAACACGTGCTGATTTTAAATTGCCATTGGTGACGATATTAAATGACAAAAATAGAATGATGGCTAACACTAAGCCGAAAGTTGATAATATCTGTTTATTCATCTTCGCTAAAACTCCTAGTCGGCTTTACGGGCATTAATAACAATGGCATTAGCAAATAGCCATATGATAATTACCGACGCGAAATAGAACATATCACGCATATCAATAACACCTTTAGATATAGCGTCAAAATGCGTTAAGAAACTAAATGAACTCACTGCGTTAATTAAGGTTGCAGGCGCCCAACTACTGAAAAAGTCTAAGACGATACCGTAGCCACTGAGTACAAAAACAAGACTCACAATCAAGCTAAGTACAAACGAAATAACCTGATTTTTGGTGGTGGCGGAAATACACGAGCCAATAGCTAGGAAACCACCAGCCATCAACAGACTTCCCAAGAAACCGGCAAAAATGACACCATTATCAGGTGATCCTAAATAATTAACGGTGATCCAAAGTGGGAAGTTAAGCAATAATGCCAGGCCAGTAAATGCCCATGCAGCTAAGAACTTGCCTAATACTGCTTCTTGTACTGAAACCGGCAAGGTCATTAATAACTCAATCGACCCGTTTTTACGTTCTTCCGACCATAAACGCATTGAAATAGCCGGAATTAGTAAAACATACAGCCAAGGATGGATTGAAAAGAACGGATAAAGATCGGCTTCACCTCGTTCAAAGAAGTTGCCTAAATAAAAGGTTGAAAAACCAGTTAGTAACAAGAAAATAATAATAAAAACATAGGCTACTGGCGTTGCAAAATAGCCATTTAGCTCACGTTTCATAATAAACCAAATAGTGATCATGTTCATTAGACTTCACCTTGCGTGCTATTAAGTGTAATGCTGCGGAACACCTCATCGAGTCGACCGTTTTCAGCATACAGTGAATCAACTTGCCAACCGTGATCACGGATCACTTGTGATAATTCAGCCGTAATGTGTTTACCTTGAGTTGGATAAACCCGGAAACCACGATTTGAAGTCAATGGCTCAACGCCTGAAACAAAATCAAGCGAATGCAAGAACGGCACAACATCAGTGTCAGCAACATTAGCAATGTTTAGGCAAACGGCATTGTGATAACGTGACATCGATTCAAGTTCATGTGGTGTACCATCAAACCGAACCTTGCCGTTAGCAATAACAACATTACGGGTACATAAGGCATTCACTTCTTCCAAAATATGGGTCGAAATAATGATGGCTTTATCATGCGCCATTTCGTTAATTAAGGTACGTACTTCATGTTTTTGGTTTGGATCTAAACCATCGGTTGGCTCATCCAAAATCAATACTGGTGGATTGTGTAAAATTGATTGCGCCAAACCAACACGACGTTTATAACCTTTAGATAAGGTTTCAATTGGTTGAAACATAACATGTTTAATTCGCGCTCGTTCTGCCGCTGAATCTACAGCCTGTTTTTTGTCAGCACCTGATAAGCCACGAATATCGGCAATAAAACGTAAAAAACTATCCGGTGTCATGTCCGCATACGCAGGGGCACCTTCAGGTAGATAACCTAGACTAGCTTTAACTGAGATAGGATCAGTCAGCACATCATGACCACAGACTCTTACCGTGCCTCGTGTTGGCGCCAAGAAGCCCGTAATCATTTTCATGGTGGTTGATTTGCCCGCACCATTTGGCCCAAGAAACCCTAATACCTCACCTTTTTTTACTGAAAATGACACACCATCTACAGCTTTAATTTCACCAAAATATTTGGCGAGATCATCGATCTCGATTCTCAATGTCATAACAAAAGCGTCCCCCGCTCTATAATCTTTTTTGCAAACCGCACATTATTCTGACCTTAACCACAACAAGTCAAGTTTGATTTAGTCAAAGTCAGTATTATTCTTGTTTTCATTGACACAACAGCTTAGTCTATCAACTAACCGTCTTATCCAAGGTAATGTCATATATGGATTCAACCTCACTGATTCAATACCTAAAAAATACCTATTGGTCACTTGTCGATTTCACCGCTATCGCCAAAAATCGCAATCAAGTACTTAAAGTCACGAGTTCAGTTTTAGCCATTATTATTGTTGTGTTGTTAGTGATAATGTTGTGGTGGGATCGCACTCCAAACGATTTCAATCCATTTGAAGTCGCGACTGAAATGTCTAATGCACGACAACAAACTATTGTCACTGGCTACACATCAACCGCCACCCTAATCATCTTAGGTAATGCCTTATTACATAAGCCAGGCGGCTATCTCAGTAATGATGTGATGCCGCCATCGATATGGATGGACAACGTTCCTAACTGGGAGTTCGGTGTATTAGTACAAATTCGTGATTTTTCTCGTTCTTTGCGCAACGATATCAGTCGATCACAATCACAATCGTTAGAAGATCCCGACTTATCGATTGCCGAACCACAATTTAACTTCAATTCTGAATCATGGTTGTTTCCACCGACTGAACGTGAATATCAAAAAGGCGTGAATGCATTAGAGTCATATTTGACTCGTCTGAGTAATCCTGACAATGATGATGCTCAATTCTACGCACGGGCTGATAACCTTGCCGCATGGCTTGCCATTGTTGAAAAACGTCTAGGCAGCTTATCGCAACGTCTTAGTGCCAGTGTCGGTCAAATTCGTATCAATACCGATTTAGCTGGCGATCCCAATGCTAACCAGTCGACTCCAACACCTGCAGAAGTCACCACCAAAACACCGTGGACACAGATTGATGATGTTTTTTATGAAACACGCGGTTCGGCATGGGCACTTATCCACTTATTAAAAGCGGTCGAACATGACTTTGCTGACATACTTCAAAAGAAAAACGCATTAATCAGCTTGCGTCAAATTATTCGTGAGCTAGAAGCAAGTCAGGAAAGCGTTTGGAGTCCAATGATATTAAATGGAAGTGGTTTTGGCTTGCTTGCCAATCATTCTTTAGTGATGGCGTCTTATATCTCACGCGCCAATGCCGCCATCATTGATTTGCGTAGTTTACTCAGTCAAGGATAAGATTACATAGTTAAACAAACCTTTAAGGAATTCATCAATGAAAAAGTTAACACTCTCAGCTTTAATCGCTTCTGCTTTATTAATTTCAGCCTGCGATCAAAGCTCTGACACAGAAGCAGAAAAATCTGTGGTGGAACAGGCAACTGAAATGGCTAATGATGTAGCAGAAACGGTTAGTGACACGACATCAGATGTTGTGGAATCGACATCAGAAATGGCAAGTGAAGCAGTAGATGCCACAACTGAAATGGCTGAAGATGCTGCTGAAAGCACATCTGAAATGATGGATGAGGCAATGGATGCAACATCTGAAATGGCTACTGAAATGACTGAGTCAGCAAGTGAAGCCATAGAATCGATGGAAAATGCAGCTGAAGAAGCAATGGATTCAGCTTCTGAAATGATGGAAGAGCATAGTTCTGAAATGGATATGCCTAGTGCTGAAGATATGCCTTCAGAAGCAGATATGGACGCGATGCATGATGCTATGCCTAACGCACAATAATCAGCGCACTTGAATATAAATAAAAAGCGGGCGAAAACCAGATCTCGCCCGCTTTTTTATAGCCCTACTTTAGTGAACAGCATCTGGATAAAACAACTGCTGATCCGATTTACGAAACCCTGCAATAATTGCCTGACCTTGTTCACTGGTCACAAACTCAATATATTTTGATGCCAACTCATACTTCACATGGTTATGTTTTTCTGGATTCACCGCCATGACGTGATAAGGATTGAATAAAACATCATCACCTTCAAACACAACGTTTAAACTCATTTTGTCGGCATAGGCGATTTGGGTACCACGATCCGTCAAGGCATATGCTTGCTTTTCATCGGCGATTTTTAACACTGCCCCCATGCCTTGACCTGCGGCAATATACCACGCACCTTGAGGCTCAACAGCAGCAATCTTCCATACACTTTTTTCTTTCTTATGGGTACCAGAATCATCACCTCGAGAAATAAAACTCGCTTGCGTTTTGGCAATACGCTGCAAAGCATCAGCCGCTGAAACGGCTTGTGCCAGATTGGCAGGGTCAGAATCAGGTCCGACAATCACAAAGTCATTATGCATAACCGCTTTGCGATCAGTAAAATCGCCACTTTCCACATATTTCAATTCAGCTGCAGGTGCATGCACAAACACCACATCAACATCACCATTACTACCAATTTTTAATGCCTTGCCCGTCCCCACTGCAATCACATCAACTTTGACATCGTATTTGGCTTCAAAAGCAGGATGTAACACCGCTAATAAACCAGAGTTTTCCGTGCTGGTCGTGGTTGATAATTTAAGATGTTCAACAGCAAATACTGCCGAACTCAGTATTATCATTACGACAAAAGCTAAACTTTTTTGTATTAATTTCATTATCAAATTCCTTATTTAATTAAGCCTTAGAATGCCCATTGACTACGTACTTGGAATATACGTGGTTCCTGGTCATCATAGGTACCACCTTTCACATCCAACACATCAATATAGTTAGCAGAGAAACGTAAGGTTGGTGTGGCATACCAGTTCACACCTAATGTCACAGAGTCAGCTTCACCTCCCGTGATATCAGCATCCGTTAAATCGACCGTGCTATAACGTAAACCTAATTCCCATGCACCAATACCACCTTCACCAACACTCGCTTTCGGAGTGATACTACCAAAGGCACCTTTTTTATAATTACGTGACTCACCGGTAAAGAAATAACCTGCTTGGGCATACCAACCATTAAAGTCTAAATCGCTAGCGTTATTACGACTGACCGATGTTGTAATATATTCTGCTTGTGCTGAGAATGGCCCCATCACAGTCGCTACTTCAGCACCGACTTTTAAGAAATCACTTACACCAGTAATTGTGCCGGTATTAACGATATTGATACCAGAAATATGAGTTTCGGCTTGTTGTGAGAATGATGTTGTACCTAGACCACCTGTATCACGGTAATTTAAGCCCAAGCCTAAATGAATAACCTTGGTTTTTTCATTAACCGGTGCAAAAGTAGCACGCGCCCCCAAACCCCAACCTTCATCATTTTCATGTTTGGTTCCAGTAGTTGATGTATTGGTGGCGGTTAATGAATCGCCAAACACACCTCCGGCCAATGACCAGTGTTGTTGTTTTGTACTCGCCATGACACCGATATGGCGACCTGCTGCAAATGCTGATGGTAAAGCACGTTCCGTAAATGATGTAAATTTGGAACTGGTTTGCTCTTGCAGACTAAATGGATCTTTAAAGTTACCCACTCTTAGCTGTAAATCATCAAAGCCATTGTAGTCAATATACGCATCGGCAATACCTTTACCATTAGCCCCTGTGCTTGCAAAATCATATTGCAATTTATAGCCCCAATCCGAATACATTGTACCTTCCAGATACAAACGGGCACGTCGAATTTCAGTACCATCGCCCATTTCAGGATCGCCACTGTACGTTGCAGCATCCGCTTGAAGTCGACCGCCTAGTTTGGTTGAGAATTTACCATCACGAGTTTTAACGGTAACACCACCTTTGACTTTGACTTCAACATCGGATGGTTTTGTGGCTTCAGTCAGTTGTGCCTGGATTTTGGTGTCTTTCTCGACAGATTGAGCTTTGTTTTGTTCTAATTCTGCAACTAAGCGACCATACTGTTCATCACTCACCATGCCATTTTCATGCAACATCGTGATTAAAGTTTCGATTTCAGATCCTGCCTGAGCAGTTGTTGCCATTGCAGAAAATAAGGCTGTAGCAAGCAGCGTCTTTGATTTATTCATTAAAGTTTTCCTGATTAAATAATAGAAATTCGGCACAATCAAATATGAATTACATTTCATATATAATTCGATACAAACACATTCTATATCTTGTTACTTCATAGATAAATATGCTTAAATATACATATTATGGAAATCAAACTTAATTTTAACTGGCAAATTGCACAGCACAACCTTGATCCAGTTTTATTTCAGTTGCTGAGCTCGATCCAACGAGAAGGTTCATTACAACAGGCGATAAAACAGGCTGATGTGTCTTACCGCTTTGCTTGGGGCTTACTTAACAAGTGGCAGAAACTAGTTGGCCAACCTTTAGTTATTATGGAACGGGGTCGTGGTGCCACATTATCTGCTGTCGGTGAGAAGTTATTAACATCCAGTCAAAAATTGACTGCCCGCTTTGCACCTGAATTAGATAATGTTGCCACCCAATTCAAGCGCGAATTTGAAACGCTTTTGTCATCACAATCATCACCAAGATTGGCTATTTTCGCTAGTCATGGACTTGCTATCAGTGCATTACGTGACTTGCTGCATCAACAATCCGATTTGAAGCTGGATCTGCACTTTTACGGCAGTTTAGAAAGTATTCGTGCTCTGGAAAATGCACAGTGTGATATTGCCGGTTTTCATATTTCAACAGGATGCATTGCAAAAGATATCGCACCGCACTATCTACAACTTCTAGATCCCAAAAAACACCAACTTATTTATGTTGTGAAACGTAATCAAGGTCTCATGGTTAAGCGAGGCAATCCAAAAAATATCGCTGATATTACGTCTTTGACTCAGCCAAACATCGAATTTATCAATCGCCAAAAAGACTCAGGAACACGCCTTCTTTTTGATCAGCTTTTACACTCTGAAAATATCAATCCATCTAATATCAATGGCTATGACAATGAAGAATTCACCCATATAGCCGTTGCTGCGATGATTGCCAGTGGTGTTGCTGATGTCGGCTTTGGTATTGCGCCCATGGCCGATAAATTTAATCTCGACTTTATAGCTCTAGCTAAAGAACACTACTGTCTGGCTCTACCTATATCACTATTGCATGATCAACATGTAACGCAGATCGTGTCCATTTTACAAAGCGATGTATTTAAACAAAAATTAGCAGGATTTTCAGGCTATGATATTTCACGTTCAGGTCAATTTGTCAGTTTTGATGACGTATTTTCCTCAACATAGAGACTATAATTCTCGCACCCAGTGCCCTGATTTTCCGCCCGCTTTTTCTAATAAACGAATATCGGTCATGATCATGCCGCGATCAACGGCTTTACACATATCATATATGGTCAATAATCCTACTTGCACCGCTGTTAAGGCCTCCATTTCGACACCGGTTTGACCACTGGTTTCAACTTGAGCACGACATTGCACCGCGACATCATCTTCTAGAATTTTAAAATCTACTGTGACTTTACTTAAAGCCAGTGGATGACATAACGGAATTAAATCGGATGTGCGTTTTGCCGCCATAATCGCGGCAATGCGCGCAATGCCTAAGACATCACCTTTCTTATGATGACCTTGTTTAATTAAATCCAAGGTATTGTCTAACATCATGATTTGACCTTCAGCAACGGCAACACGTTTAGTCACCGCCTTATCTCCAACATCAACCATATGTGCTTCACCAGCGTGATTGAAATGCGTTAAATCCGACATGGGAGTATCCTATAAATTTTAGAGTGATAGAAACAATTAACCAGATGAGTATTCAAGTCAAATTCTTTGCCAGCCTTCGTGAACAAGTTGGCTTATCAGATATTACCATTGAACAGGCATCAACCGCAGCTGAGGTGTGGGATCTTGCAACCGATAAACAGCAACAGCCTGATAATGTTCTTGTAGCAATCAACCTTGAATACGCCAAGTTAAACAGTTCTGTAAACGATGGCGATGAAGTCGCCTTTTTCCCACCCGTTACTGGTGGCTGATATGGCAGCAATCATTTCTGAAGACTATTTTGAACCCTGGCACCTGATTAGCGAGCATCAACAAAAATCGGAACTCGCTAAACAGTTTGGTGCTACTGCGACCTTTGTCGGTAGCATGCGTGATTTTAATGACGATGCAGACGTCAGTGAAATGTTGCTCGAACATTATCCAGAAATGACCAAACGTTATCTTGAAAAGTTAGAACACGATGCCAAACAGCAGTGGCCAATTATAGATTGTCTTATCGCTCACCGTGTTGGTCATATCAAACCCGCTGATGCGATTGTTGTCATTGCCTGCTGGTCTGCACACCGTCGTGCTGCGTTAGATGCCTGCAATTGGCTGATTGAACAACTCAAATTCAACGCCCCCTTTTGGAAAAAGGAAAGCCGTCCAGATGGTAACGTGTGGGTTGAACATAATACAGCAGGCTAAATCAGTTAACCTAATGAGCTCAGTCAAACTAACAATACGATTGCCGTTTAATGGCGACACCGCACTTGGTCCAGGCAAAGTTGATTTATTAGAAGCAATCGACCAAACCGGCTCGATCTCTGCCGCAGCCAAATCTATGCACATGTCGTACAAACGTGCATGGGATTTAGTTAATGTGATGAACACCAGCTTCAAACAACCTCTGGTTACCACTGCAACCGGGGGCAAACATGGTGGCGGCGCTCAAGTCAGTGATTTTGGATGTGAGGTCATCCGAACCTATCGAACTATGGAGCAACAGGCATTAACGGCGATTGAAGCAACGGTAACAAAACTCACACGTGAATTAAATCAAGAATAAACCGTCGTTTACAATAACCGCTATATATGATTGAATACAGCGTTTAAAATAACATCACTAGCTTATGTCTCAGCAACAACGTCCAATCAATCTGCTTATAGGTATTGATGATACCGACAACTTAGAAAGTCGAGGTACGGGCTTTCATGCACGTTCAATTGGTGCGGCAATGGATGAAAATAGCTGGGGCGAATGTAATGTCATTACCCGTCATCAATTATTGGTAAGCCCACTTGTTCCGTTTACATCACATAACAGCGCTGCGTGTATTAGCGTTGCAACAACGCACGATCATGTCGATGCTATTTCAAACTTTTGCCAACACTATTTAATCAATGAAAGTGCCGAAGGGTCTGATCCGGGCTTATGTATTGCTACGACTAAGCAACTTAGTCTTGCCATGATCCAGTTTGGCTTTTTAGCCAAACGTCAGCTTATCACACAAGATGATGCACATCGTGTTGCCAGACAAGCCAACATTTATTTACAAGGTCTGGGCGGTGATCATCAAGGAATTATCGGTGCGCTTGCTTCTGTCGGTCTCAATGGTTCTGGCAGTGATGGCCGCATGTTATGGTTAAAAGGTATGCGCGAACGTGCACAACAACATGTATCTGTAGCCGAGTTACTTGATGACAGTGGTATTGATGTTATTCAGACACTAGAAGGCCAGGTTATTACCGACGGCAAACTATTAATTGAAATGGGTATGTGGCCTCGTGCTATCTGGACTGGCGGCAAGGCTACTTTAATTATCCAAAAATCTACGGAGAATGCAGATGTCTGGCAAGTTGCAGCAAAAGAATATCTCAGACAGTTTTAACTTGATCGCAGATAAACGACTTGAACTGGCGCTTTTAATTGGTGCTGGTGCTTTGGCGATTGTGCTTCATAAAGTATTGCGTTGGCCTTTAGATATGCCCGGTCGTCATGGTTTAGAGTTTATGGCTATCTTCGCCTTCTTACGTTTGGCTTCACAGCAAAAATGGGCTGCGACCATTGCTAGTATCGGTGCAATGACGGCGCTCACTCTATTCTCAACAAACCCGATTGGCATCATTATTTTATTAGCACAAGGCGTGTTACTCGATCTACTTTACAATCATCTTACCTGGCAAGGCCGCATCGTTATTTTAGTGCCCTTTTTTACTGCCGTTGCACATATGCTCAAACCACTTTTAAAAGCATTAGCCCAAACTAATTTGGGCGTTTTCAGTGACTCTCTTAGCATGGGACTTGTAACACCTTTACTTTCACATGGTTTATTTGGTTTTGTTGGCGGCGTTTTTGGCTTGTTAGCTTGGAAAACCTACCAACGCACCCGTTCTCATTTTAAAGCTTAACTAATCTTTCTCGTTCAGGAGTCTTGCCCAATGTCATCGCGTAATAATCGTTATATTCATAAAAATATAACCAAATCGCTTTTAGCTACGTTTGCCATCACATTGACGGCCAGCGCCTATGCTGCCACTGACAATCAGTATCAACTTGGTCAAATTATCGTTAACCCAGCGGATCGTGCAGGGACGACTTATTCTTTAACTCAAGATGATTTTGAACGTTCTGGTGCTCGTTCATTAGATGAAGCATTACGCTTTGTGCCTTCATTGAATGTGCGAAACGGTGCTGACGGCACACCTAGATTGGATATTCGTGGTTTGCGTACTCGCCAAATTAAATTATTGGTTAATGGTATCCCTTTAAACTCAACCAATGATGGTCAATTTGATCCGACGCTTATTCCAACCTTTGCCATCGATTCTATAAATCTTCAAGCTGGTTCCTCATCTGTTTTATATGGTGATGGTGGCATGGGTGGTGTATTAGATATTCACACTCGTAGTGGTTTTAATGGCCTGCAATCGGGTGGTCGAGCCGAGTTAGGCAGTGATCATTATTGGCAAACTAATGCTTATACTGGTTATGGCGATGGCGACAATGACTTGTTTGTTTCTGCTGGTGTCAGAGCACGTGATGCCTTTTCAGTGTCGAATGATTTTGATCCAGTATTGGCAACTTCTGCATCTAATTTTCAGGATGATAACGATCGCAATAACAGCGATTATCGCCGTGTTAACCTTATGGCTTCTTATAACCGAAAAGTGACTGATAAATTACGCCTTGGGGTATTTATTAATCATTTTGATGGTCACTATGGCAAGCCACCGACGGTCTTTGATAATAAGGTCGACGACTTTGCCCAGAAGGCTAAATTTGAACGCATCGAAGACCAACAAGGTACATCTTTCCAAATCGGTGCCGATTATGACTTCAGTGATAACTGGACTGGAAAACTGTGGTTATTCAATAACCAAGAAGATGAGCACTCTGCTGGTTATGATGACAATAACTACAACAGCATTATCAAAAACAATTCATTTGTTCAAAAAGATGAAACCGATATCCGTGGTGCTCATGCTCAATTAAATGGTCTGGTTGGATCCAACACCGAAATCGCCTTTAGTATTGATCAACGCCGTGAAGCCCTTGATTCAAGCCAAACCAAATGTGAGATTAATAAAGGAAGCTGTAAAAACAATTCTGACTATAAAACTACCACTGTTAATAAAGACATTAATGTACGTTCCTATGGGTTTGAACTGACTCAACCATTAGCCTACGATCTAACGATGGTTGCTGGTATTGGTTATCACCAATTAGATAAAGATGGTGGCAATGATGACAATACACAATCGGCACAATTGAGCTTGTCAAAAGCATTTTCGACAGCAACTGCTGTCTATGCCAGCATTGGTCGTAAAGTCGATGCGCCAACAATTAAACAACTTTATGATGCAACCTCAGGTAATAATGCGTTGGACTTTCAACGCGCCAATCATTACGAAATCGGTCTCAAGCAACAATGGCAACATGCACAGCTCGATGTTGCAGCTTACCGCTCTATGGTTTATGACTTTATTGAGAAAGATAATGATAACCAATTTATGAATCGCCAAAAAATGGAGCTTGAAGGTATTGATATGTCAGCGAGGCTACAAGCAACGGATAAATTGGCGATCGGTGCAAGTTTAGGCTTATTGCATGCAACGGATAAATCAGTTAATGCTGACTCTACAACATTACAATATCGCCCCAAGTCTAAATTGTCATTACAAGCAGACTATGACATTTCAAGCCAACTAACAGTGAATGCGAGTTTCCAACGTATTGGTGAACAAGCTTATTTTTCTCGCAAAGATCCTGCTATTTTCCAAAAAATGTCATCGTTTAATTTAGTCTCAGCTAAATTAAGCTACGCACTGCCACAGAACGTAGGTAGCGTTTATGTTGGTGCTGATAACCTGTTTGACGAAGATTATTCAACCAGCTACGGCTTCCCGCAAGCAGGTCGTTTTTTCTACACTGGTGTTAAAGTAGACTTCAAATAATCTGTGGCACGACCGTTCTAGTTTAATTAAACTCGGGCGGTCGTGTCATTTGTTCAAAAGGCAAAAATATGACTCACCTGGTTTCGTCGTTATTTTTACTACTTTTCAGCTTGCCATCTTTTGATCAACAGACCCTAGTTATTAGATGATTTTGAACAACAAACTGGACTGCATGTTGAAGTAACAAATGATAGTGATGTAGTTGACATCGCCAAATCAGAACAAGCTTAATAACACATATCATGCTGGTGCCAAACAGCTTCAGGACTACCTATGATTAGCAAGTACTCAAGCTAAACTCACCGCCTATAGAACACCAGACTCTCAGCTTCAACTATGGTGGCCTGCCGAGCGACATAATTAATCACGTTCGATTAGCTCAATTTTATAACCATCAGGATCTTCTACAAAAGCAATGACGATGCTGGCATCATGGATCATTGGACCAGCTTCACGTACGACTTTAGCGCCACACTGTTTAATTTTTTCACAGGCGGCATAAGCATCCGGCACGGCAATGGCAACATGGCCAAAGGCATTGCCAACATCGTAACTATCTGTATCCCAATTATGGGTTAGTTCGAGCACGGTATTGTTTTCCTCATCACCATATCCAACAAAGGCTAAGGTAAATTTGCCATCAGGATAATCTTCTTGGCGTAACAAAGTCATTCCCATGACATCGGTATAAAACGCAAGTGATTTTTCTAAATCACCCACTCGCAACATGGTATGTAACATTCTCATTTTATTTCTCCGATTCAAATTAATTATTATTTTATCTTTAGTCAGACACAAAGTTGTCAGTAACTAATGCTATTATTCTGATTTTAGCTTGATTTAACTCAAGTCCTACACCTATAGCTGAGACGATTATGGCAAGCAGCCTTTTTATACTAATTGATGATATAGCCACTATACTTGATGATGTCGCATTAATGACTAAAGTTGCTGCAAAAAAAACAGCTGGTGTGCTGGGTGATGACTTAGCACTCAATGCACAACAAGTTTCCGGCATCAAAGCGGATCGTGAACTACCCGTTGTATGGGCTGTTGCTAAAGGTTCGTTCAAAAACAAGCTGATCCTGGTTCCAGCGGCACTAGTCATTAGCGCTTTTATCCCTTGGTTAGTTACACCGTTATTAATGATTGGTGGCGCCTATCTTTGTTTTGAAGGCGTTGAAAAACTGGTTCATAGTTTTGGCAAACACGCTGATGATAGTCACGCCCATGAACAAGAGATACAAGCCCTAAGTGATCCCAACATTAATTTAGTCGAATTTGAACAAGACAAAATTAAAGGCGCAATTCGAACTGACTTTGTTTTATCCGCAGAAATAATCGTCATTGCGCTTGGCACTGTTCAAAATGCCGCTTTTGCATCACAAGTAACGGTCGTGACTACCATTGCCATCGCGATGACTATCGGTGTTTATGGCTTGGTAGCAGGTATTGTGAAATTGGATGATGCTGGTTTGGCGCTGCTTCAAACAAAAACCCAGTCAATCTGGGCAAAATTAAACCACCAACTTGGCCGCGCTATTTTATGGTTTGCCCCAGCGTTGATGAAAACGTTATCAATTATTGGCACCGCTGCCATGTTCCTTGTAGGCGGGGGTATTCTATTACATGGCATCCCCAACACCCATAATGTCATACATCATATTGATAGTGTCGTACACGCTATTCCGCTAATTGGGGGATTTATGGGCGTTATCACGCCACTATTGATAAACGTGATTATTGGCGTCATATCAGGCGCGCTTGTTTTAAGCGGTGTGAACCTGATCAATCGCTTGAAAATGGCGACTTCCTAGTTTTTAGTTTCTCTTGTTCGCCAACTTCCTGAGCAAGGTAACATTTCAACACACCCGCCTTTCCTTGTTTTTCATCAACGATCTCAAGCTCCGCACTGGCAACAAAAACACCAGTGATAATGTTTTGGCGAATATAGGTATTTTTACTGGCCAAGGCATCAAAGCTGATCGAACTTTCACCAAACTCGGTTTGTGTCGTTACTGTATGTCTGCCTGGTTCGATATATTTATAGAAATAGACAAACATAGCGGTATCACCAAGCACTTCGCCATCGAGTTTTATCGTTTTTCGCAGTAATCCTGAACGACGGGTATCACGGAAAATATAAAGCCCAGCACTATCAACAGCCGGTTCTGGGAAGGTTTTTAACAATGCATCTTGGCCATAATTAGTCAGAGGTATCGACGCACAGCCAGACAGCATCGTTAACACTATCAATAAGATAATTAAGAGTAGTTGCGTTATAAGCGGTTGAAATATCATTGATGATCTATCCCTTAACCTAGTTCAATCCTAATTGCTGCCATAATTCATCGACACGTTTCACCACATCTGGATCACGTTCAATCGATCTGCCCCACTCCCGATCGGTTTCACCGGGTAATTTATTAGTCGCATCCATGCCCATTTTGGAACCTAAACCAGATACGGGCGAGGCAAAATCAAGATAATCAATCGGCGTATTTTCTATCAATGTCGTATCGCGAGCCGGATCCATTCGGGTAGTAATCGCCCAAATCACATCATTCCAGTCACGTACATTGACATCATCATCCACCACAATAACAAACTTGGTGTACATAAATTGGCGCAAGAATGACCACACCCCCATCATCACCCGTTTGGCATGACCTGGGTATTGTTTTTTGATACTGACCACTGCCATCCGATATGAACAGCCTTCGGGTGGTAGATAGAAATTCGTGATTTCAGGGAATTGCTTTTGCAAAATCGGCACAAATACTTCATTTAATGCCACACCTAAAATAGCCGGTTCATCGGGTGGCCGACCAGTGTAAGTACTGTGATAAATCGGATTTTTACGCTGGGTAATACGTTCTACAGTGAACACAGGAAAACGATCGACTTCATTGTAATAACCAGTGTGGTCACCATAAGGCCCCTCATCAGCCATATCATCTGGATAAATAAAACCTTCTAAAATAATTTCTGCTGTTGCTGGCACCTGTAAATTATTGCCAATACATTTGACTAATTCAGTTTTTGAACCACGTAATAAACCAGCAAAAGCATATTCCGATAAGGTATCAGGGATCGGTGTCACCGCAGCTAGAATGGTCGCAGGATCACAGCCTAAAACAACACTCACTGGAAACGGCTCACCCGGATGGGCTTGTTGCCATTCTTTAAAATCCAAAGCACCACCACGATGTGATAACCAACGCATAATCACGCGATTTTTGCCAATCACTTGTTGGCGATAAATTCCCATGTTTTGACGTTCTTTATGAGGGCCTTTTGTGACTACTAACCCCCATGTGATGAGCGGTGCGGCATCTTCCGGCCAGCAAAGTTGAATCGGATACTCGCTTAAATCAACCGCATCACCTTCAATCACGGTTTGTTGGCATGCAGCAAAATTAACCACTTTCGGTGCCATATTTAACACTTGTTTGAAAATCGGCATTTTGTCCCACGCATCCTTCATGCCTTTAGGTGGTTCAGGTTCTTTCAAAAATGCCAGCAATTTGCCGACTTCTCGTAAGGCTTCAACCGAGTCTTCACCCATGCCCATTGCCACCCGCTGCGCTGTGCCAAACAGATTGGTTAATACAGGAATATCACTCCCTTTCGGGTTTTCAAACAATAATGCAGGGCCACCAGCACGTAATACCCTGTCACTGATTTCTGTCATCTCTAAAACAGGATCAACCTCAACGCTAATACGTTTCAATTCACCTTGTTGTTCCAGATGCTTAATAAAATCGCGTAAATCCGTATATTTCATTTAACTCTCAACTTAATTAGTCATATTCAAACGTTCTAACGGACTCACCACCGACTGTAAGTTTTGCTGCAACACATGGGTATAGATTTCCGTCGTCTTCACATCCGCATGTCCCAACAGCTTTTGCACCACACGAATACTTCCAATAAATGGGTAGCAAACGAATGACGAAACGTATGCGATGTCACCCGTTTATCAATCCCTACTTTAGCTTTCGCTGCACTGATCGCTTTTCGCAAACCAGAATCATCTAAATGATGACGACGAATGATACCCGTTCGCGGATCTTTTGATAACGTTTTGGAAGGAAACACATACTGCCATCCCCACGTTACGCCCGCATTGGGATACTTTTTATCCAAATTATTAGGTAAATACACACCTGCAATATTCGCTACACGGTCTTGTTCGAACAATACTTTCGTTTCCAACAAATGCGCCTGCAACTCAGCCACAATAGATTTACCGAGCAAAGTTGTTCTATCCTTACCACCCTTTCCATCACGCACAATTAAATAACCATTGGTAAAATCAATATCTTGTACACGTAATCGTAGCACCTTTAAAACGAATAAACGCAAGGATCCATTTAATATAGGATTGCTCAGTACGTATAGAATAATGATGATATCGGAGTACCTCACGCACCTGATCCATCAAACGTGATGAGTGAGGTTTAAATTTTAACTTTTCAGATGGCGAGTTTTGATAGGCCATAAATGATTCCCGCTTTAAGCTTGATTATCTGATTACAAGGAATTATAGTCCTGCTATGTATATGAATTACAAGGAATTGTTATTCCTGTTAATAACAAGTTAGGCGCGAAAATGTCCCGTGCCTATCATATTCATCCACATAGGACATTGGAGAAAGAGCGATGAAAAAATCATTATTAGTAATGGCCGTTGCCGCAGTATTGGTAGGCGTTAATGCCCACGCTGATGGTTATCAGCACGGTTGGAAGGTCTACGAAAAACCACAACCAGGAGCAACATATGGCACTAGGGAAATAAATCCTTACGGCCCTGGTGGCTCAAAATCCTATGGTGAAGGCGGTGGTAGAAGTTACGGTGCTGGTGGTGGCCGCAGTTATGGTGAAGGTGGTGGTAGAAGCTACGGCGCAGGTGGTGGCCGCAGTTATGGTGAAGGTGGTGGTCGGAATCCGTCGAACCCTTGGAGTGTGGCGGATTGAAAGCAAAGATATAGCGAAAAATCGCCTAACAAGGCAAATTCACTCGGACAGCCAAAAGCTACGCTGCGCTCCGCTTTTGGCTTCCGGTGATTTGCGGCGTTAGCTGCAAATAGAACAAGGGTGAGTGCCAAATGGCAAGATATTACGGGAGGCGCTGGAGTGGTAGAAACTGGGGGGCATATCATGTAAGTCAGCGCCAGCAATTGACCAATATGTTTGCAGGAATTGATAAGGATATTCAGAAAATATTCTTTGCGCTGAATGCCCAGTCTCTAGACACATTATTTACAAAGTACGGTCAGCTCCATGGTAAGAATGCCGAAAAATATGCACGCAAGACTTTTCCAAACTGGAAAAGCGGGCAAACAGAGTTAAGTGGGCAAACAGCCGAAAGGCTATTAAATCTAATTCCGCCATATCTGCCACAGAACATCAAATATGAATTGATAAAGAAATTGCGGAATCATTATCTAAAAAAGCAATCAAGGCATATATCGACAACTCACGAAAATTGGAAAGTTGATGTAATTCCGGTTGTTAATGAATTGATTAAGGTATCAAGTGATTTTAAGCTGCCAGACGTATTGATACAGAGAGCCGCATGGTTAGTTAATGGTGACGTAGATGCCGCTAATACAATTTTAGCATCACTGGAACTTGAAGAGGCAAAAGTAAGAGCCAATTATCTATCAGTTGAATTTAAAAGAATTCAGTCTCTTGTCGATCATATTCCACACACACAAAGTATTCGTCATTCAATTGAATTGCCACAAGGTAATATAAATGTGGTTATTGAACAAGAGAAACAAACGTTTATGCAAAGCATCTTCGGAGGTGGCAAAGTGAAAAGCAATGGTAAAGAATTAGTCTCGAAAGAGGAGATACAAACTGCACTCGTTCGACAACAGAGCCGAGGCAGCTTACTTAATGTCGCCCTAGATGATTTAACAACAGAGCAAAAGCAGCAGCTGGTCCAAAATGTAATTGATGCTCGACTTGATTTGGATATTTCCCAGGCAAAAGCAGATCAGAGATTTGGAAATAGTACTAGAGACATGGGTAATACAATCCAGGCCGTAAATTCACTGGAGCAATCTAGCAAGAGTGACTATGAGGTCAAATCGTCTTTTCAAACAGCAAGTGGAACAACGGATATACATGTCAAGAAGAACAACAATACGGTAATTATAATTGTTGCAATTGTGATTGGTGTCATTGTTCTAGCAATGATGAAATAGAAAATGGATATTGAGATTAAGCAAAAACGGCCAATTACATTTGGCATAAAGGTTGCCATTGCGGTAATTCTGGCATCAGTAATTTTAGGTGGCTTGCTGCGGGTTACTGGTAAATCCTCCCCATCGCCAAATGGAGCAGATATCACCATTCCAGGAATTAATGGTGCATATAATAATGTGTTCGTGCCCGTAATTGTTCTACCTGTAAGTAGGAGTTCTAACGAGAAGGAATGGACAGATGCACTTGCAAATAGTATTAAAGGGCAACCAGAGGTGCAGGTTGATCGGGGGCGCGTAGATGTGATGACGGATTTCTATGCGATTGAATTAGATTTCATTAAGAAGTGGCATGAAGGTCTTGGGCAGGCGATCCATTATGGAGATGAGTCAAAGCGTATCGGAGTTCTGGCACTAATTGATGAAACTTACAGCCATGAACAAGATTTACAGCATTTGGAGCTAATCAGGAAGATCGAGCGTCTATGTTTAGGGAAAGGTATTAAATTGATTATTTTGAGGCCAGCAGAGTAAAAGCAGCTAACAAACGCATGCACACGGACAGCAAAAAACTCTCGGCGAAATAAGGGGTCAAAGCCTGAGGGATCCTCACCAAATAAGCAAATAAGGGGTCAAAGCCATTTCATGTGAACAACTTGATTTAACCATTCATCCTGTCTACTATCAAAACCATGCCTAGAAAACCACGATTTTTTTTGCCTGACGTTCCAAACCATGTTGTTCAACGTGGTCGTAATCGTGATCCCATCTTTTTTGAATCGACTGATTATTACTTTTATCTAGATAAATTACGTGAAGCCATTGATAAATATTATGTTTATCTGCATGCACATGTTTTGATGACAAATCATGTTCATTTATTGATGAGTACAGCACAGCCAAACGGAATTAGTCAGGTTATGCAATATGTTGGTCGCTATTACGTGCCTTATGTTAATCAAAAATACGGTTATAGTGGCAGTTTATGGGAGGGTCGCTTCAAAAGTAATTTGATAGAAAGTGAGTCGTATTTGTTAGCATGTATGCGTTATATTGAGTTGAATCCGGTCAGGGCTGGCATGGTTGAGCAGCCTAGTGATTATCTTTATTCGAGTTATCATGCAAATGCTTTAGGTGAAAACGATTTATTGGTCACTCCGCACACTGAATTTTTGAAGTTGAGTGACGATCCTGTTGTGCGACAAACATTTTATAAGAATTTATTTCAGCAGGTATTGCCTGACGATATGATGCAAAATCTTAAAGACGGCTATAGCTCTGGCACACCAGTTGGTTCAAGTCGCTTTACAGAGCAGATAGAGGCAGTTTTGGGTAGAAAGGTTGGTCAGGCATTTAGAGGGCGGCCTAAAAAATATTCTAACTTAAACACATAAAAGGGCTTTGACCCCTTTTAAATTGACCCCTTTTAAATTAAAGAGTCACCACAAGTCGAACTTTTCGTGATTAAAATGAGACTATTTGATACCTTGGCTTTAAAACTGCGAAAAGATGGATACCATTAATTTTGATATATGAAGAAAAAGGACAGATGAATGTTCAACAATAAGTTAAAAATAGAGCTAAATCAGGCTATTAACAATTACAATGAAATTAAACATCTTTTGAATTCAATCCAGTCATCTGTTGCAACGATTCAATTTGATCCTCAAGGTTTTATTCAGCAGGTAAATGACCATTTTTTATCCGTTGTAGGCTACCAACGCCAAGAGGTGATAGGAAAGCACCATAAGATATTCTGCGATCCGAGCTATACCGAATCAACAGAGTACCAGCATTTTTGGACTGATCTTGCCGCAGGCAAGCAACAATCAGGGACATTCAAACGATTTACTAAAAACAATGACACCGTCTGGTTAGAAGCCAGCTATTTTCCGGTAAGGGACGGTGAAAACAAGGTAACCAGTATTTTCAAAATAGCCGCTGATGTGACACAAGCACATGACAAAATGCTGGTTTTAGAGGCAGCATTTAGTGCAATTAATCGTTCCATGGCCGTTATTGAATTCACACCGGATGGTCAGATTCTAAATGCAAATGATAATTTTCTTGCTGTGATGGGCTATTCGCGTAATGACGTGCTTGGCAAGCAGCATCGCATCTTCTGTTTTGATAAGTTTTATGATGAAAATCCTGATTTCTGGTCTGAGATAAGTTCGGGCAATTTTTTTACCGGCCAATATCAGAGAAAAACAGCATCGGGTCAGTCGGTTTGGTTAGAGGCTTCCTATAATCCGATATTTGATGAACAAGGTAAGGTTGTTAAGATCATTAAATTTGCCAGTGATATTACCAGCAGGATCGAGCACAATGAAAAAGTGTTGAGAGCTGCTGAGATGTCATTTTCGACAGCAGAGGAAACCTCACAAATTGCTAAAAATGGCGTCGATTTACTGTTAGCGTCAGTGGAGATGTCTAATGGCATTTTGCAGCATGTATCAGATACCTCAGCCAATATTGAACAACTAAACAATGAGTCAAAAAATATTGAGAATATCGTTTCAACCATCAGCGATATTGCGGAACAAACCAACCTATTGGCATTAAATGCGGCAATAGAGGCTGCACGAGCAGGTGAGCAAGGTCGTGGGTTTGCCGTAGTTGCGGATGAAGTCCGAAAACTGGCCACTAGAACCAGTGAATCCACCAAAGAAATAAACGAAGTGGTCAAACATAACCGCAAGTTGACACAGGATGTGACGCAAAAAATGGATAGTGTAAAAGAACGTGCGACTAGCAGTACAGAGCAGCTAAACACAGTATCGTCTGTTATGACGGAAATATTGAAAGGTGCTGAAGATGTTTCCCGAAACGTCTCTTCGCTTTTATAGGTGTATAGAGAGAGGATTCAAGGAAGCTGAGTCAGGGGCAATATTCAAGAGGGAGTTCAGCCCTCTTGATTTATTAAGTTAAGCCGCAATGCCTGAATGCCTTAATAAAGCATCAATCTCAGGTTCGCGACCACGAAACTCTACAAACAATTCCATTGGTTCACGTGAGCCACCTTGTTCCAAAATGGATTGTAAAAATTCCAAGCCTGTTGCCCGATCAAAAATGCCTTTTTCTTCAAACTTGGAAAACGCATCAGCAGATAATACTTCTGCCCATTTATAGCTGTAGTAACCCGCAGCATAACCACCAGCAAAAATATGCGAGAAACTATGCGCAAAGCGATTAAATTTAGGTGGTTTGACTACAGAGACCTGTTCACGTACTTCCGCTAAAATGTTATCAACCTGATTTGCTTCGTCTGGCTTGTATTCAAGGTGTAAACGGAAATCAAATAATGAAAATTCAAGTTGGCGCACCATGGTCATCGCTGATTGAAAGTTTCGAGCCGCAATCATCTTGTCAAACAAGTCTTGCGGTAACACCTCACCGGTTTGATAATGGCTTGAAATCAAATCCAGAGCCTCGCGTTCCCAACACCAGTTTTCCATAAATTGACTTGGTAATTCGACGGCATCCCACGCCACACCATTAATGCCTGACACACCAGCATGATCAATTTTGGTCAACATATGATGTAAACCATGTCCGAATTCATGGAATAAGGTTGTGACTTCATCATGGGTGAATAAAGCGGGTTTATCGCCCACGGGTTCAGAGAAATTACAGGTTAAAAACGCAACCGGTGTTTGTATGCCTTGTTCAGTTTGACGACGCACTAAACATTCATCCATCCATGCACCACCACGTTTGTGATTACGAGCATACAAATCAAGATAAAACTGGCCGCGTAACTCGCCATTTTCATCAAATATATCAAAGAAGCGTACATCTTTATGCCACACATCAATGTCATGGCGTTCTTTTATGTCGAGGCCATAAAGACGATTAACGACAGCAAATAAACCTAAAACGACTTTATCTTCTGGGAAATACGGTTTTAATTCTTCTTGTGAAATTGAGTAACGCTGTTGACGTAATTTTTCAGCAAAATAAGTCACATCCCATGATTGTAATTCACCGTCGTGGCCCTGCTCTTTGGCATAGGTTTTTAATTGTTCAAATTCTTGTTCGGCAATAGGTTTCGAGCGCGCAGCTAAATCATTCAAAAAGTCCAAGACGTGTTGTGGTGATTGTGCCATTTTAGTGGCAAGTGAACGTTCGGCATGATTGTTAAAGCCGATCAATTGCGCCAGTTCATGGCGCAATTTCAATATATCACTCATGACATCGGTATTGTTCCATTTGCCAGCGTTTGGACCTTGATCGGACGCTTTGGTCGCAAATGCAGTGTACATTTCTTCACGTAATTCGCGATTATCAGCATAGGACATAACCGGCATATAGGATGGAAAATCTAAAGTAAACAACCAGCCTTCCAAGCCATCACGTTTGGCAAATTGTTCTGCCATCGCAATCGTTGACTCGGGCAAGCCTGACAACAATAAGTCATCGGTAATATGTTTTTTCCAGGCATGGGTAGCATCCATCAAGTTTTCTTCAAACCTGGCGGTAAGCTCTGTTAGTTGCTGAGAGATTTGTTTAAATTTATCACGATCAGTTTGAGATAATTCCACACCTGATAAACGAAAATCGCGTACCGCATTATCAATGACTTTTTTCTGGGCAACATCTAATTTGTTGTAATGCTCACTTTCAGCTAATTGCTTATAGGCATTAAATAAGGCTTCATTTTGACCAAGCTCAGTGCCAAACTCACTCAATTTGGGCAAACAGGCATTATAAGCAATACGTAATTCATCAGAATTCATCACCGAATTAAGATGACTGACTGGCGACCAAACACGATCAATGCTGGCATCAAGAGCTTCCATTGGCAGAACCAAAGATTGCCATGTCGGTTCAGTCAGGGTGCTCAATAACGTATCAACCGTCTTTTTTGCTTGGTCCAAAACCTGATTAAGTGCTGGCTCAACATGTTCAGGCAATATCTGTGAAAAAGTGGGTAATGGCTGATTTTGTAGTAAAGGGTTAGTCATAGATTGGGCTTCATATTAATAGTAATTTGAATGGGATTATACGTTAACTAGCGATGATAGGCGCGACGGTCATAATAGCTTCATAAATAAGTCATCTTTTTGCAATATTAGTTCGTTAATGTGCCTTGAATTATGAACGTAAAGAGCACTTATGACTAAACCAAATACTGCCAAGAAACAAAAACTCAAGGTTCGTAGTGTCTGGATCTCAGACGTCCATTTAGGCTTTCGTGGTTGCAGTGCCGATTTCCTGCTCGATTTTCTCCATAAAACAGAATGTGATTATCTGTATTTAGTTGGCGATATTATTGATATGTGGGAAATGAAAAAACGTGTGTTCTGGCCACAAGCACATAATAATGTTATTCGCACTATTCTCGGTAAGGCCAAACACAATACCAAAGTGATTTATGTGCCAGGTAATCACGATGAAGTACTCCGTGACTATGATGGCATGGTATTTGGTAATGTTGAAATCAGAAATGAAACTATTCATACCACAGCAGACGGTCGTCGATTATTGATTATTCATGGCGATCAATTTGACGGCATCATTAAATGTTCCCCCATTATTTCTAAAGTTGGTAGCCGTCTTTACGACTATTTGCTGAGAGCAAATAGTTGGGTAAATTATGTACGCCGAAAATTAGGTTTTTCCTATTGGTCCTTAGCTGCATTCTTGAAACATAAAGTAAAAAACGCGGTGCAATATATCGGCAATTTTGAAGAAGCTGTAGCAAGAGAAGCGGCACGCCAACATGTTGATGGTGTTGTCTGTGGTCATATTCATCGTGCTGAAATTACTCGCCTCCACAATATTGATTATTTTAACTGTGGCGATTGGGTTGAGAGTTGTACGGCTCTGGTCGAAAATGCCGACGGTTCAATAGAAATAATCAACTGGACGGATGTCATCAAACAAAAACAGCACGTTTTACAGGTCGCCTAAATGAAAATTGTTATTGTTACTGATGCGTGGCAACCGCAAGTAAACGGTGTTGTGGAAACGCTAAAGAAAACGCGTGATCATCTTATTGCCTCTGGCAATGAAGTTTTGATGTTAACACCTGAAGGTCACCGCACAATTCCATGTCCAAGTTATCCGTCAATACCATTGGCATTATTTCCCGCTAAAAAAATTGCGCATGCGTTAACACATTTCAAGCCAGATGCTATTCATATTGCAACTGAAGGACCGCTTGGCATGGCTGCACGACGCTGGTGTCTTCGGCATAAGGTTAAGTTCACTACCTCATATCACACTCAATTTCCTGAATATCTGAGATTGCGCTTACCGATACCATTGAGCTGGTCGTATGCCTGGTTTCGTCGTTTCCATAACAAGGCTGTTCATACCTTGGTTCCAACAGAATCGCAAAAACAACGGCTTGAACAACACGGCTTTACCAATGTGTGTGTTTGGGGGCGAGGTGTGGATACCGACATTTTTTCACCAGACTCACCGCAACAACTTGATGTAGCCAGACCGATCTCACTTAATATGGGTCGTGTCGCCATTGAAAAAAATATTGAATCTTATCTGGAATTAGACTTACCAGGCACTAAAGTCGTGGTTGGTGATGGTCCTGATCTGGACATGTTAAAACAGCGTTATCCTGATGCGATCTTCACTGGCGCTAAATTTGGCAAAGAATTAGCCTCGTGGGTAGCCGCAGCTGATGTCTTTGTGTTTCCAAGTAAGACCGATACATTTGGCCTGGTGTTACTTGAAGCAATGGCATGTGGTGTTCCTGTTGCAGCCTACCCTGTCACAGGACCAATAGACGTCATTCAGCATGGTGTTACCGGTTTTTTAGATAAGGATTTAAAAACCGCTGTACTGAACGCACTCGAGCTAAAACCGATAGATTGCATTAACGTTGCCAAACAACATAGCTGGGAGGCATGTACCTTTATATTTCTTAGTCTTATGCACAATAACTCCATCGACACCAATATAAATACACCATTCAGCGATCCCAGTCTCTGGCGTTTGTAATCTTTCATAAACGAACTAGTTGTAAATTTGCCACGACTTTGTCACATTTTGTATATAAATTACAACGCTGACTTGCTTGTGATTTAAGTCCGTGAGATTATTTATCCTAAATTCACAGCTACATGTCATGGATCTTGTAATAATGCGTAATCTGACTTTATCTTTAAAAATAGGCCTTATCAGTGTATTAGCACTGTTGAGCGGCTGTGCAACAACCAACCAATCCAGCGAAGTGAATGATCCTCTTGAAGGTTTCAACCGCGCAATGTATTCGTTTAATAACACATTGGATAAAGCGGTCATCAAGCCAGTTGCCAAAGGCTATGACACTGTTGTACCTAACGGTATCAGTCAAGGCGTAAGTAACTTTTTTAGTAATTTAAATGACATTACAGTGATTTTAAATGACTTGTTGCAAGGCAAATTTGTTCAGGCGGCTAACGATTTTGGTCGTTTTGGTCTCAATACTACTGTAGGTTTTGGCGGTATTTTAGATGTTGCCACAATGGCTGGTCATGAAAAAAATAATGAAGACTTTGGCCAAACACTTGGCACATGGGGTATTGAACCGGGTCCCTATGTTGTTCTACCCTTTTTTGGCCCACGTAACTTTCGTGATACGGTTGGTTTAGTAGGCGATATTTATAGCGATCCTGTTACCTATGTTGATGGTCCAGGTGCGCGCAATGCATTTGTAGCAACACGTATTGTTGACAATCGTGTCAACCAGCTAAAAGCTGAAAAAGTGCTGGATCAAGCGGCAATAGACGAATACAGCTATGTAAGAAGCGCCTATTTACAATATAGAGAAAACCTCGTTTATGATGGCAACCCACCTGAAGAAGACTTTGACGTATTCTCACCATAAACCAGCAGTACTAAGGCGACAAGGGTCGCTAAGCAACTTATAATGTTAAGCCGGACTAAAGTCCGGCTTTTTTTATCGTTCAATTTAAAGAATTTAATCTAATAATGACTACTGCATTTTTTATTCTCGCTATACTCGCTGGTTTTGCCATTCTTATCTGGGGTGCAGATCGTTTTGTCGATGGTGCGGCTAACATCGCAACCAACTTTGGTGTATCACCACTTATCGTTGGTTTAACCATTGTTGGTTTTGGTACATCAGCGCCAGAAATGCTGGTTTCGGCATTAGCATCGTTTGATGGCGCACCATCGCTCGGTATAGGAAATGCACTGGGTTCCAACATTGCCAACGTCGGATTAGTATTGGGTGTCACGGTATTAATAACACCACTGACTGTTCACTCAGACACGCTAAAACGTGAATTCCCCATGCTTGCTTTTGTGATGGCTATCGCCTTAGCCTTATTATGGGACCACAACCTCGGTCGTACCGATGGCATTATCCTATTCTCTGGCTTTATTCTTACCCTGTTTGGTATGGCTTATCTTGCCATTCATAGCAGTAAAAGTGATCCGCTTGAACAAGAATTTGAACAAGAATACGCACAACCATCAATGACTACCAAACAATCAATTATCTGGTTTTTGATTGGTTTAGCAGCACTATTAATTGGGTCAAAATCCTTAGTGTGGGGAGCGACAGGTATTGCTCATCTACTTGGCGTTAGCGATTTAATTATTGGTTTAACTATCGTAGCAATTGGTACAAGTTTACCTGAACTTGCTGCATCAGTTATATCAGCACTCAAAAATGAACATGACATTGCAATTGGTAATGTACTGGGTTCAAACATATTTAATTTACTTGCTGTCCTGGCTATGCCTGGTTTAATTAAACCTTCCGATTTTGGAGCTGAGCTACTCTCACGAGACTTCATCTTTATGGCCGGCTTGTTTGTAATGTTATTTCTCTTTGCCCGCACCGGTAAAAATGGTCGTATTGGACGCCTTGCCGGTTCGGCTATGTTATTAGTTTTTATCGCTTATAATGGCCTCTTGGCATATCACTCTACAACTGGATAACGTCTGTGATCGAAACGAAAGCTGAACAATTTAAGGCATTAGCATTAGCCGTTATTGATACTGAGCTTGATGCCGTTTCTGCATTAAAAGATCGCATTGATGATGCTTTTGTCAAAGCATGTCAGTTATTGCTTGAATGTGAAGGCCGTATCGTCGTTATTGGTATGGGAAAATCAGGTCATATTGGTGGCAAAATAGCTGCAACCTTGGCAAGCACGGGTAGCCCTGCTTTTTTTGTACACCCTGGTGAAGCTAGTCATGGCGATCTGGGCATGATTACTAATAAAGATGTGGTGTTAGCCTTATCAAACTCTGGTGAAACCGGAGAAATCCTAACAATATTGCCTCTGATCAAACGTCTGGGTGTACCTCTTGTTGCTATGACAGGGCGTAAAACCTCTACTTTAGCTGAATGTGCCAATGCCCATTTAGATGTCAGTGCAGAAAAGGAAGCCTGCCCTTTAGGTTTAGCACCAACGTCTAGTACAACTGTTGCCTTAGTCATGGGCGATGCCTTGGCAATTGCATTATTAGAAGCGCGTGGTTTTACCGCTGAAGACTTTGCCTTATCGCATCCTGGTGGCAATCTAGGCCGCCGCTTATTACTTCATGTTAGCGATATTATGCATACAGGTAATGCTATTCCAAAAGTGCCTGATACAGCTCTGATTAGTGATGCATTAGTTGAGATGACTAATAAAGGTCTCGGTATGACAGCAGTGCTTGCTGATGACGGTAGCATTGTTGGTATTTTCACTGATGGTGATTTACGGCGTGTATTAGCACAGATGGTGAATGTACATACCACTACGATTGCTGATTTTATGACAACAAACTGTAAAACAGCGCACCCAGAAATGTTAGCTGCAGAGCTATTGGAATTGATGCAACGCCATAAAATAAATGGGTTGTTGATTACAGATAAACAGCAACAACTTGTTGGTGCCATTAATATGCATGATTTGCTTCGTGCCGGTGTTGTCTAAGTCACGTAAGGTATTAAACATGCAAGATATACAAGCACGCGCTAAAAATATCAAGATGGTTATTTTTGATGTTGATGGTGTACTGACTGACGGTAGCATTATCATTGGCGATGATGGCGAAGAATATAAAGCATTTCATTCTCGTGATGGTCATGGCATGAAACTTCTGCAATATACTGGCGTCGAAATTGGCATCATCACGGGGCGCACTTCCAAAGTAGTCGAGCATCGTATGGCTAGCTTAGGCATTAACCATGTATTTCAGGGTCAAAAAGTGAAGTTACCTGCATTTGAACAATTGATTAAACAGCTAGGTTTACACCCTGAGCAATGCGCCTATGTTGGCGATGATTGGGTTGATCTGGCTATTATGAATCGTGTGGGTTTAGCTATTGCCGTACAAGATGCCGATGCACTAGTAAAAAAACATGCGCATTGGATTACGCCATCGAACGGCGGTAAAGGTGCTGCACGCGAAGTGTGTGAACTTATTATGGAAGGTCAAGGTACCTTACAAGATCAAATTGAACGCCATTTCTGACATTCCCTTATGGGTAAAAATACTACTTCCTCTGGTTGTACTTATCAGCCTATGGTTATTGAATGATGAAACGTCTCAGCACGAAACTGGACAAGCTCAGATTCATCGTACCAGCGACTATGGCATGACCGATTTTACCATGACTATTATGAATGAATTCGGCCAACCCGTCCGTGTAATTTCTGGACGTGAAATGTCACATTATCCTGAAGATGACAGTACTGAGGTATTTGAACAAACCACACGGTTTCTTGATCAACAAAAAGATACGTGGCTGGTCATTTCTGATAAAGGTAGAACCCAAGGTAAAGGTGAAGATATTTTTCTGACTGGCAATGTTATTATTACTAGAGAACTCAATAATGAGATTGAGTTAAGGACTGATATCTTACATATCGATACTAAAAGCAGTACAGCCTATACCGACTCAGCCGTAGAAATAAAGTCGCCCAATGGCATCACACATTCTGTGGGACTACATGCTGCACTTGAAGACAAAACAGTAAATCTGCATTCAAAGGTAAGAGGACACTACGATGCGCCACCTAGAAATTAAATTTGCCTTGGTCTTATTGGCACTAGTGCCCATAGTGTCATTTGCATTGCCTGATGATCGGGAACAGCCAATTAATATAGAAGCAGATCATGCTCAGCTTGATGATAAAGAAGGTGTGACCCAATATAAAGGTAACGCGATCTTAACCCAAGGCACGTTAAAAATAACTGGCGATATCATCACCTTCTACTATGATGCAGATAAACAGATCACCAAGGCTGTGGCTCAAGGTAATCTCGCAACTTACAAACAAATACAAAAACCAGGCGAAGAACCTGTTCGCGCGCGGGCTTTGCAAATGGAATATTATGCAAAATCTCAAAAAATATATTTGTTAGGCAAAGGTCATGTCTGGCAGGCAGGCGATGAGTTTAGCGGCAATAAAATTGAATATGATATTGAAAAAAATATCGTCAACGCTAGTTCTGCTCCGATCACTGTCGGCAATGAAACCCAAAAAGCCGAGCGCATCCATATTATTATTCAACCACCTGGCACTAAAACCAAAACACCAGCAAAACCTAAAGCAGCAGCGCCAGAGCTATCATTACCATCACTTATTCAAGCTGAAGCAATAGCTACACAAGACAACTATCCGACCGGATCAACCATTTCCAGACTCAATATTCGCACCGGCCCAGGCACACAATATGATAAAATTGGTACGCTCAATGCCAATGATCAAGTAACCATTCTAACTGAGCAACGTGAATGGATTCAGGTTCGAGGAATGATTGGTGAACAAGCTATTATTGGATGGGTCAATCGACGCTATATATTACAAGCTGACTAAATAAAACTTAGGACAACAATGAGTATTTTATCTGCACAAAGTTTAGCAAAGCGTTTTGGTGACAGACAAGTAGTTAAAGACATATCGCTCGAAGTAAATAGTGGCGAAATAGTTGGTTTATTAGGCCCAAATGGTGCGGGTAAAACAACCAGCTTCTACATGATTGTTGGTTTAATTCCAGTAGATCACGGCACAATTTTCCTAGATCAACGTGAATTAACACATGATCCTATTCATCAGCGCGCCCAACTTGGTATAGGTTATCTGCCACAAGAAGCGTCCGTCTTTCGTAAACTGAGCGTGGCCGATAATATTTTTGCGATTATCGAAACCCGTCATGATCTTAGTGCTCTCGCCAAAGCCGATTTATTAGAACGTTTACTGACTGACTTTCACATTACGCACATTCGTGATTCTTTGGGCATGGCATTATCTGGTGGAGAACGTCGTCGTGTGGAAATTGCGCGTGCATTAGCAATGGATCCTCAATTTATCTTACTGGATGAACCTTTTGCTGGCGTCGATCCTATTTCAGTACTGGATATCCAAGGTATTATTCGAGAACTCGCCGATCGTGGTATTGGTATTTTAATCACCGATCACAATGTCCGCGAAACCTTACAAGTATGTGAGCGTGCTTATATTTTTAATGAAGGCGAAGTGATTGCCAAAGGTACACCAGACACTATTTTGAAAGATAAGCGTGTTTTAAGTGTTTATCTTGGGCGTGAATTCAGACTATAAGTTTCATTGCCTAGTCATCACTTTCAGACGCTTGTCTTCGTTCAGGAAAAAACAAGCGCGGCTCAACCCGCTCATCATTAAGGCTAACACCTAAGTGTAAATGTGGTCCTGTTGCCCGACCGGTCATGCCGACAGTACCAATAACATCACCTTGCTTCACTTTCTGGCCTGCCTTGACATCAATTCTATCCATATGAGAAAACATGGTGACCAAGCCTTGCCCATGTTCAATGAAGACAGTATTGCCATTAAAAAAGTAATCGCCTGGATTGCGCACAATTCCTGCCTCTGGCGCATGAATTTCTGTGCCTTGTTTTGCAGCAAGGTCCATTCCACTATGCGGTCGTCTGGGTTGACCGTTAAACACGCGGCGTCGACCAAATAAACCGCTGATCTCGCCATCAATAGGCCATATAAAATTTAATGCGACATCACCCTCGGTCCATGAACGAAGTGCTGATTTAATTTGTGCCGATTCAGCATTAATTCGCTCCATATCTAATCTGGACGGATTAACCTTACTTTTATCCTTAATCGTAATATGTTGCGTCGGGTAATCCTTATCTTCAATTTCAAACAACGTTTTGCTAGTTTTTCCGGCAGACGATACTTCTAATGTTTGTTTTCCGACTTTAGCAGATAAAGACACACCAACAACAGCAAGCCACTGTTGATCTTTTTCAACAACCATCACATTTTTGCCATTGTATGTAACCTTGGGTTTAGCCATTGTTGCATCACCCAGAGCGACAATAACAACACCGCCAGGCACGGCAGATTGCTTGGGTAATGTCATGGCTGACACTGCCACACTCAATAAAATGACGGCGATAAAGGAAACTGTTCTAATCATTGCTAATCTCTTTAATCTCACACTTTAATTGGCCGTGTTGCAGTCTAACATTGATATGCTGACCAACAGAGACCTCATCAGCGTGATGAATAACATTATTTGTTTCAGAAGACGTTGTAATGCTGTAACCCCGTTCAAGTGTATTTAAAGGACTAACCGCAGCTAAAGTTCGTAACAGCTGACCCAAATGACTTTTTTGATAGTGTAAACGTTGTTCAATACTGGCAGTTAGCCGACTAGTGAGTTGTATTTGCTGATACTGCTTTTGCTTAATCAAAGGCACAGGCGACTGCAATTGTAATCGTTGCATCAATTCTTCTTGCGTGGTGACTAAACGTGCTTGTTTATTAGCTATAGCTTGCTGTAAGCGCGTAAATAAGCTATTCAACTTGAATACTTGAGCATCAATTTTTGCTTGTGGATGTTTTAATCGTAACGCACTTAAATCCAGCTGTTGGCGTTTAGCATTGATTATATGTCGCCAATTTCTATTTAAGTCATTTCCTAACCGAGTTAGCTGTTGTTTTAATTGAGTAATTTTAGTTTTTGGCTGAGGAAGATAACGATATAACTGGGCAATATGACGTCGTTGCTTTTGAAGTCGATCAGTGATTAAAAAATTAAGGCGTTGCTGTTGTGCTCTAAATTTAAGCAACATTTCTTGTACATCTGGAACAGCTAACTCGGCAGCAGCCGACGGTGTAGCAGCACGCACGTCTGCAACAAAATCAGCGATGGTAAAATCAACCTCATGACCGACAGCACTAATGGTTGGGATATCAGACTCAAAAAGTGCACGCGCTACTTTTTCATCATTAAAACTCCACAAATCTTCAATCGAACCACCACCTCGACCCACTATCAGCAGTTCACATTCTTGGCGTTGATTTGCGAGCTTAATCGCATTCGCAATGTGATTAACTGAGTCACCACCTTGTACCGCCACAGGATAAAGAATGACATTTACCGCAGGAAAACGTCTTTTTAATACCGTTAAAATATCGTGTACTGCCGCACCATCAGGCGAAGAAACGATACCGATTGTTTCTGGAAACAGGGGTAAAGCCTTTTTATGTTCTTGAGCAAATAATCCCTCTTCACCCAACCTGAATTTGAGAGCTTCAAATGCGCGTTGCAAAGCGCCACTGCCCGCCTCCTCCATATGTTCAACTAATAATTGAAATTCACCACGACCTTCATAGAGGGATACACGAACACGTAATAAAACCTGCATGCCGTTTTTAGGCGTAAAGCGAAGTTGACGATTGCGGGTACGAAACATAGCGCAGCGAACTTGCGCAATCTCGTCTTTGAGTGTGAAATAAACGTGGCCTGAAGCAGGCATTGCAAGGTTTGATACTTCACCTTCAACCCATAGGAGCGGAAAAGAACCTTCTAACGCTACACGTGCTTCTCGCACCAATCGAGAGACAACATAGACATCTTTTACTGCTCTTGTTGCGAGTGCATTAGTAGTATCTGGCGTAATAAGTGATGCCATAAACCCCAAAGTTCCTGATATAATTAATCGATTATATTACAGTAATTTCAGGATATGCCCCATGAGAATTGCTCAAGAAGCGCTTACATTTGATGACGTTTTATTACTTCCAGCCTACTCAAACGTAATGCCGCGTGACGTCAATCTAACCACAAAATTAACGCGTAACATCACTATCAATATCCCACTACTGTCTGCAGCTATGGATACTGTAACAGAAAGTCGTTTAGCGATTGCAATGGCGCAAGAAGGCGGACTAGGCATTCTTCACAAAAATATGACCATTGAAGAACAAGCTAATGAAGTTCGCAAGGTTAAAAAGTTTGAAAGTGGCGTGGTTCGTGATCCCATCACAGTCAGCCCTTCAACAACTATCGGTGAAGTGGTTGAGTTAACACGCGCTAATAATATTTCTGGTGTTCCTGTTGTTGAAGGCAAGGATTTAGTAGGTATCGTTACTAGTCGTGATTTACGTTTTGAAACCCACTTTGATCAACCAGTTTCTACTGTGATGACATCAAAAGAAAAATTGGTCACAGTCAAAGAAAATACACCTCGCGAAGACGTATTAAACTTATTACATGCACATCGCATTGAAAAAGTCTTAGTCGTGGATGATGCATTTCAATTGCGCGGCATGATCACCGTTAAAGATATCCAAAAATCAACCGATAATCCACTTGCATCTAAAGACAATCAGGAGCGTTTACGCGTCGGTGCCGCAACAGGCATTGGCAAAGAAAGTCAGGCTCGAGTGGCGGCATTAGTTGAAGCCGGGGTTGATGTCATTGTTGTTGATACAGCTCACGGTCACTCACAAGGTGTATTAGATCAAGTACGCTGGGTTAAAGAAAATTACCCACAAGTAGATGTCATTGGCGGTAATATCGCCACCGGAGCAGCTGCTCTTGCCTTGGTTGAAGCTGGTGCCGATGCAGTTAAAGTCGGCATTGGTCCAGGTTCAATTTGTACAACACGTATTGTTGCAGGTGTTGGTGCACCACAAATCACCGCGATCAGTAATGTTGCCAAAGCACTAGAAGGTACCAGTATTCCACTTATTGCTGATGGTGGTATTCGCTATTCTGGTGACGTAGCTAAAGCACTTGTTGCGGGTGCGCATACCATTATGCTTGGCGGCATGTTTGCAGGAACGGAAGAAGCACCGGGCGAAGTAGAATTATTTCAGGGACGTTCCTATAAATCATACCGTGGCATGGGTTCATTAGGTGCAATGCAACAAAAACAAGGTTCTAGTGATCGCTATTTCCAGGAATCAAGTGAAGCCGACAAGTTAGTTCCTGAAGGTATTGAGGGCCGCGTTCCTTATAAAGGGTCATTATCAGCGGTTATTCATCAATTAATTGGTGGTATTCGTTCAAGCATGGGTTACACCGGTTCAGCAACTATCGAAGAGATGCGGACAAAACCTGAATTTGTTCGTGTCACCTCTGCTGGCATGAACGAAAGTCACGTACATGATGTAACCATAACCAAAGAAGCGCCAAACTACCGTATCGGTTAAAGCAACGCTTTTTGTTTGAAATTGAAAACGAGTGTTGTCACAAACAGCACTCGTTTTGTTTTTATCTAAACCTTCACTTTAGAGAAACCTTATGAGTAGCAATATTCACGACCACAAAATTCTTATTCTTGATTTTGGCTCGCAATACACACAACTGATTGCACGACGCATTCGTGAAGCAGGTGTTTACTGTGAATTACGAAATCCTGAAATTACAGCAAATGAAATCGCTGAATTTGCTCCTAAAGGTATTATTCTTTCAGGTGGTCCAGATTCGACTATTGGCCAAGATGCCCCTGTTGCTCCTATGGCTGTATTTGAATGTGGTGTGCCGGTATTAGGTATTTGTTACGGCATGCAAACTATGGCTATGCAACTTGGCGGTAAAGTTGAATCTTCAACACATCGCGAATTTGGTTATGCTCAGGTTCGTGCCCGTGGTCACTCTGCTTTATTACGAGATATAGAAGATCACGTCACTGAAGAAGGCTTTGGCTTACTTGATGTTTGGATGAGTCACGGTGATAAAGTTACAGCTCTGCCAGAAGGTTTTAACGTTATTGCCAGCACAGATAGTGCACCATTTGCAGGTATGGCAGATGAAGATAGACAGTTCTATGGCGTACAGTTCCATCCTGAAGTAACACATACAGTTCAAGGACAACGCATGATTGAGCGTTTCTTAACTGAAATTTGTGGCTGTGATACTTTATGGACTTCCGCACATATTATTGAAGACAGTATTGAAACCATTCGCAAACAAGTGGGTACTGATGACGTATTGCTTGGCTTATCAGGCGGTGTTGATTCTTCTGTAGTCGCGGCATTACTACACAAAGCCATTGGCGACCAGCTAACGTGTGTATTTGTTGATAACGGCCTGCTTCGTCAGAATGAAGGCGATCAAGTCATGGCCATGTTTGCTAAAAATATGGGTATTAAAGTTATTCGTGTTGATGCTGAACAACGTTTCTTAGATGAACTTGCAGGCGAAGACGAGCCAGAAGCAAAACGCAAAATTATTGGTCGCGTATTCGTAGAGTTATTCGAAGAAGAATCGCTCAAACTCAATAACGTCAAATGGCTGGCACAAGGCACAATTTATCCAGATGTTATCGAATCTGCCGCAGCTAAAACGGGTAAAGCACATGTCATTAAATCTCACCATAATGTGGGTGGATTACCAAAACATATGACATTAAAATTACTTGAGCCATTACGCGAACTATTTAAAGATGAAGTACGCAGATTAGGTATTGAACTAGGTCTGCCTAAAGATATGGTTTATCGTCACCCATTCCCAGGACCTGGTCTGGGCGTGCGTATTTTGGGAGAAGTCAAAAAAGAATACGCTGATATTCTTCGTAAAGCCGACAAGATCTTTATCGATGAGCTTTACAAACACGATCTTTATGATAAAACAAGTCAGGCGTTTACGGTGTTTCTGCCTGTCAAATCAGTTGGAGTAATGGGGGATGGACGTCGTTATGACTATGTTGTGTCACTTCGAGCCGTCGAAACCATTGATTTTATGACCGCACGTTGGGCACACCTGCCTTATGATTTCTTAGGCCACGTTTCAACACGCATCATCAATGAAGTAGATGGTATTTCACGTGTAACCTACGATATTTCAGGCAAACCGCCAGCCACAATTGAGTGGGAGTAAAACTATTAACGTGTTGTGAGTGACGAGCTCATAACACGTTAGACCCAAAGTTAATTAGCAAAGATTGTTGAAAACCAGCCTTGTATGCGTTCAAACACGCTTTGTTCATTTTCATCAGATGTGTTTGCTGGTGGAATATCGCCAGAATAAGGTGTAATTGTAGGTTTATATTCGCCTTCTTTCACATCAACCAATCCCAATTTATTTTGAGCAAAATAGTTACCATTATTAGCTGCTAAGCGATACCACTTTTGAGCTTCTTGTTCATTCTTATCGAGCCCTTCATCACCAAACTCGTACATTATCCCTAAACTATATTGCGCCAGGTCATTGTTCTGCTCGGCTGATTTTTGATACCATTCAACTGCTTTTTGACTATTTTTTTCAACACCTTGTCCATTATTATATAAGGTTGCCAAAACATATTGCGCGGTAGCATCGCCTTGTTCGGCTGCGGCCTTACATGAATGAAAGTTATCACTATCCTGTGCGAACTCATCATAACAATTCGCCAACACAATAGGAGAAACAAGGAGACAAGCTACTAATAGAAATTTACTGGTCATATAATTTTCTCTCGTCCTGCAACAATAACTTTTCATCTTAACTTATAATGACTTAGAAAAAATAGCATTAAATTACAGTCTATTGTCATTCGACAACATACAAATAGTTGCTATAGTACTTAAATAAATCTGAGAAATAATTACACATTAATACTATAAGGAATTGGTCATGGCTGACTCACGCTTTAATTGGCAAAGTTTTTATCTACGCTTAGTCTTTGCTTTATTATTAGTTTTTCTCACATATAACCCTAGTGGTTATAGTTTTTACCATTGGGCAAAAACAGCTTTATTTGGTGACGCATTGATAATAGACCCACCCTTCGCTTTATCTGCAATTGTATTAACCATTGGCTGGACCGTGTATATTCGTGCCACACTGAATTCTTTAGGTGGTTTTGGTTTAACGTTAGCTTTCTTATTTTTTGCCATCATCGTGTGGTGGGTTATCGATCTAGGTATACTCAGCATCGATAGTTTCTCTATTCTGACCTATATCGTATTATTTTTATTGTCGGCAATTTTAGCGACGGGGATGTCTTGGTCTCATATTCGACGTAGAATCTCAGGCCAGGTAGACGTTGATGACATAGAAGACTAAACCTTATCAACATAATTCTCTCCTAACAGGACATCAAAGGCATGACTGATAAAATCCAGCAATGCATCTCGCTATGCTTAGCAGATACATTCTCGTTTTCTGAATTAAGTCAGGAAATATTGGCGAGTCGACGTGCCGTTTTATTCAAGGATGCCTTACTCATTGACCATGGAAATACTTATTCAATGGTCTTTCCCTATGGCGTGGTTGTCCATTGGAATGTCACGTTAGATGAACGTCGAAAACTACAAACACAATTAATCGAGTTTTCGAATCAACCCTATACTGACGTAGCCGAAGATAGCTTCAGTTATAAAATCAATACTGAAAAACATCGAATACAGTTCGATTGCCTTGAAATGGAATATGATGGCGAGAAGAAAAACCTAATTGCCGTATCACATGCAATGGCACAGTCAATAAAACTCGTATCATTTGAAAAACAAGTAGTTGATACAATTGAAAAAACCAAACATTTGCCAGAATCATTAGCAAAAACAGGCCGTATTAATTTATCTAAAAAGGCTTTAGCCAAAATACGTGGTCAGTTATTTTTAGCCAATAGCAATATTGTGCTTAAATTTGATTTGCTTGATATTCCAGAATTTTTCTGGGAACACCCTGAATATCAATCCTTATATAGTCAAATGGCAAATTACCTTGAACTAAACCAGCGTACGACTATCCTATCGAAGAAGTTGGATACCATTCATCTCTTGCTTGATATGTTAGATGATGAGCAAAAACATAATCACTCTTCAACCTTGGAATGGATCATTATCATTCTAATTGGGGTTGAAATTGTGATCACATTAGTTGAAAAACTGACCGGAATATAAGCAACTCAGCATAAAACAACCGGCAAATAAAATGGTTAACTACTTGTTTGTTCAGCTGCTGACCATGTGACTAACTGCTCGAATATAACAGAGCAATTTTTACCTGATCGTTTGGCTTCATATAAGGCTTTATCCGCATTATCGATCAGTGGTTCTATTTCAGTATGGTGTCTGATTCTCTGGGCAATACCTAAACTGGCAGTCACTGAAATGTCACCTAATTGCGTCTCAATTGAATCTTGACTAATGCTCAAGCGAAGACGTTCAGCCAAATGAAACGCTTCTTCAAGTGATGTTTCAGGCAAAAACAGTAAAAACTCTTCCCCGCCCCAACGCGCCACTATATCGCCAGAACGTATATGCTGACTTAGTCTGTGAGCAACATTCTTTAATGCGACATCACCCACTTCGTGTCCGTATGTATCATTCAAATTTTTAAAATTGTCCAAATCAATAATGACTACACTTGCTGGAGTATTGTGTCGACAAATTGTTTTCCAAATTTTATCGAGTGATGTCATAAAACCACGGCGATTATTAAGTTGAGTCAGTGGATCAATTCCAGCCATTTTTTCTGCCAGGAATCCTTGGACTTGGACAGTCCTAAAGTGAAAGGATAACGCCAAGGCCAATAACGTCGCTTCAGCAATCATACCTAGCTCAGCGGCATGGAATGTAATCAAATTAAACGGCATTCCACCCCAAGCGGCTATTGATGTGATGCCCACACCAACACTGCCAAGACCTATCGCACTTAAGAAATAAATCGCATTGGGTTGTCGATTGTAAAGCGCATAAAAACCAAGCCCTAATGCTACCAGCATATAAGAAGAAACAAAGACAAAAGAAAGCACTGTAGATGCTGTTGGTTTATCCGATAGAGCCGTATAGACATAGATAAAATTTATAACAGCAATAATGGCGACAATGCCTATAAACAATCTTTTTGACAACGACTTTATTTCTAAAAAGTAGAGTGCAAACAACAAACCAAAACTTGCATAAAGAATCATAAATAGGGCTTGCCCCCACTGCTGGAAAGCAACAAAATTCGGCCATAGCCACATAAACCCATGGCCTGTGTAGGCAATATTACCAGCGACAAAACTACCTAATAGCCCACTATATAGTATGTAACGAATATCCCTCAAACCCAAAAACAGTATTGCGTTATAGAATAATAATGCCAATAAATAGCCATAAACCAAGCCATAACCATACTGTAATAAAAGCTCTTTTTGTTGCTGTTGCTGTGCCGTAACGAGATAAAAAGGTAACACCATCGAATCAGCTGTTTTGGCATATACCATGACATCTGTGATGCCAGGAGCCAAATCAAACTCTACTTGAAAATAACGCGTCTTTTTAGGTCGCTCAGAAAAAGGGACTTTATCGCCAACATGGTAATGCTTCATCACATTCGTATTGCGATTTTTTACTATTATGTCAATAGAATCAATCCATGACTGTTCTATGGTAAACAGACGATGCTGATTCTGACCAATCCCCACAAAAGATAGAACAAAAACAATCAATTAACGCATAATGAAAGGAACTCTCACAGCATTTAATGATCTGATCAGTTACCACACATCAAAGATCAGGAAATGCCATGAGAGTAAACACTATTTTGAACACATTCTTAAACGATGTCACGCCCAGCATGCATAAAGTTCGACGAACCAGCTTACGTGCCGTATTGACCAGTTTATTATCAGGCAGTCAATTATCCATTACGGCCTTCAACATAAGGGGTCAAAGCCATTTTATGTGAATAACTTGATTTGATATTCATTCTCTTTACTATAGAAAATGCAGGGGCAGGCCTTACATTTTAATGTAAATTGTAAGGTCAGACCCTGACCAATCCCCACAAAAGATAGAACAAAAACAATCAATTAACGCATAATGAAAGAAACTCTCACAGCATTTAATG
>JARGFJ010000018.1 GCA_029210875.1 Gammaproteobacteria bacterium | reverse complement strand
GGCACAAATCGCATACCAGGTCGCCCAACTGCTTCACAAATAGCCTGTGCATCGACGGCATCATTTTTATTAGACTTTAACCATAGGGTTTTACAAACTGGGGAGCCATGATACGTACAGTGTGACCCATTTTAGTAAAGAGCCTTACCCAGTGCTGTGCCCCACCACAGGCTTCAAGTCCAATCAGGCAGGGAGATAGATTGGCAATAAACTCGATTAACTTCTAACGACGGAGTGATTTTTTTGTAATACCGTCTGCTCGTTGTCATCAACACCGTGAAGTTGAAAACTTTGTTTGGCTAAATCATTTCCTAATACGCTTATTTTTGTATTTACGTTAGACTGTTTCATGGGTGGTCTTACTCCTAAGTTTTGATGTGGGTGAACAAGTCACATCATGGCACAGTGATGCCGGTTAAAGGGGTGAGGCTGACCATTCCATTAGGTTATTTACTCAGCCTTCTGGCTTTCTTCGTTCGCGATGAAGTGCCCCCAGCGATTTATTCGATGTTTTGGATCTGCTCACGCATTTGTTCGATCAATACTTTCAAATCGACCGAGTGACGTGTGGTTTCGATATCAATAGACTTGGAGCCTAAGGTATTGGCTTCGCGATTCAGTTCTTGCATTAAAAAATCTAAACGACGACCAATCGGTTCGTTGCGTTGCAGTACATTTTTGACTTCTACAATATGGCTTTGCAGGCGATCCAGTTCTTCTGCGACATCACTTTTTTGGGCTAGAAGTACGATTTCTTGTTCTAAGCGTTCTGGCTCAAGGTTGACGTTTAGTTCTGCCACTTTTTCAGCCAGACGTTGTCGTTGTTGTTGAAGAATGTCTGGCATTTGGCGTCGCGTTTCATTGGCAATGGCATCAATTTCATCACAACGCTGTGTGATCATTTGCTCTAATGCTGCGCCTTCTGTTTGACGTGTCGCGATAAGTTCTTGCACGGCTTCATTCAAACTTGCCATCACAGCCTTATTAAGCGTGGTTTGATCTAATGTTTCTGATTTTATTACACCCGGCCATTGCAATACTTGTAACATATCAATCGGTGCGGATCGTTCGCTCATTTGTGCAAGTTGGCCACAACTTTCAATAAGTGCTTTGGCGAGATTTGGATCAAAATCAACACTGGCATTGTGTTGTTCTGGTGCTTTATAGCGCAACACTGCATCGATTTTCCCTCGACCAAGCTTGTCGTTAAAAAGCTTTCTGATTTGCATTTCAAGTGGACGGAATTTGTCTTCCAGGCGAAGTGCGACCTCTAAATTGCGGTGATTAACGCTACGAATTTCCCATGTGATGTCACCTTGTTCAGTCTGGCGTTCTTGACGGGCAAATGCGGTCATACTTAATGTCACAGGCTTGCTTCCTAATTATTTTCAAACTGCCATCTTAACTAAATCTAATGACAAAAAGCACCCGCCAAATTTGAATAGCCACGTATAATGGGCGAATTATTTTGTTTTAAGGAAGCTCGTTATGCGCCCTAGCGGTCGTCAACCTAATGATTTACGTAATATCACGATCACACGTAATTACACCAAACATGCAGAAGGTTCTGTTTTAGTCGAGTTTGGCGATACCAAAGTACTATGCACCGCTTCAGTTGAAGAGCGTATTCCTGGCTTTTTACGTGGTAAAGGTGAAGGCTGGGTTACGGCTGAATATGGCATGTTGCCTCGTTCAACTGGCAGCCGGATGCAACGTGAGTCTAAAAACGGCCAAGGTGGTCGCACGATGGAAATTCAGCGTCTGATTGGTCGTTCGCTTCGTGCAGCTATTGATTTAAAAGGCTTGGGTGAACGAAGCATCACGATTGATTGTGATGTGATTCAGGCTGATGGCGGTACACGTACAGCATCAATTACAGGTGCATTTGTCGCTTTGCACGATGCGATTGATTTTCTTATCAAAACCAGGAAAATCAAAAAAAATCCGTTGCATGGTCAAATCGCTTCGGTTTCAGTGGGTATTTATAACGGTGTGCCTGTGCTTGATCTTGATTATGCTGAAGATTCAAGTGCAGAAACCGATATGAACGTGGTGATGAACGATGCGGGTGCCTATATTGAAGTGCAAGGTACTGCCGAAGGTCATGCTTTCCGTGCTGATGAATTACAAGCCATGTTGGCCTTGGCAGGTGAAGGTATTGAGCAATTAATGCAACATCAACGTGACGCCTTGGCAAGCTAATGAATAAAATCGTCTTAGCCAGCGGCAATAAGGGCAAACTGCGTGAGTTTGCCGAGTTGTTTGCCCCGATGAATATTGATGTGGTGCCTCAATCAGATTTTGATGTGCCTGAAGCCGCCGAAACCGGCTTGTCGTTTGTTGAGAATGCCATTATTAAAGCACGTAATGCTGCGCAGCACACCGGTTTACCGGCTATTGCCGATGATTCGGGTATTGAGGTTGATTATTTACTTGGTGCGCCTGGCATTTATTCAGCACGTTATGCCGGTAGCGATGCCAGTGATAGTGATAATCTCTATGCTTTATTAGCGGCGCTTGACGGTGTGCCTGATCGAGAACGTGCAGCCCGCTATCACTGTCTGTTAGTGTTAATGCGTCACTCCAAAGATCCAACACCACTCATTTGTCAGGCCAGTTGGCAAGGACGTATTTTACACGCGCCAGTTGGTGATGGTGGTTTTGGCTATGACCCCATTTTCTGGGTACCTGAAACAGAATCTAGTGCGGCTGAATTATCATCTGAACAAAAACATGCCATCAGTCATCGTGGCAAAGCTATTCGTCAATTTATCGACGCATTTAGCTTTGAAGCGGCTCATTCCAAATAACCGCTAAGATTTTATAGATCGCCCACACTACATGCTTAATTTCACGGCGCTTCCACCTCTGAGTTTATATATCCATGTACCTTGGTGCGTAAAAAAATGTCCCTATTGTGATTTTAACTCGCATAAATCACCGGATTCTTTACCTGAAAATGCTTATGTTGATGCACTTATTCGCGATCTTGAACAAGAAGTGCCTACTGTTTGGGGACGAACGATCCAAAGTATTTTTATCGGTGGAGGAACGCCCAGTTTATTGTCAGCACAAGCCTATGATCGTTTGTTTTCTGGTGTTCGAGCCTTAGTGCCTTTAAGTGCTCATGCAGAGATAACGCTTGAAGCCAATCCCGGCACATTTGAAATACACCGTTTTGATGACTATCGGGCATTAGGTATTAACCGTTTATCAATCGGTGTCCAGAGTTTTAATAACGATGCTTTAACTGCCTTAGGCCGTATTCATGATAGTCAACAAGCCATTAAAGCCATTGAAATGGCTCATAAAGTCGGCTTTGATAATGTTAATTTAGACTTAATGTTTGGTCTGCCAGGGCAAACAGCAAAAACCGCACAAGACGATATTGAAACAGCATTAGCATTAGAGCCAAGCCATATTTCTTACTATCAGCTGACGATGGAACCCAACACACTTTTCCATCAACATCCCCCGACCCTACCTGATGAAGATGATATTATCGATTGGCAATTAGACAATCAGCAACGGCTTGCCCAAGCAGGGTATATGCAATATGAAGTATCGGCTTATGCAAAAGATAAACATCAATGCCAGCACAATCTAAATTACTGGAAGTTTGGCGATTACATCGGCATTGGCGCTGGTGCTCATGGCAAAATTAGTGATGCCGCAAAACAAAGCATCACTCGTCGCTCTAAACAAAAACAACCGCAGGCCTATCTTGACCACGCTGGGCGTGATTCACTGATTCAAACCAATGAAACCATCGCACAGCGGGATCTCGGTTTTGAGTTTATGCTGAATGCATTACGCTTAACAGATGGCTTCCCTACCCCCTTGTTTTATCAACATACCGGCTTAGCTATTTCACATATCAGCAAGCAACTTGACCATGCTGAACGTGAAGGCCTGATCACACATGATATTCATCGAATTTGTCCAACGGCAAAAGGTCAGCACTATCTCAATACTTTAATTGAGCTATTTCTGCCAGAATAGTATGCTATGGCGATGTTCTTATGGGAGTTTGAAATGACCAAGTTTAGTTTAGTGATTGCATGGACAGTATTACTATCAGCGACAGCAATAACCCAAGCCGAAGTAATTTCAATTACAGACCCACGTTATGACGTACCCAACTCAGTTGAAGGCGTGACTCGCCCTGTTCAAGGTATGACAATGGCATCAGTTGAGAAAAAGTTTGGACAAGCAGTACAAAAATCAGCAGCTGTTGGTGAACCACCGATTACCAGATGGACCTACCCAGATTTTGTCGTCTTTTTTGAACATAATCTTGTTATACACTCTGTAGTGCCGCATTAATCCAGATTAATTTAGTGAAGCTGGTATCACTCAACGTTTCCTTAGCTAAGGAAACACGCTATAACGATAAAATTATTTCTACAGGCATATTCAAAAAGCCGGTTGATCAGTCTGTTTTTGTTTCACAATTTAGTCTTGATGGGGATCAACAGGTCGATTTGGAAAATCATGGTGGCGAACATAAAGCCGTCTATGCCTTTTCTGCTAACCATTATGACCATTGGCGACAACATCTGGCTAAACCGTCATTACGCTACGGTCAATTTGGTGAAAACCTGACCATTACTAATCTTGATGAAAAAAAGCTGTGTATCGGTGATCAGATTCAAATTGGTGACTGTATTCTCGAAATTACCCAACCTCGTGTTCCTTGTTTTAAACTAGGCATTGCACTTGATTTACCTTCTATGCCTAAACAATTTATTGCTCATGGTGCCACCGGTATTTATTTTCGGGTGATCAGCACCGGCAATATTCAACATGGTGATGACGTTAATGTCGTTTTTCGTCAGCCACAGCAACTCAGCGTTCATACCTTATTTAATGCTTATTTTGATACATCATTTGAAAATGCGCATGCGGTTATGGTTCAAGCTAATTCGATTACTGAATTATCAGATGAATGGCGACAGAAAGTGCAATCACGCCTTTAAATACGGTCTGTTGAGCTATTTATAACGCTATTTGCTACAATTTTATTTTTATCCCTTTTTTAAGGACTGTTCATGTCACGTTTATATAATTTCAGTGCTGGCCCAGCCATGTTACCCGAACCTGTATTACAACAAGCACAAGGCGAGCTACTCGACTGGAATAATACCGGTATGAGTGTGATGGAGATGAGTCATCGTGGTAAAGAGTTCACTTCTATCGCCCAACAGGCTGAAGCCAATCTGCGTGAGTTAATGGCGATTCCTGATAACTATAAGGTACTGTTTTTACAAGGTGGCGCAACCGCCCAATTCACCGCGATTCCAATGAATTTATTGCGCGGTAAAACTACTGCTGATTATGTCAATACAGGGCAATGGTCAATCAAGGCGATAGAAGAAGCGAGCCGTTATTGTGAGGTTAATGTTGTTGCAAGTTCTGAAGATTCAAATTTTACTACCGTGCCAGACTTTGCTAATTGGACATTAAACCCGGATGCTGCCTATGTGCATTACACCGCAAATGAAACCATTGGCGGTGTTGAATTCGACTATATTCCTGATACTGGTGATGTGCCTTTAGTTGTCGATTTATCATCAACCATTTTATCTCGTCCGATTGATGTATCACGTTTTGCTTTGATTTATGCTGGTGCTCAGAAGAACATTGGCCCTGCAGGTCTTACTCTGGTGATTGTGCGTGACGATTTACTTGGCGATGCCTTAGCAATCACGCCAATCTGCTACGATTATAAAATTCAGGCTGATAACGATTCGATGTATAACACCCCTCCAACTTATGGTTGGTATTTAGCTGGCCTTGTTTTTCAATGGTTACAGAATTTAGGTGGCTTACCTGCGATGGCAGACATTAATCAACGTAAAGCACAAAAATTATATGATGCGATTGATCAATCTGGTTTTTATCAAAACCCGGTTGAAAAACGCTATCGTTCATGGATGAATATCCCGTTCACCTTAAATGATGCTTCGTTAGATGCTGCGTTTTTAGCCGGTGCTGATGCAGCTAATTTAGTTGCACTGAAAGGTCACCGTAGTGTAGGTGGTATGCGTGCCAGCATCTATAATGCTATGCCGGAACAAGGTGTAGATGCCTTAATTAACTATATGCAGGAATTTGCGCAACAACATAAATAAACGACCCTAGTCTATCGCTGGTTGTTCATAACCCAAAAATTGTCGTTGTGCCCATTTAGGCAATGTACCCATGCGTGCATGATGAAGACCATCTGATTCAATCACGATAAGTACAAGAACTGATATCAAGGTCGGCAAAATTCCAAAACCACCGATCAATGCATAAACAGCTTCTTTCATGAAGCCCAGATAGTAATTGCCTAACCAACCTATTATTGAAACTGTGGCTAATAACAACAAAACATAGCTGAATAACCTGCTCCAGCGTTTTGTTATTTGCCAATGAATATAGGCAAATTCGCTATCGTCACGGTTAACGTGGCTTGCACGATAAAACGTATAGCTTAATAACAGCACAGAAAAGATCGGTACTAACACCAGAAATGTCATATATTGCTGACCAAAGGTCGCGATCCCGGTAAACAACAAAATATGATTCATGATCAGGTTGGTTAAGAAAATATCATGCGGCACTTTGGCTGCCTTGATTTCAATCTCACTCGGCTCTGGAAGCTCGACCCTATCCATTACTTAGCCATATTATTCAAGATAGCATCACGAACAGCATCCAGTTTCGCATCAACGGTAATAAGGGGTGATGAACTTTGTTTAATTGCTGTATCAGGATCTTTCAAACCATGACCCGTTAAGGTACACACAACTGTACTACCTTCTGGGATTTTTCCTGTTTTAATATCTTCAATAGCACCAGCTAGTGATGTTGCTGAAGCTGGCTCACAGAAAATACCCTCTTTTTCTGCTAATAATTTTTGAGCAGCTAAGATAGTGTCATCATCACATTCATCAAACCAACCTTGTGATTCTTCTTTAACTTTCCATGCCATATCCCAGCTTTGAGGATGACCGATACGAATTGCCGTTGCAACAGTTTCAGGGTCATCAACCATGTGGCCACGCATGAATGGCGCACTGCCTGCAGCTTGATATCCGACCATCTTAGGTCGGTTACCCACAACAGCACCACCAGCATATTTACATTGACCTTGGCAAAATGCACATGCACCGGTAACGTGGTCACCACAGGCTGATGAATATTCACAATATCCAATCCAATGTGCAGTGATGTTACCAGCATTACCAACTGGCAAGCAGTGGTAATCAGGAGCACGACCTAGTTCTTCAACAATTTCAAATGCTGCTGTTTTTTGACCTTGCAAGCGATATGGATTGATTGAATTAACGATAGTCACGGGAGCATGTTCTGCAACTTCTTTAACTAATTGCATACCTTCATCAAAGTTACCTTTAATCTGAATAACGACAGCATCGTGCATCATTGCTTGTGCTAATTTACCCAAGGCAATTTTGCCATCAGGAATCAATACAAAAGCCGTAATACCGGCACGTGCTGCATAGGCAGCAGCAGCAGCAGATGTATTACCCGTTGATGCACAAATAATTGCTTTACTACCCGCTTCAACCGCTTTAGTTACAGCCATCGTCATACCACGATCTTTAAACGATCCAGTTGGGTTTAAACCTTCATATTTGACATAAATATCAATATCTTTACCCAAGAGCTTTGGAATATTGTTGAGTTTAAGTAATGGTGTATTGCCTTCTCCTAAACTGATTAGTCTGGTATCATCATTCACTGGCAAACGATCACGGTAACGTTCGATTAAACCGGTATAACGTGGACGAAATGGCATAAAAACTTCCTCTTTGAATATTTAATTTTGGAGAACTAAACAGCTCTATCCTAACGATTCCATGCGAATTCGCATAATAGAATCTTTAACCGTACTTAATGCTTCGATTTGTGAAATGGCTGTATCCATATTTTTTTCAACAACCTCATGCGTCAACATAATCAATGGCACCATACCATCTTGTTGTTCAGGCTCTTTTTGTAAGATCGCTTCAATACTGACACCATTTTCACTTAAAATCCGTGTAATGTCGGCCAGTACGCCTAATTTATCTTCTGTCAAAATTCGTAAATAATACGATGTCACTACTTCTGACATTGGCAAAATCGGCGTATCTGCTAAGGCTCCAGGTTGAAAAGCAAGATGTGGTACCCGATTTTCCGGATCAGTGGTCAATGCTCTGACAATATCAATAATATCTGCAATAACGGCTGATGCTGTCGCATCAGATCCGGCACCGGCACCATAATACAAAGTTGGTCCGACAGCATCACCTTTTACTAACACCGCATTCATTACACCATCAACATTAGCCAGTAAACGACGATGTGGAATTAATGTGGGATGAACGCGTAATTCAACCCCTTCTGGTGTTTTTCTGGCAAGGCCAAGATGTTTAATTCTATAACCAAGCTCAGAGGCGTATTTAACATCATCTTGCGCAATTTTGCTGATACCTTCGGTGTAGCATTTATCAAACTGCAACGGAATACCAAATGCAATAGAAGCCATGATAGTCAATTTATGAGCAGCATCAATTCCTTCAACATCAAAGGTTGGATCAGCTTCGGCATAACCTAAAGCCTGAGCTTCAGTTAGTACTTCGGCAAAATCACGGCCTTTATCGCGCATCTCGGTCAGGATGAAATTACCGGTACCATTAATAATGCCAGCCAACCATTCAATACGATTAGCGGCCAAACCTTCTCGCATCGCTTTAATAATCGGAATACCACCCGCAACGGCTGCTTCAAAGGCAATGGTGACACCCTTTTGTTGTGCTTTTTCAAACAACTCATTACCGTAATTGGCAATTAATGCTTTATTGGCAGTAACAACATGTTTGCCATTTTCAATTGCTTTAAGCACTAACTCACGCGCAATACCAGTACCGCCGATTAACTCAACAACAATCTGGATATCAGGATCATTAACAATATCCATGGCATCGTCAGTTAACGAAATACCATCTGTATTGCACTTTTTAGGTGACTCTAAATCACGATCTGCCGCTCGGGTAATTTCAATATCGCGACCCGCTCGACGCGTAATTTCTTTGATATTGCGACCAAGTACATTGACCGTACCGCTTCCTACCGTTCCTAAACCGAGAACGCCAATTTTTACTGAATGCACTTTGTCTCCTAACCTTTTCTAAACATATCGCGAATACCACGAACAGCTTGACGAGTACGATGTTCATTTTCGATCAGACCAAAGCGTACGTGGTCATCACCATATTCACCAAAACCAATGCCTGGTGATACCGCAACTTTAGCTTCTTTAAGTAACTTTTTAGTAAATTCCAATGAACCCATTTCACGATATTGTTCTGGGATTTTAGCCCAGACAAACATTGTGGCTTTGGGTTTTTCGACTTTCCAACCTATCGAATTCAAACCATCACACAAGACATCACGACGGCTTTTATAGGTTGCAACAATTTCATCGACGCACTCTTGCGGACCATCTAAAGCGGCAATCGCAGCAACCTGTATCGGTGTAAACATGCCGTAGTCTAAATATGACTTCATTCTAGCTAAAGCGGCTACTAATGTTTTGTTGCCCGACATAAAACCAACACGCCAGCCTGGCATATTGTAGCTTTTAGATAAGGTATAAAACTCTACCGCCACCTCTTTAGCGCCAGGGACCTGTAGAATTGACGGTGCTTTATAACCATCAAACACAATTTCACCATACGCTAAGTCATGAATTACCCAGATTTGATGTTCTTTAGCAAATTCAACTACACGTTCGAAAAACGCTAAATCAACGCATTGTGTCGTCGGATTACCCGGAAAATTCAACACCAACATTTTGGGTTTTGGCCATGAATCTTTGACTGACTTTTCCAACTCAGAAAAAAAGTCATTATCTTCTGTCAGCGGAACATGACGAATATCCGCGCCAGAAATAACAAAGCCATAAGGGTGAATTGGATAAGCTGGATTAGGTACCAAAATCGCATCGCCAGGCCCGACCGTTGCCAAAGCAAGATGCGCTAAACCTTCTTTCGAACCAATCGTCACAATTGTTTCGGTGTCAGGATCTAATGTGACATCAAATTTACGCTGATACCAATTACAGATCGCTTTACGTAAACGCGGAATTCCGCGCGAAACAGAATAACGATGAGTATCTGGTCTTTGAGCCGCTTCGACTAATTTTTCGACAATATGCGCAGGCGCAGGTTTGTCTGGATTACCCATGCCAAAATCAATAATATCCTCACCGCGCGCACGTGCTTGCGCCTTTAAGTCATTAACGATGTTAAACACATAGGGCGGAAGCCGTTTAATTCTAGGAAAATCTTCGTTCAACTTTACACCTGAGAATAGCAAAAATGGTTGGCAAACCAAGCAAAATAACTGAAAATGACCCACACTTCAATTTACATTTTACACAAGAACACATTATGACTGAACAAGAAGCATTTTATAATGAACTATTAGCTGATCTTGAAGCCGGAACTTTAGTGTTACCGACCTTACCAGAAGTGGCTCTCCATGTCCGAGATGTTGTCGATGATCCTGACGCAACAGCAGGCCAATTAGCTGAGATAATTATCACCGATGCGGCATTATCTGCCCGTTTATTAAAAGTTGCTAATAGTCCACTTTATCGTGGTCGTGTTGCCATTGATAATATTCAAATGGCAGTCTCACGTCTTGGTCTATCTTTAGTTAGAAATCTTGTCACCAGTTTGGTGATGGAACAAATGTTCCAGGCAACGTCTAATCGCTTAGATAAATATCTGCGTGCGTTATGGGAACATAGCACAGAAGTATCTGCCATTTGCCAAGTGCTGGCGTCTAAAAATAGAAATCTTAAAACAGATGAAGCAATGCTGGCGGGGCTTATTCATGATATTGGTAAGTTACCAATTTTAATGAAAGCAGAAGATAAACCTGAACTTATCAGCAACACAGCGGCATTAGATAGCGTGTTAGATAACCTGCATACTCGTGTTGGCGCAGCCATTCTAAAAAGTTGGAATTTCCCTGAATCTCTGATTGCCGTTGCTGCCGAACATGAAAACTTAAATCGTAATAGTCAAAATGGACCTGATCTGGTAGATCTAGTGCAAGTTGCTAATTTACAAAGTTATTTCAATACTGACAGAGCATTAAGTCCAAATGACTTGGCTAAGGTTAAGGCATTTGAAAAACTAGGCATTGATACAGAAATTAGCGTGTCAGAGCTTGATGAAAACAGTGAAGAATATGCCGAAGCTATGGCGTTATTCGGCTTTTAAATCTTAGCACTGGATTCAGATAAAAAAGGCCTCTGGCTCGACACAGCCAAGGGCCTTTTTTACGTAATCTGAAAACTGGATAAGGGATAGTGCAAGACTATAATTTTCTAATGTAATCAGACTGTTAAACTCAGTAACCCTAGTTGATATTCGTTATTCTGGACGCATATGCGGGAACAACAATACATCACGAATCGATGGTGAGTCGGTTAACAACATGACCAATCGGTCAATACCAATCCCCTCACCTGCTGTCGGCGGCATGCCATATTCCAAGGCACGGATATAGTCATCATCAAAGTGCATCGCTTCATCATCACCCGCATCTTTTTCAGCGACTTGTGCCTGAAAACGCTCGGCCTGATCTTCGGCATCATTCAACTCTGAGAAACCATTGGCAATTTCACGACCACCAACAAAGAATTCAAACCGATCGGTTACAAAAGGATCAGCGTCATTTCGACGTGCAAGCGGTGATACTTCGGTTGGGTATGCGGTAATGAAGGTTGGTTCCATCAAACGATGTTCAACGGTTTTTTCAAAAATTTCAATTTGTACTTTACCTAAGCCATAACTGTCTTTTAGCGGAATATTTAAACTTCTTGCAACAGTTCTCGCGGCGTCAATCGTTTCTAATTGCTCACGTTTAAGATCAGGATTGAAATGTAAAATAGATTCAATCACTGTCATGCGATGGAACGGTTTAGCAAAGTCTAAATGGGTACCTTGATAATGGACTTGTGACGTACCCAATACGTTTTGAGTCACTGTACGTAACATTTCTTCGGTTAAATCCATCAAATCATTGAAATCAGCATAGGCCTGATAAAATTCAACCATGGTGAATTCTGGATTGTGGCGTGTTGATAAACCTTCATTACGGAAGTTACGGTTAATTTCAAATACACGTTCAAACCCACCGACAACCAAACGTTTGAGATAAAGCTCTGGTGCAATACGCAAAAATAAATCCATATCCAACGCATTATGATAGGTTGTAAAAGGACGTGCCGTTGCCCCACCAGGAATGGCCTGCATCATAGGCGTTTCAACTTCAAGATAGTCTTTAGCCATCAAAAAGCGACGAATACCATCAATTACTTTGGTGCGGATCACAAATGTTTTACGACTGGCTTCATTCATAATCAAGTCAACATAACGTTGGCGATAACGTGTTTCTTGATCCGATAAGCCGTGGAATTTTTCAGGCAGAGGTCGTAATGATTTGGTTAATAAACGAATATCATCAACTAAAACCGATAATTCACCTTTTTGAGTGCGAAACATCACACCTTCTGCGGCAATAATATCGCCTAAATCCCACTGTTTAAATTGGCCATAAACGCCTTCTGCCAAATCGTCTCGTTTGACATATAACTGCATATCACCTGACATATCACGGATATTGGCAAAACTTGCTTTGCCCATGACACGTTTAGTCATCAAACGACCAGCAATCTTAACGCGACGTGGTTGGTCTTTTAATTGCTCTGCTGACGTCTCTTGATATTCCACCGTCAACTCAGCATTCATTACATTACGACGAAAGTCATTAGGGAAAGCATTGCCTTGCTCACGTAATTCCGACAATTTTTCACGGCGCTGCGCAATCAGTCTATTTTCATCTTGTTCGATTTCGTTTGTCATTTTTATCCCGGTTTAAAGTCCAGATTTGAGTGAGGCTTCAATAAATAAATCTAAATCGCCGTCCAATACAGCTTGGGTATTGCCTGTTTCCACATTAGTACGCAAATCTTTAATTCGTGATTGATCCAATACATACGAGCGGATTTGACTACCCCAACCAATATCGGCTTTAGCATTTTCCGCTGATTGTTTTTCTTCGTTTTGCTTAAGCAACTCCAACTCATAGAGCTTTGCTCGCAACAAGTTCATTGCCGTATCTCTATTTTGATGCTGTGAACGTTGGTTCTGGCATTGTACGACAGTATTTGTAGGAATATGAGTAATACGGATCGCTGAATCGGTTTTATTAACATGCTGACCACCAGCACCACTGGCACGATAGGTATCAACACGTAAATCAGCTTTGTTAATTTCAATCTCAATAGTGTCATCCGCTTCAGGATAAACAAACACCGAGCAAAACGAGGTATGTCTGCGAGCGCCAGAATCAAAAGGCGATTTACGGACTAATCGATGGACTCCGGTTTCAGTGCGTAACAATCCAAATGCATATTCGCCTTCGAAATGAATAGTCGCACTTTTTATTCCGGCAACGTCACCTTCCGATACCTCAACCAATTCTACTTTAAACCCTTGGGCTTCACCCCAACGCAAATACATGCGTAACACCATATTTGCCCAGTCTTGCGCTTCGGTACCACCTGATCCTGACTGGATATCAAGATAGGCATTATTGGCATCCATCTTGCCCGAGAACATACGCTGGAACTCGAGCTTGCTTAGGGCTTTTTCCAATTCATCAAGATCGTGGGTCACGGCATCAAAGGTAGCTTGATCCTGCTCTTCCACCGCCATTTCTAATAGATCTTTAGCATCATTCAAGGTTTCACGATGATTTGCCAAGGTTGATACCACACGTTCCAGACTGGCACGCTCTTGACCTAATTTTTGAGCACGTTCAGGATCATCCCAAATAGTGGGCATTTCCAGTTCACGACTAACTTCGATTAACTGTTCTGCTTTGGCATCGAAGTCAAAGATACCCCCTAAGATCGTCACTACGACCTCGAAGCTCTTTAATTCGTTGCATTGTGGCACCTAATTCCAACGCTCAATCCTCTTAAAATTGATCACTGCTAACCAAATAGTTAGAAAAACGGTGAATTATAACGCATTCCTGTCGAGACTTTATCGTTTTGGTAAGAAACGCATCGGATCGACCGGCTTACCATTGCGGCGTATTTCAAAGTGCAGTTGGACATTTTGGGTGCCAGTATTGCCCATGGTGGTAATTTTTTGGCCAGCTTTAACAAAATCACCTTCCTTGAACAATAAGGATTTATTATGTGCATATGCACTTAAATAGACATCATTGTGCTTAATAATCATGAGGTTGCCGTATCTTGGCAAACCATTGCCACTGTATACAACTTTGCCTGAGGCTGCGGCAACAATGCTTTGTCCAGACTTGCCAGCAATATCAATCCCCTTTCTGCCGGCTGCACTTTTTGAATAGGTTGAGACAATGTTGCCTTGTGTCGGCCAATGCCAGGTTAATGCCTGATTTGTCGTAGCAACAGTAGCGTTAGTTGTGGTTTTAGATGATGTGGGTTTGGATGACCTCGACTGCGGTTTAGTGACTGTCGTTGTTTTAGTTGATGGCTTGTAGCTACGTTTAAAAACAAGCTTTTGGCCAACATAAATATTATAGGGTGAGCGTATATTATTAATTGCCGCCAGTGTTTTATAGTCCATGCCGTAACGCCAGCTAATCGAATACAGCGTATCGCCTTTTTTTACAGTGTAACTTGCCGGTGGTTTTTGTGAACTTTGTTTGGAATAATCTGTGCCAGTCGATTTTGTCGTTGAACCATAGCTGCCTATTGGAGCAATTGCATTACTACCACTACACGCAGTTAACAACAGCATCACAATGACAACACATAATTTCATAATTAAGCGAAAATGATATAGCCCATAACCAGCACAATAACGGTGGCCCAACCTATTCGATCTATCCATGTATGAAGTTTGGCTTCCAGACGTGATCCACCCCAATACATAAGCCCGGCAACTAAAAAGAAACGCAGTCCACGACCAATAGTTGAACCAATAATAAAAGGTAGTAACGCCATACCTATTACCCCTGAAGCAATAGTAAATATCTTATAGGGAATGGGGGTAAAACCCGCCATAAAAATAGCCCAAAACCCATAGTCTGAAAACCATATTTGAGCTAACTCATACGCTTCTGAATAGCCAAATGACTGAATCCATGGTCCAATAAATTGAAAGGCAAACATGCCAATCAGATAGCCTAACAAGCCTCCAGCCACGGAACTAATCGTGGTCAAACTGGCATAAAACCAGGCCTTATCAGGTTTTGCCAATGTCATTGGCGCCAACATGACATCAGGTGGCACAATAAAACAGGATGATTCGGTAAAGCTAACTAAAGCTAACCAATAACTGGCATATTTATGCCGTGCCCATTGCATAACATGGCTGTATAAATGTGAAAATAACGCCATTAAATCTGACCTGATAATAAAGGTACAAAGCTAACAGGATCTAATTCAGTTTGTTCGAATTTATTACCGTTACGATCAATCACACGCAATGATTGTGATGCACTTGAGCCGACAGGGATCACTAATCGACCTCCTGGTGCAAGCTGACGCAGTAATTCCTCAGGAACGTGTTCAGGTGCACAGGTGACAATAATCGCATCATACGGTGCATTCTCTGGCCAGCCCCAACTACCATCACTGTGTTTCAGACGAATATTATTAAGCTTCATCTGATAGAAACGTTCACGCGCTTGATTCTGTAATGGTGCAATACGTTCAACACTAAAGACACGTTCAACCAAACGAGATAACACGGCGGTTTGATAACCTGATCCAGTACCCACTTCCAGCACCTTACTCTTAGGAGTCCCCTCTACTAATATTTCAGTCATTCTAGCGACAATATACGGTTGTGAGATAGTTTGACTGTGGCCTATAGGTAAAGCGGTATCTTCATAGGCGCGACTAGCCAATGCTTCATCTACAAACAAATGACGAGGCAGTTCACGCATTACTGCCAACACATGAGAATTTTTTATACCCTGCTCTTGTAAGCGCATGATCAAACGATCACGAGTCCGTTGTGATGTCATACCAATACCGCGATGATCAGCAATCACTGTTGCATTCCTTGTAACCATGATGCAACACCATCAATTGCATCGTATCGTGTTAAATCAATTTGTAATGGTGTAACCGAGACAGCACCTCGACGGATTGCATCAAAGTCAGTACCTGGCCCCGCATCTTGTTCTTCACCTGCGGGTCCAACCCAATACATCGGTCTGCCACGTGGATCAAATTCTTTGATTACAGGTTCTGCTTTATGACGATGGCCCAAACGGGTACTTTCAAAACCAATAATTTGCTCAATAGATAGATCGGGTACATTCACATTCAAGATAGTATTGGCAGGTAATGCTGTTTTCTGAAGTCCCTGAACTATCTGATGGGCTACCCATGCTGCTGTATCATAGTGTTTACATTGTGTGCCGACTAGTGAGATTGCAATTGCAGGCAAGCCCAGAAAACGACCTTCCATCGCTGCAGCCACTGTGCCGGAATACAACACATCATCGCCCAAATTTGCGCCGGCATTGATACCAGACACAACCATATCAGGTTCATCGTCTAATAAACCGGTAATGGCTAAATGCACACAATCAGTTGGCGTCCCCTCGACACGATACACACCGTTTTCTAATTGATTTAAACGTAACGGATTATCTAATGTGAGCGAATTACTGGCGCCACTCCTGTTTCGGTCAGGCGCAACGACGGTAATTGTACCTAATGATGCCAAGCCCTCAGCCAAGGCCCGTATACCTGGTGCGGTGTAGCCATCGTCATTACTGATCAGGATCTTCATTGTTTAAACGTAACTCTCAATACCCATACAAAACGGGTATATCTTATCAGGAACAGACAATAAAGACTCACTAAACGCAATGCTACAACAGTACTTAAGGTTGAATTCTAATTGTCATTTTCTAACAGATTGCTCACATAGTGAGTTAACCACGCATCTAACTCATCAACTACGTGCATACTCGCCTGATTAATTGAGCTGGCAGCTTCCTGAGCATTTCTCTGTTTTGCATCAACCTGTGCAGACAATTGTTTAGTTGCAAGGACAGTCTTAGTTTGAACATCAATAAGGTGTACACGAATCGCGACGCGACCAAATGATGTCTCGTCATTTTGGACATGATGACTAAAATCTAATAATGTTGTTTCTAACAGCAGATCAGCATTAGCTATTTCTCTCGGTAACACAGCTGAAATTGTAGCATTGTGAGATAAAGCGTCTTGCATCAATAATGCCAATAGTATTGTTGGGCTATCACTCCAGCGACTATAAGCATAACTATCAAAGCCATACTGGCTATCTCGATAAATAATATCTGAACTCATCAAGCCTCTGGTACTACGCAGGGGTGATAGTGCCAACACCAAGGCATTATCTGCTTTATCCTCTACTGGCATACTCTGTGCCAGTGTCATTGGTGCCAGCGTATAGATATCAATTGGCTGGCCTGGTGTTGTCTTAATAAGGCTACATCCGGTCAAACTGACAACGATGACTACCAGCATAAACCATAATTGATTATTCACCTTTAGCCTCCTCGCCAGGTCCTAACTTAGCTTGACTACGTTTAAATAATAAATCACTTGGACTATCTTCAAGGCTTCTGGTCGCATCTCGTAGCTCAATAACTAAACTGTCGATTTGGTAAAGTAATTGCCTAAACACTATTAAACTCTGCTCTACCTCACCACTGACCTTATGACCAAGATTAGAATAATTAGCGTTAAAACTAGTCGCCATTTTCTCAATACTATTTGAAGCAGCGTCAATTTCATTTAATGTTAGAACAAATTGATTTTCGATGACGTTGCCATTTTTTTCTAACGCTTTAGTCATATCGGCAACATTATTTGCAGCAAGTGTGACTTGCTCAAATGCATCTTCCATACTTCGTCCTGCACGCATTCCAGCATCAACTAAATGAGCAATTTTAGGTTGTTGCTGCCTCAGCTCTGTCAGTAAAGATTTGGTCTCAAGTAAGATTTCATTCACATGCACTAAATTATCATCACTTAATAAACGATCAATTTTTTTTAAAACATCTGCCGAGTTTTCAGCAAGTGAAGTTAACGTACTTTCAATATTAGAAAATGTAGATGCCGATGCCTGAATAACAGGAATGTCATCACTTTGATCTTGCTTAAGCGTTGGAGAGTCATTGCCTCCCCCCATTAACTCTAGAAATGCGAGCCCTGTCACACCATAAAATCTAAGCGTTGCTTTGGTATCTAATTTAACAGGAATGCCCTGTTTGATTTTCAGAAGAAGTTGTACCTGTTCAGAATTAGTTGGGTTGATAGTAATACCAACTACAGAGCCAACATCAACCCCCAAATATTTAACTGATGCATCAATACTCAAACCAGAAACAGACTCTGTCATGTAAACATGATAATAGTCATATTTCTGATTACCTTCATGTTTTTCCAGCCAATAAGCGAACGCTATTAAACCTGCCAACAATGACGTAACAAATAGTCCTACAACTGTGTAGTTAAGTTTACTTTCCATTAACATCATTCCAGATTTTTTTGATGTAAGCGCGCTTGTCCACGTTTGCCACCAAAAAATGCTTTTATATCTGGTTCCGGGTTCTGACAAACCTCAGTTAGCGTCCCTTCAGCAGCCACTTTTTTACGCGCTAATACGGCTAATCGGTCAACCGTGTTTAATATTGAATCCAAATCATGTGTCACCATCACAACCGTTAAATCGAGCATTGCTCGAAGCTCAAGTATAAGTTGATCAAAGGATTCTGCTCCAATAGGGTCTAAACCTGAGGTTGGCTCGTCCAAAAACAGTAACTTCGGATCACGTGCTAAAGCCCGAGCCAATGATGCACGTTTGACCATCCCTCCACTTAATTCAGCTGGATAAAAATCTTTAACATGCGCTGGCAATCCCACCATATCAATTTTCATTCTGACTATATCATTGATCAATGTCATCGGTATATCGGTATATTCTTTTAGACTAATCGCTATATTTTCTGCCACGGTCAAGGAAGAATAAAGAGCACCATTTTGAAACAAAATCCCCCAGCGTTGCCGCAACAAGTCTCTTTCACTCTCGGTACTATTAATGACGCTATGACCGAGAATAGTGATATCGCCTGCCTGAGGTTGCAGCAACAGGATCATCTCTTTTAACAAGGTTGATTTTCCAGAACCACTACCACCTAATAAACCATATATTTCGCCTTTATTAATATGAAGGCTCACCCCATCGTGCACTCGGTTATCACCAAATTGCGTGACTATATCTTTGACCGTAATCACAGGATCACTCATATGCCAAGCTCGGTTAAAATCACAGAGAATATAGCATCACAGGCAATAACTAAAAAAATTGCATTGACCACACTTATCGTTGTGTAACGTCCGATGCTGTCAGAATTTTTCTCAACCTGAAAACCACGGAAACAACTGACCATCGCAATCAAGACGGCAAAGACAGGAGCTTTGATTATGCCGATCCAGACATGTTTCATATCTAAGACATTCTGCAAGCGATGTAAAAACTCAGAAAATGATAATTGCAGATGAATTTCAGAAATTAACATGCCCGCGAAAATACCAATAATGTCAGCAAAAAAAACTAATAAAGGTAAGGTAATTATCAAGGCTAAAATACGAGGTATGACTAGGAAATGGTGAGGATTGAAGCCCATCGTTTTCATAGCATCTATTTCTTCTGTTATTTTCATCACGCCTAATTGTGCGGTATAGGATGATCCGGTGCGACCAGCAACCACAATAGCGGTAATCAGTGGCGCTAACTCTCTGGTGACAGAAATACTAATCATTTCAACGATAAAGATATTGGCGCCAAATTTCTCCAACTGAACAGCACCCTGATAGGTTATAACAATACCAATCAAAAAACTGGTTAGCGCCACAATAGGCAGTGCCTGTATACCTGCCTGTTCAATATTTTTTACAATGGCAGCATAACGAATGCGTGAGGGATGCATCAGTGACTTAAAGAAAATCAGTGAACTTTCACCAAAAAAAGTCATAAATAATATGAGCTCTGTCACTAAGCCCACCACCCATTTTCCTAAAGAATGAAATGGTGATAGCAAATAATTTTTAAATGGGAGCGTGTTTTTCTCTAAGGCAGAAACACTATGTTGTCGTACCAAGGTATCGAGTCGTTGATGTTTTTCAGTGATGCCTTTAAGCGTGACGCTACACTTATTAGTCAGCAGGTGATCGTAATAGGTAATAAAAACCATCATACCTGCCGAATCTATCTCCTCAATAGCCGAAACATCCCACAAAATAGTACTATTTTTATACTTTTGACAAAAACCAGCTAAGGATTCAACGACATTCTGGATGCTATTAACAGTCCAACAGCCCTTACTTTTAAGCGCAATATCATATCCAGTATCCTGATAGGCTTGTATTTCAGCAGTATGTTCAGGTAACGGCATTCATATTCCTTCCGTTAAGAATGAATACAAGTTTACCCATCAAATAGGTATCTATCCATAATAAAAAGCCGATTAATAATCGGCTTCCTTATTTTTACATCAGTTTGTTATTAGATTGACCACCGCCATAACTGTGGAATTGCATTTGCTCTCCACCCGGTGTGATCTTAACTGCACAATATTTAAACTCCGGGATCTTGGCCGCAGGATCTAATGCTGCATTTGAGAGTTTATTGACCGCCGCTTCGTAATAGCAGAATGCCATAAACACCGCACCAGTTGGTACTGCTTCATCAGCACGAGCAATCATTGATATTGAACCACGTCGTGTTGATAGCGTGATCATTTGACCTGGTTTTATCCCCATTTCATCCATACTTATTGGGTTAATTGTTGCGACTGCTTCTGGTTCTATCGCGTCCAGAACATTAGAACGACGGGTCATTGAGCCTGTATGCCAATGTTCTAACATACGACCTGTAATTAATACAAACGGGTATTCTTCATCGGGACGTTCTGCTGGCGGAACAATATCTGCCGGCACAAATTTGCCTAGACCATTGTCGCTTTCAAAGGTCTCGGTGAAAATAACATCTTGCCCCGGATCACCTTCTTTTAAACAAGGATAAACGATAGCACCTTCTTGCTCTAAACGCTGCCATGTCATGCCTGCCATTGTCGGTACTGCTTTACGTATCTCTTCAAACACGTCAGCAGAATCTTTGTAATTCCAATCAAGACCTAGACGTTTTGCCATTTCTTGAATTATCCAAAGATCCTGACGCGCATCACCTGGAGGTGGAACGGCTTGACGCCCTAGCTGAACCAATCGATCTGTGTTAGTAAAGGTAGCTGTTTTTTCAGAATAGGCAGATGCAGGTAACACAACATCTGCCAGATACGCTGTTTCAGTCAGGAAGATATCTTGCACGACTAAATGTTGAAGCTCTGACATCGATTCACGTGCATGATTGGCATCAGGATCTGACATTGCAGGATTTTCACCCTGTACATACAATCCCGTTAAGGTTTTGTGATGAATCGCATGCATGATTTCGACAACGGTCAAACCAGGCTTATTATCTAACTCACAGCCCCATAATTCTTCAAAATAGGCATGGGCCTGTTCATCATTAACTGGCTGATAATCAGGGAAAACCATAGGGATCAGCCCCATATCAGACGCACCCTGTACATTATTTTGACCACGCAAAGGATGCAAACCAGACCCTGGTCGACCAATTTGACCAGTCATTAATGCCAATGAAATCAAACAACGCGCATTATCTGTACCATGAACATGCTGAGATACACCCATTCCCCATAGGATCATAGATCCTTGGGATGTAGCATATAAACGTGCAACTTGACGCAAGGTATCAGCAGGAATGCCGCATATCGGTGCCATCAACTCAGGGGTATACGCCTTCAAATGCGCTTTCATTGCATCAAAGCCTTCGGTACGCTCAGCAATAAACTCTGGATCAGTTAAATTTTCTTCAATAATGACATGCATGATTGCATTCAACATCGGTACATCACTGCCAGGTTTAAAGGCTAAATGATGTGTTGCCTGACGAGATAAGTCTGTCGTTCGAGGATCCATTAAAATTAATTTAGTCCCCTTACGCATGGCATTTTTCATCCATGTTGCGCCGACAGGGTGATTCACTGTTGGATTAGCACCGATAAGCACGATCACTTCTGCTTTTTCAACGTCAGCTACTGGATTCGATACCGCACCAGAACCTAAACATTCTAATAACGCCACAACCGATGAGGCATGACAAAGTCGCGTACAGTGATCGACATTATTGGTTTTGAAGCCTGTTCTGACCAATTTTTGGAATAAATAGGCTTCTTCATTACTACCTTTAGCACTACCAAAACCGGCTAAGGCATTGGGTCCTTGCTCATCGCGTATTTTGTTAAAGCCATTGGCTGCGAGATCTAACGCTTCCTCCCATGTTGCTTCACGGAAGATCTTAGCCACATCATTTGGATCCATCGAAAACTCGGCTGATTTCGGTGCATCGTCACGACGAATTAAAGGTTTAGTTAAGCGATGAGGATGGTGAACATAATCGAAACCATAACGACCTTTAACACATAGACGACCATGGTTTGCAGGGCCATCACGACCTTCAACATAAATAATCTTGTCATCTTTAATGTTATAAGTCATTTGACAACCAACACCGCAGAAAGGACAGCCTGAATCTACTTTACGATCGGGTACCAGCATACCGACATCATTCGCTGGCATTAAGGCACCGGTCGGACAGGCTTCTACACATTCACCACAGGCAACACAGGTACTTTCACCCATAGGATCATCAAGATCAAACACAATTTGTGAATGTGTGCCACGCATAGCCAAACCAATCACATCATTGTTTTGCTCATCACGGCAAGCACGTAGACAGCGCGTACACTGGATACACGCATCCATATTAACGGTAATAGCGGGATGAGATGCATCGGTTTTAGGTTGATGTCTGGCTTCAAAACGTGGCAAACCGACATCAAGCTTGCTTGCCCAATAATCCAACTCTGAATGTAATGTATGTGGCTGCTCTGATACATCCGATTTGAGTAATTCGAGCACCATTTTTTGAGACTTGACCGCACGCTCACTTTTGGTTTGAACGTTCATGCCCTCAGATGGGTAACGACAACACGATGGTGCCAAAACACGCTCACCATCAATCTCAACCACACAGGCGCGACAGTTACCATCGGCACCTTGTCTATCGGAATAACATAAGTGGGGAACGTCAATGCCTTGTTGTTTGGCAACATCAAGCAAGGTGTCGCCCTCATACGCTTCGACAGTCTGACCATTCAAGGTAAAACTAATCGTTTGTTCTAATTGTTTAGGGTTAATAGCCATTATTTTAACTCCCCTGCTTTTAATTCATCAGAAAAGTATTTCATTACAGAGCGCAGTGGATTCGGCGCTGCCTGGCCTAAACCACAAATGGACGCATCGATCATGACTTCTGATAATTCTTCCAGCAGATTTTCATTCCACTCGGGTTGTTGCATTAGAGTAACGGCTTTGGCTGTACCCACTCGGCATGGCGTACATTGTCCACATGACTCTTCTTCAAAGAATTTCATGGCATTGACTGCCAAGTCTCGTGCTTTATCCTTATCTGAAAAAACAACCACCGCAGCAGAACCAATAAAACAACCATATTGATTCAAGGTATCAAAATCTAAGGGTATATCGCCCATTGAAGCCGGTAAAATACCGCCCGAGGCTCCACCAGGGAAATAACCGTAAAATTCGTGACCTTGTTGCATACCACCACAATATTCATCAATAAGCTCACGTACGGTAATCCCGGCTGGGGCTAAATGAACCCCCGGCTTATTGACACGGCCACTGACTGAAAATGAACGTAAGCCAACGCGACCATTACGACCATGATCGGTCAAACAACTTGGCCCTTTTTCTAATATGTCTCGCACCCAATACAGTGATTCCATATTGTGTTCTAAGGTTGGACGACCAAACAAACCTACCTGGGCAACAAATGGAGGACGAAGCCTTGGCATACCACGCTTACCTTCAATTGACTCGATCATGGCTGATTCTTCACCGCAAATATAAGCCCCAGCACCACGCCGTAAATGAATCTCTGGTAATTTTTCGACAGGTGGATTGGCTTTTAGTTTTGCAAGTTCTTGCTCAAGCATTACTCGGATAGCGGCATATTCATCGCGTAAATAAATATATATTTCGTGGATCCCCGTCGCCCAGGCTGCAATCAACATACCTTCCAGGAAACAATGCGGGTCGCGTTCTAAATAATATTTATCTTTAAATGTACCGGGCTCACCTTCATCAATATTAACCGCCATCAATTTAGGTTCAGGTTGATCGCGTACAATTCGCCATTTGCGTCCGGCAGGGAAACCGGCACCACCCAAACCTCTAAGACCAGAATTATCCATGGCATCAAGCACTTTTTCGACGTTATAAGTGCCGTTGATACAAAGGCGGTAAGTGTTATAGCCATCAGAATCGAGATAAGTATCGTAATCAATCGGTGATAAAGCTTCTGGTTCGATAGCATTGTTATTAACTGCTTCGGTCACGCTTCCCGTGTTTGCATGTTCAATTGGATTCATACCAACAACAGCAACGGGGGCTTTATCACACCGACCAATACAAGGTACACGTTGCACACGCACCTGCTCACCTAAGCCAGACTCTAATGATGAAATTAACGCTTGTGCGCCCATCATGTCACAGGTCAATGATTCACAGACACGAACAGTTAAAGCTGGCGGTGGTGTATCACCCTCTTTAATTAGATCAAAATGGTGGTAAAAAGTTGCAACTTCATACACTTCCGCTTTTGACAGCTTCATTTCACGAGCAAGCGCAACTAAATGAGCAGCAGAAATATGTTTATAGGTATCTTGAATCTTGTGCAAATGTTCGATCAACAAATCTTTTTGTCTGGATTGTTCTCCTAATAAAGCTTGAACCTCAGCCAAGGCCTTGGCATCAACTTGTCTGCCTTTTCCTGCTGAACGCGGGATCTTCAGTTTGTTACCGGCTTTGGTAGCACTGAGTTTTTGATCACTCATTAATATTCTCTCTTGCTGCAAAATTATTTGGTATCGGTCTAGTATAATCAATTCATTAAAAAGAAACACATTACAGAATCAGGGTTACTCAACACAATAACTGCACTGTCTCCCCTTTTCGTAAACAAAGACGCTGATTTTTATCTAAGGCCTGTATTTGCCTTGCCTCACTGATTTTCATACTCTACTGACGAGTAATTATCGTTGCTGTTGTGGGTTGTTATATGCTTGTATCAGCCGCCACTGAATACTGGATAAGAAACAGCGCTCAGTAGCCTTTAGACTTATAAAATCATAGCTATTAGAAAAAAAAGCCACCAAATAACATTATCTGGGGACTTTTTGACTGTCTGTTAATCTACCCTACATGTTCTAAATATTTAGACAATGATAAGTTTATACAACTCGTCTTTAATCCTTACTCGCTCTTTACCAAGACGATTTACATAATCATCACTGGTTGGTTCTTCACCACTCTCAATACGAAAGATCTGCTTATCAATAGCTTCGTAACGCTCCATCAAATGATGAAAATAATTATTAGAGGTTTTTAAACTGTGAATTTTATCTTTATATTCTGGGAATTCTTTTAATAATGGGTGGTGCGTTAAAGGCATTACTTGCTCCTAAAGGTTATTTACTATTACAAATACAAATCATAGATTCATATTAGCTCGCCAATTGTAGTCCGGTATATGATCTAGATCAAAATCAATGTTATCCAGAGATACAACAATGTGAAACCAAGATGATTGTCACTCGTTGTCACGCTCCCGCGTGGACCAGCGTGTCGCCGTACTCGTGAAAGAATTAACCCATCCATGGGTTAATTCAACTCCGTTCGACGACGACCAATTTTGCACCAGACCTCCTCGTCACCTCGCTCACGCTTCGGCTCTCAAGCCACTGACGGAGTGAGGATGTAATTACTGCACTATTCTTCGCTACGCTACGAAAGCTGCTGGAATTACCAACTCCTACTGGCGGCTTGCACTACTTACTCGCTATCGCATCGTTCCATGTAGTGCGTCGAATGAGGCATTATTTAGCCAAATTTTGCCACGTTGATACAACCGTATCTGGATTTAAGGAAATACTGGTAATACCTCTATCCAACAGCCATTTAGCAAGATCAGGATGGTCAGACGGTCCTTGCCCGCAAATACCAATATATTTACCGGCATTTTTACAAGCGATGATCGCCATATCCAACATTGCTAAAACAGCAGGATTGCGCTCATCAAACGAATTAGCGACTAATGAAGAATCACGATCCAAGCCTAGTGTTAGCTGGGTCATATCATTTGAGCCAATTGAGAAACCATCAAAATAGTCTAAAAACTCAGAGGCTAAAACTGCATTTGACGGTAATTCACACATCATAATAATACGCAATCCATTTTTACCTCGTTCAAGACCATTTTCTTTCATGATCTCAATAACAGCGGCTGCTTCAGCTGTTGTCCGAACGAAAGGAATCATCAGCTCGACATTAGTAAAGCCCATGTCATCACGCACGCGCTTCATCGCTTTACATTCAAGCTCAAAACATTCTCTGAACCCGTCAGATATATAGCGTGATGCCCCTCTAAATCCGATCATCGGATTTTCTTCATGAGGTTCAAAGTTAGGCCCCCCAACAAGGTTGGCGTATTCATTTGATTTAAAATCAGATAAGCGAACAATGACTTTTTTAGGACTAAATGACGCTGCAATTGTTGACACACCTTCGGCAATTCGGCTTACATAATATTCAACAGGATCACCATAGGCAGTGGTTTTCTCATAAATGATTTTTTGAACATCATCACCCATTTTATCGGCATTGATTAAAGCTTTTGGATGAATACCCACCATATTATTAATAATGAACTCTAATCGAGCCAAACCGACACCATCATTAGGTAATTGACCAAATGTAAATGCACGATCAGGATTACCGACATTCATCATTATTTTGACCGGAATTTCTGGCATTGCATTCATGTGACGAACGTTATGCTCAAAAGCCAATAGCCCCGCATAGATATGACCTTCATCACCTTCTGAACACGATACGGTAACATCAGCTCCATCCACGACTGATTCTGTCGCATCGCCACACCCCACCACTGCTGGCACACCAAGTTCACGCGCTATGATTGCAGCATGACAGGTACGACCACCACGGTTAGTAATAATAGCTGACGATTTTTTCATGATTGGTTCCCAATCAGGATCGGTCATATCAGTCAGTAATACATCACCTTGTTCAAATTGATCCATTTGATCCAGACTGTTAAACAATCTGACGCGACCTTTACCTATTTTTTTACCAATCGAACGCCCAACTGCTAATACTTTGCTACGTTCTTTAAGAATGTATTCTTCAATCACATTTTCTTGTTGGCTTTGGACTGTTTCAGGGCGAGCTTGAACAATATAGATTCGACCATCATTACCATCTTTGGCCCATTCAACGTCCATTGGTCGTTTGTAATGTTGTTCAATCGTAACAACCATTTTTGCCAAGGTTTCAACTTCATCATCCGTTAATGAAAATAACACACGTTGTTCCGGATTCACCTCAACCGTTTTAACCGGATTGCTTGCTTCACCAGAATAGATCATTTTGATCGCTTTTTGACCTAATGTACGACGTAATACTGCTGGGCGATCTGCTGCCAATGTTTGTTTATGTACATAAAATTCATCTGGGTTAACTGCACCTTGCACCACCATTTCACCAAGACCATAACTCCCTGTAATGAACACAACATCGCGGAAACCACTTTCTGTATCAAGACTAAAGGCAACACCTGAACTTGCAATATCAGAACGCACCATTTTTTGGATACCGGCTGATAACGCAACCTCTTCATGATCAAACCCTTGATGCTCACGATATGAAATCGCTCGATCGTTAAATAGAGAGGCAAATACTTCACGAATGGATTGTTTGATATTGGCCAGGCCGGATACATTTAAGAATGTTTCTTGTTGTCCAGCAAAAGATGCATCGGGTAAATCTTCTGCTGTTGCAGATGAGCGTACTGCCCATGTTGCCTCTTGACCGTATTCTTTTTCTAATTGCGCATACGCATCGTCGATGGCTTTTTCCATTTCGGCGGGGAATGGTACTTCGTTGATCCAGCGACGAATATCACTACCTGCAGACTGTAATGCCGGAATATCTGTAATATCAAGCTGGTGTAAGCGTTCCGCAATACGATCTTTCAAGCCATCTTGAACGAGAAACTCACGATAGGCAGCGGCAGTTGTTGCAAAACCACCTGGCACTGACACACCTAGCGGCGCCAGATTTTGTAGCATTTCGCCCAATGATGCATTTTTGCCGCCTACTTGGGAGACATCATCCATGCTCAATTGGTCCAATTCAACTACATACTCAATCATTATTTAAGTCCTCGTATAGATCTCATTAATTTAGTTAGTTATAAGCTTGTTAGAGTCCATTTTCTGCTAATCCAAACCCCATTGCCTGAACGACATTACTGGCTATTTCTTCAATAGAAGTATCCGTCGTGTCAAATACAGGGATATTTGCATGGGCAAACATTGCTTCTGAAATTTTAACTTCACGTTCACAGACTTTAAGTGAGGCATAGTCACTGTTAGGACGACGTGCTCTGCGTATCTTGCTTAAAGGTACAACTTTTATAGTCAGGGCAACAAGCTTATGTTTATGCTTAAGTAGAAAGTCGGGCAGAGTATCCTTATCCAAGTCCTCTTCAGTCAATGGATAATTACTGACTTTAAGTGAAAAGTTCATCGCCAGATATAAACTGGTAGGCGTTTTACCACAACGTGACACACCTACTAGAATGACGTCAGCTTCGTCATATTGATCATAACGTACACCATCATCATGCGATAAAGAATAATCAATCGCATCAAGTCGTTTTTGATAATTGAGATTGCCAAAAATCCCACAATTTCCGCGTGACAATCCCTGACTATGAGCAGAAACTTCGCCAAACGTTAGCTCTAATGGTTCCAAAAAGGCATTGAACAGATTAATGATACGAGCATCACTACTTTCAAGAATTCGTTGTTCATTTTCATCAACTAATGTGCTAAAAACGATGGGTTTCTTTCCCGATTTTTTATAGGCATCATTTATCCTGTTACTGGCAACAATGGCTTTTTGCAAGGTATCAACAAAAGATAAGGTTAAGGTCTGATAACGTTGCCCAGGAAATTGAGCTAATAAGGTTCTACCGTAACTTTCAGCAGTGAGACCGGTACGATCGGATACAAAAAAAACTGTCCGTAAGATGTCACTTTCATTCAAATCTGAATCCGTCATTTCCACACCCAAATTAATTCGTAGTTCAACTCATCATAGAATGAGCTGCCTCAGGCACTAAAGTTAATACTCAATCGTATTATCATACCCAGCCTGAGACCTTGATACTATGGTTATGTTCCTGAATCAGTAATTGCCATACTAGAAGCTAGGGATAATCGGGGTCAGAACCTGACCGATCCCCACGAAAATTGAGATAACTAAACATTTAGTGGCTCCCGCATCACCTGTTGAATTTTCAGATGTACCGCCCGCCAGTCAGCTTGCCTCAATGTCAGACTTCGATCTTTAAATGCTCTTAATCCAATAAATTGATATGACAATACCGACTTTGTCTTAAGTGAATTGGCCTGATAACGTCTGTGTTTCCCCAGCAATTTCACCGCCATACCTAACAGGTATAAAATAAATTGGCCCAGCATGGCAATGAGTAATAAAACGGTTAAACGCGCCACTATACGTGTATCACTTTCATTCAGCTCCAAACCGCTTTTCAAGTCACGAAAACTTTCTTCTATTTGCATGCGTGTTTGATATATTTTAACTATCTTTTTAGCCTTAATTGATGCGGGGCGTCTCCAGTTGGGTGACGGAAAAGTATGGTACAGGATCAATTTGTATCTGGCCCCGATTATGTAGTCCTGCAACCACCGATCAACTACTCACATGCAATCTTTTACACACTTAAATAAACAAACTACACTCAGTCAATAATATCTAAACAAGCGAGTATGAAAATGAAGATCCCCCATCTCGTCGCCCATAGAGGGCAAACAGAACATTATCCTGAAAATACATTGATCGCACTGCAGAACGCCCTGAAAAGTGGCGCATGTTATGTAGAATTTGATGTGCAATGTACGGCTGATAATAAATTTGTCGTTATTCATGATGTTGAGCTGGAACGTACAACAGGCGAAAAAGGACACCTGTTCGAAATGACATATCATGAACTGGAAAATATTCGAGCTCATGAGCCAGAGCGTTTTTCACGGACTTTTGAAAATGAGCGCATTCCAGCTTTGATCGATGTCGTACACCTGTTGCAGCGTTACCCAAAAGCCAATGCCCTGGTAGAGATCAAAGAAGAAACACTGGATCAGTTCGGCATTGAAAACATAATGCCGGCTTTACTCAAAGAGCTGGAGATTATTCAACGGCAATGTTGCATCATCTCTTTCGATTACGACGCCATTACCTATGTGAAAAAACACAGTGATTACTTAACTGGCTGGGTATTACACGCATACGACGATAACAGTTTTAAACAGGCGAGTACTTTAGAACCAGATTATCTTATTGTTAATCATCAAAAACTACCTGCTGATGAAATACCATGGCCAGGTCCATGGTTATGGATGGTTTATGAAATAACCGAACCCGAACTGGCGATACATTATGCAAACCGCAATATTCCACTGGTCGAAACATTTAATATCAGCAGTATGCTTGAGCATCCGATGTTGATGCAGAATAAATGTGACCACAGCAGATAAGCCGACTATGCCTTACGATATTGCAATAATAGGTGGTGGCATCAATGGTGCCGCCTGTGCTGATCATCTGAGCCGGTCGGGTTTTCGCGTGGTGGTTCTCGAACAATATCATCAGGCTGGACTCGCCACTTCAAGCAGATCGAGCAAACTGATCCATGGTGGCTTACGTTACCTGGAAACAGCGCAGTTCAGGCTGGTGTTTGAAAGCTTGCAGCAACGAAAATATTTACTGAAGCATTACCCAGACCTAGTAAAACTGCTGCCTTTTCATATCCCGGTTTATACTCACAGCTATCGATCATCGTTGATGATCCGTTTAGGCCTGAGCATCTACTCCCTTTTTAGCTTTAAACTTTTTAAAACTATAAAAAAAAGTAACTGGTCGCAACTGGATACTCTAAAAACCAGAGGTCTTAAAACCGTTTTTCAATATTATGATGCCCAGACAAATGATAGCTTACTGACACAGAAAGTCATGCAGCAGGCGCAGAATAATGGCACACATCTCCTTACCGATGCCTGTTTTATCTCTGCAGAATGTCATGAGGATCGGTGTGAAATAAAGTATCACCGACAGGATAAAATACATGACCTCAGCAGCCGAATAATAATCAATGCATCTGGCCCTTGGGTTAATCATATATTACACAATATCACTCCTGCACAATCACAGATCGATATAGAACTCATCGCTGGAACACATATCATCGTGCCAGGAAAACTTGATCAGGGTATGTATTACCTGGAAGCGCCACAGGACAAACGCGCTGTGTTCGTCATGCCGTGGAAAAGTCAAACGGGAGAAGATCAGATATTGATCGGTACCACCGAATCACTCTTTACTAACTTGCCAGAAAAAGTGGTGCCGACAGAAAACGAGATAGAATACCTGCGTCAGGTCTACAACCATTATTTCAGCGCACCGATAAGCAGAAACGAAGTCATCGATGCATTTGCCGGATTAAGGGTATTACCCGCCAGTAATGATTCGGCTTTTAATCGCAGCCGTGACACGATCATTCACCACAACAACACGAAAAAACCGAAAGTTTTTAGCATCTACGGCGGTAAACTCACCGCTCATCGGATAACAGCTCAACAAATGAGCAAAATGATCACACCTCATATGTAATACCTGAATCCGTGGATTCAGGTAATAAACTATAAACCACAATAATCGGGGTCAGAACCTGACCGATCCCCACGAAAATTGAGATAACTAAACATTTAGTGGCTCCCGCATCACCTGTTGAATTTTCAGATGTAACCGCCCGCCAGTCAGCTTGCCTCAACGTAAGACTTCGATCTTTAAATGCTCTTAATCCAATAAATTGATATGACAATACCGACTTTGTCTTAAGTGAATTGGCCTGATAACGTCTGTGTTTCCCCAGCAATTTCACCGCCATTTCAAGTAAAAATAAAACATACTGTGCCAGCGTCGCTAACAGCAGTAAAACGGAGATGTATTCAAGTGTTCGTGTGTTAAGTTTAGCCCCGATTTTAAATCTCTAAAGCTTTCTTCTATTTGCATTCTGGTACGATATAATTCAAGTTCACTTATTCTTAATGCGAATCAGGTTCTTTATTTATAACTGATTTTGCCCATAAATTATGATGTTGTTCCGCCCAGGCCGTATCTACCTGGCCAGTTACCATTCCTTCAAGTGCACCTTCAGTACCAATCGTAGCTATATAGATATGACCTAATGAAAATGCGATTAAACCTATTGCCGTCACCACATGAATAAGATGTGATACTTGGATAAGCTCTCGTTCTTGATTAAAGTTTGGAAAATCGAGCACTAAACCCGATAGGCACAGAAATATACCTGCAAAGACTAAACACCAGAAAAATAGTTTTTCACCGGCATTCAATTTTTCTGCTGAAGGGTGACTATCACCAACCATGCCACCATATTGTTTGAACCACTCAAGATCAATGCGGTTAAATAAATTTAGGCTAGCCCAGTTCACAATCATCAGGATCAAACCAATCATAAATAATGGGCCTAAGATATTATGAAACCATTTGGCAAGGTCCGCATAGGCAGCAAATCCATGATGTCCAAATAGCGGGATTAATACCGCACGACCATATAATAAACTTAATCCTGTCACCGTTAATATAACAAACAACCCCGCTGTTACCCAATGCAATCGGCGTTCATTTAATGTCCAACGTTCAATGGTTTCGCCTGTTCTGGGATGAGTTAATTTAATTTTGCCTCGCCAAACATAGAACACTGTTAATACTGCCAATGTGAAGATCAATAAGCCACTCCCTATCAGAGCAACAGGGCCATTACGTAGTTGACGCCAGTTTTCACCTGAACCTTGAATTAACTCATTGGTTTCACGGCCTTTTACCGCTGAATAGCCATTGGTGTTATCTCTGACTTGTCGCCAGTAATCAGCTCGAGGGTTAGTTTGTTGTGCCTGCTCATCTGCCGTCGCAAATCCGGTACTAATATAGCCAGTCATTGGTAATAAAAAAATTGCCAATAGCATTGCTATGCCAGTCCACACCATCATTTTTTTTCGTTTTGTAATTGAGCTGTTTGATGACATATCTCTACCCACTAACGATCAGTTTGGACCTGCTTAAAACGTTTAGCTAAAACCACTTCACGTTCTTGTGCTGTCAAAGCATGAATATCAACTTTACCCTTATAAACACCAGGCTCATGCATTGTGACATCAGCATCTTCATAACACGCACTCAACATCAATGTTGATACTAATAGAAGTATATATTTCATGATTAATCTTTATATGCTGTATTCCAGCCCCAAACTTCAGGGCGACCTTCACGACGCACAACGCGGTTGCGGAATAAATCCGATACCACATCACCATCACCTGCTAACAATGCTTTGGTAGAGCACATTTCAGCACACAGTGGCAATTTACCTTCAGCTAGCCGATTACGACCATATTTTTCCAATTCTTCTGCAGAATTGTCTTGTTCAGGGCCACCAGCACAGAATGTACATTTATCCATTTTTCCACGTGAACCAAATGCACCTTGTTGTGGATATTGTGGCGCTCCAAATGGACACGCATAAAAACAATAACCACAGCCGATACACATATCTTTATCGTGCAATACCACGCCATCTTCGGTTGTGTAAAAACAATCAACTGGACACACCGCCTGACATGGCGCATCACTACAATGCATACAGGCAACTGAAATAGATTTCTCACCGGGCACGCCATCATCTAATGTCACAACCCGACGACGGTTCACACCCCACGGTATTTCATGTTCATTTTTACAGGCGGTGACACACGCATTACATTCAATACAACGTTCGGCATCGCACAAAAACTTCATTCTAGCCATTGTTCTAATCCCCTATGCGGCACGAATTCGGCAAAGCGACACTTTGGTCTCTTGCATCTGAGTTACGGAATCATATCCATAGGTAAATACTGTATTACATGATTCACCTAAGACATGAGGTACAGTACCTTCTGGATAATTGTCGGTTAAGTCTTTACCTTGATAATGTCCGCCAAAATGGAATGGCATAAACACGACTCCGCGACCAACGCGAGGTGTTACAAAGGCCATGACTTTAATTGATCCACCTTCAGGTCCATCCACCCAGACTTGTTCGCCATGTTTCACGCCCGCATCATTAGCATCGGCAGGGTTAATTTCAACAAACATATCTTGTTGTAATTCAGCCAACCATGGATTTGAGCGTGTTTCTTCACCACCACCTTCATATTCCACCAAACGACCACTGGTCATCAATAATGGAAACTCTTTAGTGTGGTCGATTGCTTGAATCGACCCATACTGTGTTGGTAAACGATAAAAACTCTTACGATCTTCATAAGTTGGATAGTGTTCAACCAAATCACGGCGGTTGGTATACAAAGCCTCACGATGAATTGGCACAGGATCAGGAAATTGCCAAACGATGGCACGTGCTTTGGCATTACCAAATGGCGCACAACCATGTTTAATAGCAACACGTTGAATACCACCTGATAAATCTGTTTTCCAATTTTTACCTTCGGCTGCGACTTTTTCTTCCGCGGTTAAATCATCCCACCAGCCTAGTTTCTTCAACATATCTGCTGTGAATTCTGGATAACCATCTTCAATTTCTGAACCAGCAGAAAATGAACCTTCAGCCAATAAATTATTGCCTTCATGTTCGACACCAAAGCGAGCACGGAAGGTTAAGCCTCCTTCAGCAACCGGTTTACTGGTGTCATATAACAATGGTGTACCCGGATGTTTCATCTCGGCAGTACCCCAGCAAGGCCATGGCAAACCATAATATTCACCATCACATGGACCACCTTCTGCCTTTAATGTGGTCTTATTGAATGTATGTAAGTTTTCTGATTGCAACTTCATGCGTTCAGGTGTTTGGCCAGTATAGCCAATCGTCCACATACCTTTGTTAAATTCGCGGGTAATGTCTTCGATTAAGGGCTCTTCACCATTAACCTGAATATGTTTAAACAGTTGGTCTGCAAAATCTAATTTGGTCGCAAATTTATGCATAATCACATGATCTGGCTTCGACTCAAACAAAGGCTCAATAATTTTATGACGCCATTGCATTGAACGATTTGAAGAACTTAATGAACCATAGGTTTCAAACTGTGTTGATGCCGGCAATAAATAAAGATTATCCTGACGATCACTCATTACAGCAGAAATTGAAGGATAAGGATCGACCACGACCATAAGATCAAGTTTTTCCATAGCCTCTTTCATTTCAGGCCCACGCGTTTGGCTATTTGGAGCATGCCCCCATAACACCATCGCTCGAATATTATCATTCTGCTCAATGTTTTCTTTATCTTCCAAAACACCATCGATCCAACGCGAAACAGGAATACCGTTGCTATACATCGGACTCTGCTTTTTACCGCCTTCGGCATCATATTCGGCCTGATCAAAACGATTTTTTATCCACTCGTAGTCAATATCCCACACTTTTGCCCAATGCTTCCAAGCACCTTCAGACAAGCCGTAATAACCCGGTAATGTATGGGATAACACACCTAAATCGGTTGCACCTTGAACATTGTCATGACCACGGAAAATATTAGTACCACCACCAGATACACCCATATTGCCAAGGGCTAACTGGAAGATACAATAGGCTCGAGTGTTGTTATTCCCAATTGTGTGTTGCGTTCCACCCATGCACCAGACAAAGGTACCCGGACGATGTTCAGCCATAGTTTGTGCAGCTTTCAAAACATCTGCTTCTTTAGCACCAGAGACCCGTTCAACTTCAGCAGGCGTCCATTTGGCCACCTCTTTACGGATTTCATCCATACCGTAAACACGCTGGTTAATAAATTCTTTGTCTTCCCACTCATTTTTGAAGATATGCCATAACATACCCCAAACAAAGGGTACGTCAGTACCTGGACGGATAGACACATAATGATCAGCATGCGCTGCTGTACGAGTGAATCGTGGATCAACTACAACGATCGGCGCGCCTTTTTCTTTTGCTCTAAAAATATGCTGTAAAGAAACAGGATGCGCTTCTGCCGGATTGGCTCCAATGATAAACACGGCTTTCGAATTATGAATATCATTGTACGAATTAGTCATGGCACCATAGCCCCAAGTATTCGCGACACCCGCTACTGTTGTTGAGTGACAAATACGCGCTTGGTGATCGACGTTATTTGTGCCCCATAGTGATGCAAACTTTCGGAAAAGATAGGCTTGCTCGTTACTATGTTTAGCAGAACCTAACCAATAAACAGAATCGGGGCCAGATTGCTCACGAATCGCCAACATTTGGTCACCGATTTCGTTAATGGCTTGATCCCACGAAATACGTTGCCATTTTCCTGCAACTTTTTTCATTGGATATTTTAGACGTTTATCACCGTGACCATGTTCACGTAACGATGCGCCTTTAGCACAATGGGAACCCAGATTAAAGGGATGTTCAAAACTCGGTTCCTGACCAATCCAAACCCCATTTTGCACTTCAGCAACCACACCACAACCAACACTACAGTGACTACAAACGCTGCGTACTTTCTTGATTTCGCCTTCATCGTAAGCATGACGTTTACCTTCAGATGCATCAGCTTTTTTAATCATCGCTGTTGGCAACAGTGACATGAATGCAGCGCCACCAGCAGCAATCCCAGATCCTTTTAGGAAATTGCGTCGATTAAGTCCTGAGTTTTTAGTACTGGCAACGGAATCACGTTTAGTCAATTTCATTTTTATATTCTCAGCTTAAAAGTCAGCAAGGTGATAATAGGTATCAACATGCTCTGTCCGTTGATAACCCTTGCTTGGAGGAACGGGCATTTTTTCACTATCGTCTTGCACATCAACAACTTGCATTCGAGCCGTCGCTGAACTAGCAGCAACTAAAGTTACAGAGCCACCCACTGTTGATGTCACTTTGCGAAGAAATTGTCTTCTATTTATGGTTTGCTGATCAGTCATGATTCCTCCCGTCCATTTGATGTATAAATACCCCTTAAATGGTGCGTAAACAGCTGTTTTATTTTGTAAAAACAATGTCTAGAGTATCGCGCACAATGCGCTTATAAGCAAGGGGCTTACACCATTAGGCTTTGTTCTAATTGCATAAATGTTTGACCTAAGTGTCCAACTGAGCGATAAAAAATTGCATTTTCTGCCTGCACCATATCAGCAAAGAATTTTTCTGCCCATGGGGCCAAATGTCGCTGAAAAAATTGCTGTGCGCTCACGACAGGTGTGCCTTCAGCCATTAGGATAAGGCGCATCACATCACATTGTGCTGCAATATGGTCTTCCGGCTCACTCACATCTTGCTGTCTTTCCAGACCTAGTTTAGCCAAGTCAGAACGCAATAATGCCACGGGTTCTTCCATTAAAAATCCAGTTTGGTAATAACAACCATAAGGGATTAGTTCGCCATGGGTAACACCAATAAACAATGTTTGAAACTCATCTGAAATTGATTCTGGATCAACTTGCTTGACCGCTTCACGCAACTGCAACCATTGTTTACCCATTGGACTGTCAGGCTCTACTATCTCCAAAGTAGCTAACTGTTCTAATACTACTTTCTGGGGGGCCGCATTCAGTAATGTTGCCAACAAGGCATACGTTTGAGCTCGCCAAAGTGTGTTTTCATCTGCCATTACATCGGTCCTTGCGCTTCTTTAAACATTGCTTTCACTCTACAATCCTCACACATTTTTAATCGTTCTAATGCTGCTCCCTGAAACATGGCATGGCCTTTGAGTTTTTCAGTCATGGTGGTGATCATTTTCTGGGTTGCAAACGGTTTATTACATGATATGCAATGAAATATCGGTTCCTCATATAAAAGTCTAACCTTCCGCGATTGCTCACGATCGAAGAGATATCGTGGGTTCAAACTGATGGCATTTTCAGGACAGGCATTGCTACACATGCCACATTGCACACATAAGTCTTCAACAAAATTAAGCTGAGGCTTATCAACACCATCTAACACTGCACCTACTGGGCAAACGGACACACATGACATACATAAAGTGCAGGCTTGTTTATCAATCTGAATCTCACCAAAAGCAGCGCCTTCATTTAATGGCAACAGTTCTATCGGTTTTGGAGCCTGTCTGTAAAGATGCTCCATTGCAATAGTAATCATGCGACGTTTATCATCAACACCAGCAAATTGTGCGCGTTCCACAATAACTAACGTGTCTGATTGGTTTACTTGCTGTGTTAATTGCTCAAAATTATTGCCGCTAAACCAGCTAATTGATTGATCAAAACCGATACCAGTCAACATCTCATTTGTTTTTGATATTTCATGTTGAAGTTCAAGCCAATCATGATCGTCGTGGCTACCCGCATCCCAAACAACGACATGACCAACACCGTAGGCTAAGGCACTCAGCCAAAAAGGCATACCTAGAGCACCAATTTCTTCAATAGAAAATGCGATTGTTGTTTGGCTCAAACTATCCGCCATCGTCTCTATCATCATTTGACCATGATTTTCATCATGAATCAGCAAGGTTGGCGGCACTGTTTCAAGTTCAAAATACGCCTTTAGCATGACTCTTAGACGATTAAGGCTGACATCCAGTGTTGGTAAGGCATATGTCATTGCACCTGACGGACAAACAGCAGTACAACTTCCACAACCTTGGCATAACGACGGATTGACTGTGACTGTATCTCCTGAACTACTAATTGCCTCGGCAGGACATGCGTCTATACAGTGTTGACAGCCTTTTACCTGACGACGAGAGTGTGCACAAATTGACGGTTTATATTGAAAGTAACGAGGTTTATCAAATATGCCGATAAGATCTGGTACTTGCTGTAATGCCTCGGCTAATTTTTGTTGATTATCACGTGGCGCAAAATACCCCAACGGCAAAACCTTAATTGAGATGGCAGGTTCTGCCATTAAATCCAGAATAAGATCAAACGCCAAGGTCTGTGATTTAAGTTCAACCATAAATTTACCCAACCAACCAGTAATGCTAGCTGGCTTGTCTATTGATGACGTGATTTGTAAACCATCAAGATGAGGTGTTACTGCATCAATTTGTGCTTGGCTGCCAACAATCAACAGTCTGCCACTTGAACTAAATTCAACTAAATCAATTGGCATGATATCGATCACACCTAATTGTTGTATTGAGTTATGCAATCTTGTCATCCTCGTTGTTATCTGTTGGTAGCACTGTATTTTCTGCTTGTGCTGGCAAGCTTGGACTGTTTTCTGTTTTGGGTGGATGTTCTGATCCCAGTTCGTTTTTTTGTTGAGCCAGTTTAACCATTCGTTTCATTTGTGATGTCACAATATCACCCAGTTTCCACTGTTGTGTATAGTCATGATCATAGTCATTAAGACCATCACGTTGATTGAATTCATCTGTATGAAATAAATCACGTAACGCTGCTATTTTCAGTTTGGGATCAGCATCTTTTTGTTGCCATATCGGTAACGCTTCATCAGTTACCGACGGTATTGTTTGTTCCGCTTGAGATAAATCTTTACCATCAAAATCGTCTGGTAATTCCGACGCGACACTAGGTTCAGGTTTAGCTTCATCATCTAATTTACGCCGTGACCAACGTGATACAAATCCTTCGTTATCTTCAGATTTTGTCATGGGTTTCACCACCATCATGCCATTTTTTGCGCTGACGTTTTTTAGGTTTCTCTGGTCGATAATGTGTCAAAACAAAGGCTTCTAACCATGATATTAACGCTGCGGGTAAGGCGCTATAAAATACCTGTGCACCGGTTTCCATGTAGGATGCAGCCTCATCAAAATCAACCGTCACTAATAACGGTGACAGTGTATTACTATCATTCTGTTGACTGATTAAATACAGTTGAGGGTTTGCAGACACCAGATTTTGATAATAGGCATCACAATGCAATACATGCAATTGAAGTTCTAGATCAGGCCAGAAATGTAACTTACCTGTTGACTCAAGTTGGCTTAATTGCATTTGTGATAACCCGGGAATGACGCCAGCTAATGTCCAAACGCTATCAGCCCAAGGGTGACTACTCTCCTGCTGCAACATAACTGCTGAAATGGTTTTTCTATCTATTATATTTTGTTGCATCATCGGATTATTATACTGCTCAACGTAACAGATTACTCTGCTGTAATTACTCGGCCAACTCCACTTGCGTTACTTTTTGTAATCCACGTGGCAATTTATGACCACGCTTACCCCGTTCGCCATTGTAATGAGCAAGATCAGCAGGTTTAAGGGTTAAATGACGCTTACCTGCATGTAAGGTGAGACTGCGATCTTGAGGTACACATGTCACCGAGTGCAACCATTCTTGACCGGCACTAAATCGTGCCTGTGGAATATTGATTAATCGCACACCTTTACCTTTATTCATAACAGGCACTTCGTTCGCTGCACACACTAATAAACGACCGTCACCCGCTGTTACCGCAAGGCTATCTGTTTCAATATTATCAATCCACAATGGCGTTAAAACTTGGGCACCATCAGGTAGATTAAATAGAGCTTTACCTGCTTTATTTTTAGCCAACAAATTATCTAATGTTGTTACAAAGCCATAACCCGCTGTGTTAGATAACAATAAGGGTTGATCAAGCTCTCCTGCTAACACGGCTATAAAACGTGCATCTGCTGGTGCTTGTAAGCGACCACTTAACGGTTCACCTTGGCCACGTGCTGACGGCAAGGTATGTGCCGGCAATGAATAACTGCGACCCGTTGTATCTAAAAACACGATCTGTTGATTACTTCGCGCTTTAACTGATGTGGCATAACGATCACCCGTTCGGAAGTTCAATGATGCGGGATCAACATCATGGCCTTTAGCAGCACGCACCCAACCACTTTCTGATAATACGATTGTTAATGGTTCGGTTGGTAATAACTCGGTTTCACTTAACGCTTTGGCGGCTTGCCGAGACACAATGGCAGAACGGCGGTCATCACCAAACTTGTCAGCATCCGCTTCTAATTCTTTACGAACTTGGGTTTTAAGGCGTGTGTCAGAACTGAGCAATAATTCAATTGATTTTCTTTCTTTAGCCAAGTCATCCAGTTCAGAACGAATTTTCATCTCTTCAAGTTTGGCTAAATGGCGTAATTTTAATTCTAATATGGCTTCAGCCTGACGTTCGCTAATACCAAAGCGTTCCATCAAAACAGGCTTGGGTTCATCTTCTGTTCTAATGATAGCAATCACTTCATCAATATTGAGATAGGCAACTAACAAACCTTCCAATACATGCATGCGATCAATGATCTTATCCAATCGATATTGCAAACGGCGACGCACTGTTTCAGTACGAAATACCAACCATTCCAATAATAAATCACGCAGATTTTTAACCTGTGGTCGGCCATCCAAACCAATCATATTCATATTGACGCGATAGCTACGCTCAAGATCCGTAGTCGCAAACAAATGAGACATCAAACCATCAACATCAACGCGATTTGAGCGTGGGACGATAACAAGTCTAACCGGATGTTCATGATCTGATTCATCACGCAAATCAGCGACCATTGGTAGCTTCTTGTTGTGCATTTGTCCTGCAATTTGCTCAATCAATTTTGCACCTGACGTTTGAAACGGCAGTGCATTGATAATAATTTCGCCTTCTTCTTTGACGTAACATGCACGCTGTCTGACCGAACCATGACCCGTTTGATACAGCTTTAATAACTCTTCACGGGTCGAGACTATTTCGCCACCTGTGGGGAAATCAGGCCCTTGAATTTGTTCTAATAACTCATCTAATGTGGTTTTCGGCGATTTAAGCAACAAAAGACAGGCGTTGACTACTTCTCGTAAATTGTGTGGTGGAATATCTGTTGCCATCCCAACCGCAATACCTGTTCCGCCATTGAGCAACACATTAGGTAAGCGGGCTGGTAACAACGTCGGCTCATTCATCGAACCATCAAAGTTGGGCTGCCATTCCACTGTGCCTTGGCCAAGTTCGCTTAATAAACTTTGTGCATAAGGGGCTAAACGTGATTCGGTATAACGCATAGCGGCGAACGATTTAGGATCATCCATCGATCCCCAGTTGCCTTGACCATCAATCAACGGATAGCGATATGAGAATGGTTGTGCCATCAACACCATTGCTTCATAACAGGCGGAATCACCATGAGGGTGATATTTACCTAATACATCACCAACGGTACGAGCTGATTTTTTATGTTTAGATAAGGCACTCAGACCCAACTCTGACATCGCATAAACAATGCGACGTTGCACTGGTTTTAATCCATCACCAACATGTGGCAAGGCACGATCTAAAATGACATACATTGAATAATCAAGGTAAGCCTTTTCAGTGAAGTCGCGTACAGGTAATCGCTCTAAATCATCCATTACAGTAGTCATTGTAAATGTCTCTTAATACAGTGCTGATACAGTGTCAATATCATCATATTGTTGCCAAGTCCCCCTGCTCTTCTAACCAAATTTTGCGATCAGTAGCACGCTTTTTGGCAAGCAGTTTATCCATCATCATCATGGTGTCATCTTCAGCACTAATTGTCAGTCGAATCAAGCGTCTGGTATCCGGTGCCATTGTGGTTTCACGTAGTTGTAGTGGGTTCATTTCACCCAATCCTTTAAAACGCTGAATACCCACTTTGCCTTTTATTTTGTCTTTCTCAATGCGATCTAGAATAATTTTTTGTTCATCGTTATCCAATGCATAAAACACCTGTTTACCAACATCGATTCGATAGAGTGGTGGCATCGCCACACAGATATGCCCTGCTTCAACTAAGGGTCTAAAATGCCGAACAAATAAAGCACACAATAAGGTTGCAATATGGGCACCATCTGAATCGGCATCCGCCAGAATACAGATTTTGCCATAACGTAAACCGGATAAGTCATCCGAACCAGGATCAACACCGACAGCCACCGCAATATCATGTACTTCCTGCGAAGCCAAAACCTGGCCAGATTCGACTTCCCACGTATTTAAAATCTTACCGCGTAACGGCATGATTGCTTGAAATTCACGATCACGACCTTGTTTGGCACTGCCACCAGCAGAGTCACCTTCGACTAAAAACAATTCTGTTCGAGTCACATCTTGAGATGAACAATCAGATAATTTACCGGGTAAAGCTGGGCCGGATTGCACCCGTTTACGTATGACTTTTTTCGCTTGTTTTAATCGAGATTGAGCATTACTGATTGCTAGATCAGCTATTTTTTCACCATCTTCAACATGGTGATTTAACCAAAGACTAAAGGCATCTTTAACGGCACCTGAAACAAACCCTGCACATTGGCGAGATGATAAGCGTTCTTTCGTTTGCCCTGAAAATTGTGGATCTTGTAATTTGACTGATAAGACGTAGCAACAACGATTCCAGATATCTTCTGGCGATAATTTAACGCCACGAGGTAACAAGCTACGAAATTCACAAAACTCACGTAAGGCATCTAATAAACCAGATCGAAGTCCATTAACATGGGTGCCACCTTGCGCTGTCGGAATTAAATTAACATAACTTTCTGCCAACTCTTCCCCTGACTCCAATTGCCACATCAATGCCCAATCAACTTCTTCATTATCGCCTGCAATATGCCCAACAAATGGGTGTGCAGGCACACAGGGTTGATCAGTCATCATTGTTGAAAGATAGCTCTTTAAACCATCTTCATAGCACCAGCGATCTTCACTTTTTTCCTTACCAGATAAATCAGTGAAAGTAACAACTAAACCTGGACATAATACTGCTTTAGCACGCAAGACATGACGTAGGCGAGAGACCTGAAATTTAGGCGCATCAAAATAGGATTCTTCTGGCCAAAAGCGCACTGTGGTGCCGGTATTGCGTTTACCGACTGACCCAATTTCAGTTAACTCGCTTGTTTTTAGACCATGAGCGAAGCTAATGGCGTATTCAGTCGCATTACGTCGAATTTTGACATCTAATCGCGACGATAAGGCATTAACTACTGAGACCCCTACACCGTGTAAGCCACCTGAGAATTGATAATTTTTATTTGAAAATTTACCACCAGCATGGAGACGCGTAAGAATCACCTCAACACCAGGCACACCTTCTTCAGGATGAATATCAACCGGCATACCGCGGCCATCATCGATGACTTCAAGCGAGTTATCTGGGTGTAAAATAACCTGAACCTGACGCGCATGGCCAGCAACTGCCTCGTCAATACTGTTATCAATAACTTCTTGAGCCAAATGATTAGGCCGAGTGGTATCGGTATACATCCCCGGTCGTTTTTGAACTGGCTCTAAACCTGTTAAAACCTCAATCGCTGAGGCATTATATTCATTTGTCATCGCTGTGCTTTGAAATTAATTTACGTGCACGAAGAGTAGCAGGTGAAAAGCAAAAACGACAAGCGTTAATCCAAAACCAGTTCAAAATTAGCCGTTTGCTCAGCATACTCTATCCAAAATTTGGTCTATTTCACATACAACTTATGCCAAAGGTAACAAAATGCTGTTTCGTTTTCACCCCGGTATTTTAAAAACTGTTCTCAATAAAACGACATCGCTTCTATGTTTTCACTGCTTTTTATAACAACATCATCAGCATATAACCATGTTCGTTTTTTTATTGCTAAAATGAGAAAATCACCACGCTTTGATCTTGATTAATGCGCTTTACTTACCCGTCGTTTGCCTGCAAAATACTTTACCGACTCTTTTTGTAGTGCCCGTTTTATGACTCATGTTTTAGCTAAAACCATTATCGGCTTAGTGATCATATTCTCAGTATCAGCATGCGAACAGGAACAACCAGCGTATCAACCTTCATTTTCTGAACAAGCGCCTGACAGTGCTAACACAATTTATCTATTTGGCATCCATCCTCTACACAATCCCAAACGCTTACATGAATTGTATGGGCCAATCATGACCTATCTCAATCAGCATATAGATAATGCTGAATTCAGAGTCGAAGCCTCTCGAAATTATGAAGAATTTGATCAAAAACTCTATGCAGGAAAATTTGATTTTGCATTACCCAACCCATTTCAAACCCTAAACTCACTTCAACATGGTTATCAGGTTTTTGGAAAAATGGGCGATGATTATAATTTCCGTGGTATTTTCCTGGTTCGCCGCGATAGCGGTATTCGAGAACCGATTGACTTGAAAGGGAAGATTGTCAGTTACCCTGCCAAAACAGCACTTGCTGCCACGATGATGCCACAGTACTACCTGCAAACCCATGGACTGAATATCAATCACGATATCAGAAATGCTTATGTGGGTTCACAAGAATCATCGATCATGAATGTTTTCCTTGGCCATGTTTCTGCTGCAGCCACATGGCCAATTCCTTGGCTGGCATTTCAGCAACAACAACCTGATAAAGCCGGCCAACTGGAATTGATCTGGCAAACAGAACCACTCATTAATAATGGATTAGTCGCCCGTAAAGATATGCCACCGCAACTAGTACAACGTGTTGCTACACTACTTACACGTTTACACGAGTCGCCACAAGGTCAGGCTATGCTGGCACAATTGCCAATATCTCGTTTTGAGTTGGCAACAGATGACGACTATTTGATTGTGCATGATTTTTTAGATGATTTCCATCACGCTATTCCGGAACAACCAGAGTGATTAAATCACTGATATCCAATTTATTTAACGCGTGGCGGAGTTCAATCCGTAATCAACTCACGCTTGCTTTTGCTACTGTCACAAGTCTTATCATGTTGATTTTCAATTACAACATAATACAACATGAACGTGACTTCTTGATGAAAGAAAGTATCAATCATACCTTTGAATTGGCACGAGCAGTCGCGGTGAGTAGTTCATCCTGGTTATTGGCTGATGATGTGGTCGGATTGCAAGAGATTGTATTGGCTATTTCTAATCCAGAACTTCGTTATGCCATGGTCTTATCTCCTGAAGGACGAGTGATGGCATCACATGATTCATCTCTCATTGGCCATTATCTGGCAGACCCTGTCAGTCGAAAAATTTTAATTTCTACCCCGACCAATCTCACCCTGGTAGACACTAAAAATAGTTTAGACATCGTGACTCCGATCACAGCAAACCAACAACACATTGGTTGGGTTCGCATTGGTTTAGGTCGAGATAAATTGAATAATAACCTCCGCAAAGTTGCCATACATGGTTTTTTAATGGCATTTTTAGCAATTACCATCACTATTGCCATTGCACTATGGCTATCAGGCAAATTGACCTCAAAACTCAACCACGTCATCATGGTCGCTAATCAAGTACATGCTGGGCAGACGAATCAACGCGTTCAAATTAAAGATATGTCCGAGATTGGCATCCTTGGCAAGGACATTAATCGAATGTTGGATGCACTACAATATGCAAATCAGCGTAATGAATTACTTTTACATTCAATTTCTGATGGTTTCTATGGGATTGATAACCAAGGCATAGTTACCTTCATAAATCCAGCAGGGGCTAGGATGTTAGGCTATGAAGTGGAAGAAATTATCGGCAAAGACTCCCATAAGCTAATCCATCACACTCACAATGATGGTAGCCATTATCCATCTGAAGACTGCAAAATCTATGCTTCATTCAAACATGGCATTCGTTCTCATGTGAGTAATGAAGTATTTTGGTGCAAAGATGGTAGTAGCTTCCCCGTCGAATACTATAGCGATCCTGTTATTGAGAATGGTAATATTATTGGTGCTGTTGTCAGTTTCAGCAACATCACCCAGCAAAAAGAAAATGAGGAATTAATTGTCACCAACACTGCAAAACTGACCCCCTAGCACCGTAGTAAAATTGACCCCCTTGGGCAATTATGACGACCTTTT
>JARGFJ010000017.1 GCA_029210875.1 Gammaproteobacteria bacterium | reverse complement strand
AGATCCTGCTCAAGGGGGTCAAATTTAAACCGGTGTTTTAAAGCCAAAAGGGGTCAATTTTAAAGTGTTGTTGACAAGTTATGCACGATTAATTGCCATTATTAATCTGTGTTAATAACAAGCCTTGTTAAGTCATTGATCTTTATTGATACATCTATAAATAATTGATTTATATAGATATTGTGATTATGGTTAAATTTTAACCAATTTAAGTATGCTTGTTATAGAATAACAACTTAGCGATTTTCCCTGATTTTAACCACAGAGTTATCCACAGAAAATGTGGGTAACTCTGTAACTCATTGAATTGTAATTTTTGGGCTGCAAATAGCTCAGTTTTGTGGAATAAAATTTTCAGCAAATTCCAAAGCGTTACCATCTGGATCACGGCAAAAAAAGGCAGCTCGTCCTGATTTACTTCTAGAAAAAGTAATATTGGCAGCATCGAGACGTTTGGCTAATTCCTCTAGATCTTCTACCACCAAAGCCACATGTTTATCTTTACCACCATGCTCAGGTCTACCCTCTTTTGAGTCAGGGTTAGGCAATTGCATTAAATGGAGCTGTTGGCCACTGTCACCGAGATCTAACCACGCACCATCAAATGGAAAGTTGGGGCGAGACATGTTTTGTTTAATTTGTAATACGCCACAATAAAAAGCTAATGATCGTTGAACATCTTCAACAAGGAAACTAGCGTGGGCAATAGATTTGATCACTTATTTAATCCTCCAAAATTAAATTTTCTTCGATACGAAATGATAACACTGTCACTATTCATTCACAGCGATTTCAAATTTTGTGACACCGTAACCGGCAACCAGTATCAAAGCGCCACCAATCCATTCTTGCAGTGACATCACTTCCTCTGTTAGCCACCATGCCGAGAGTGCCGCCACAATCAATTCAAACAGCATGATTACTGCTGCTCGATACACAGGCATTCTAGCCAGACCATACAAAACAGCAATATTCATCGCGATCATGCCAAACAACCCTATCCCTGCTGCACCTAACCATACAGAGGGTGTCACCACTGGCAAAGCTGCACTTTGTATCAACAGGATAACAGCAGATACCAAGACCACACCCCACCAGATACCGCCTACTTTCATTGTCATCGATACATCACCTAATTTACGCGCCAACACATTATTGATAGAGAATGCGATACTGCCAATTATCGCTAACCAATCACCTAAGCCGCTTGGCCATGGCCAACCTATTGACGGATCCCACAACATGATGAGTGAACCCACTATAGCAAGGCAAAACATTACAATAGCCATTGGTGATAACCGTTCACCTAACCACCAGCGACCTAATAACACGGACCAAATAGGTGATAAATAAAACAGCAACATCACTCGCATCACTTCACCTTCAATCAGAGCTGTCAAAAAGGCAACATTTGTCACACCCGCCGCAAGCGAAATCCAGATTAAATCAGCTGTGATGTTGCTAAAAAACCGCTTTTTGATCATAAAGGGTAATGCCACACTACCTGCAGCTATATACATGACAAGCGACGCCCATACCGCAGACATACCTGCTTGATCTAATATGCGCATGGGGTACCAAATCAGCCCCCACATTGCAGAAGAAAACAGTACAGCGGCGACAGCCAAATAATTTTCTGGAATTGTTTTAATTAACATATACGCCTGTTTTATCATGCCTCAATGGTTCAACCGAAAATATCAGCTAACGACTCTGTCGTTATTCAGTTTTCGATTATTGTCTATAACCCGCTATAATAGTCGGATTTTTCAGTTATTTAATCTGTTATGAACCCTGACTTAGCTCAACTGCACCCTTATCCGTTTGAAAAGCTTGCTGAATTAAAAGCAGGATGCACTCCGCCAAAGGAGTTAGCCCATATTGCATTATCAATCGGAGAGCCCAAGCACCCAACACCTGGCTTTATTACTGAGGCAGTCATTGAGCATCTACATGGTTTATCAAGCTACCCAACAACAGCAGGCACGCTTGAACTCAGGCAAGCTATTGCACAGTGGTTAGATAAACGCTTTCAGTTATCAGGTCATATCGATATCGCATCACAAATTCTACCTGTAAATGGGTCACGTGAGGCGTTATTTGCATTTGCACAAGCGGTGATTGATAGAAATAAAGCTGATCCTGTTGTTGTTATACCCAATCCTTTTTATCAAATTTATGAAGGTGCAACGATTTTAGCGGGCGCACAACCTCACTTTGTTAACTGTGACGTTAGCAATAACTTTATCCCAGATTTTGCCAGTATCAGTCCGGAGATCTGGCAACGCTGTCAACTGCTTTATTTATGTAGCCCGGGCAACCCTACAGGTGCCGTTATTGATCAGGCGACCTTAACAAAGCTAATTGAATTAGCGCATCACTATGATTTCATTATTGCTTGTGATGAATGTTATTCCGAAATCTATCCCGATGGAGGCGAACCGCCTGTTGGACTTTTACAAGCAGCCATTGCTGCGGGTTATACCGATTTAAGTCGCTGTGTCGTATTTCATAGCTTATCTAAACGTTCAAATGCCCCTGGTCTACGTTCTGGTTTTGTTGCTGGCGATGCCAAGGTGCTAAAAGACTTCCTTCGCTACCGTACTTACCACGGTTGTGCAATGCCACCATCAACACAGTCCGCTTCGATTGTGGCATGGAATGATGAAAATCATGTTCGCTATAACCGCGAACTGTATACCCAAAAATTCAATGCTGTATTAGAGATTTTATCTCCGGTAATGAATGTTAGTTTGCCAGAAGCAAGTTTTTATTTATGGGCTGAAACGCCCATTGCTGACACTGACTTTGCGCGCCAATTATTTGATCAGCAAAATGTCACCGTATTACCTGGCAGTTATCTAGCACGAGATACTGAAAACGGTAACCCTGGTCAAAATCGAATTCGTATGGCCCTGGTGGCACCACTTGAAGAGTGTGTTGAAGCTGCATACCGTATCAAACATATGATTGAAAACTTATAAAATTCCAACTGGAGAAATTCTAAAATGAGCGATATCCAACACATTATTGAACAGGCTTTTGAAAACAGAGCTGAAATCAATCCTAAAAATGCCGATGCTACTGTCCGTAATGCGGTGAATGAAGCATTAGCAATGCTTGATAATGGCACAGCACGTGTTGCTGAAAAACAAAATGGTGACTGGGTTGTTAACCAATGGTTGAAAAAAGCGGTATTACTTTCATTCCGTTTAAATGACAACAAAATCATGCCGGGTGGCGAAACCAACTACTTTGATAAAGTTGACCCTAAATTTGCCAGTTTCAGCGAAGCAGACTTTAATACTGCCGGTGTTCGGGTCGTGCCACCAGCGATGGCACGTCGTGGTTCGTATGTTGCACCAGGCGTCGTATTAATGCCTTCTTATGTCAACATCGGTGCGTATGTTGACTCAGGCACTATGGTTGACACATGGGCAACCGTAGGTTCATGTGCACAAATTGGTAAAAACGTTCATCTTTCTGGCGGTGTTGGTATTGGTGGCGTATTAGAACCATTACAAGCAGGCCCAACTATCATTGAAGATAACTGTTTCATCGGTGCCCGTTCTGAAGTGGTTGAAGGTGTCATCGTCGAAGAAGGTTCCGTTATTTCAATGGGTGTTTTCATTGGACAAAGTACTAAAATCTTTAACCGTATGACTGGCGAAATCAGCTATGGCCGCGTTCCTGCTGGTTCGGTTGTCGTATCAGGCAGTCTACCTTCTAAAGATGGGTCTTATAGCCTTTACTGTGCAGTTATCGTCAAACAAGTTGATGCTAAAACACGCGGTAAAGTAGGCATTAACGAATTATTACGCGATATTTAATGATCACGGTTTACGGCATTAAAAATTGCGATACCGTAAAAAAAGCCCGCCGTTGGTTAGAAGCCAATGGCGTGGCTTTTCAATTTCATGATTTTCGCGTTGATGGACTTGACGAAGCAACAATGGATCATTTGTTAACATCCGTGTCATGGCAAACCTTGCTCAATAAACGTAGCACTACATGGAAGCAATTGGACGATTTTCGTAAAGAACAGCTTGATCAAGTCATCGCTATTGAATTAATGTTAGCTAATCCCACGTTAATCAAGCGACCCGTATTGATCGATCATTCAACGTGTCTGGTTGGGTTCAAACAAGCGGATTATGCCGCACATTTTGTCAAATAACACTAAGAGATACCTATGTCCGCAACCCTCGATTTAACCATCGATCTGATTTCTCGCCCCAGTGTCACACCCGATGATAAAGGATGTCAGCAACTATTGGCTGACAGGTTATCAGCAATAGGCTTTACTATTGAACACCTTCGTTTTGGCGATACCGATAATATCTGGGCAAGAAAAGGTTTGAATAGCCCTGTTTTAGCCTTTGCAGGACATACCGATGTTGTGCCAACTGGTCCCGTTGAAAACTGGTCGTCAGACCCGTTTAAACCAGAAATTCGTGACGGCCTACTTTATGGTCGTGGTGCTGCTGATATGAAAGGCAGTATTGCGGCATTTGTCACCGCTTGTGAACGTTTTGTGGCTACTCATCCAATACACACTGGCAGTATTGCCTTTTTAATCACTAGCGATGAAGAAGGTTCTGCCACGGATGGTACTGTCAAAGTCATAGAAACATTAGAATCGCGAGGCGAAAAAATTGACTGGTGTATTGTTGGTGAACCAAGCAGTACTGACAAAGTTGGCGATGTTGTTAAAAATGGCAGACGCGGTTCGTTAAACGGCCGGCTTACAATTAAAGGTAAACAAGGTCATATTGCCTATCCCCATTTAGCCAACAATCCAATACATCTGGCGGTGCCAGCGTTAACAGAACTCTGTGCGATTGAATGGGATCAAGGTAATGCTGATTTCCCTCCAACCAGTTTTCAAATTTCAAATTTGAATTCGGGTACGGGTGCAACCAATGTTATTCCAGCAACAACAGAAGTTGTGTTTAACTTTAGATATTCCACTGAAGTCACTCATGAGCAACTACAGGCTGGTGTAATCGCTATTTTAGATAAACATAGTTTAAAGTATGACGTATCTTGGGAATTATCAGGCAAACCATTTCGGACAGCAAGTGGGGCATTAGTCGATGCGGTACGAGTTGCTATCGCTAACGTAACAGGTTATCAGACAGAGCTATCTACTTCTGGTGGCACATCAGATGGTCGTTTTATTGCACCAACAGGCGCACAAGTGATTGAGTTAGGTCCATTAAATGCCACTATTCATCAAGTGGATGAGTGTGTGTCTGTCGTCGATTTAGACTTACTTAGTATTATCTATCAACAGATCTTAGTTGAATTACTGACAAACTAATTGCAAATGGATTTCATTTATCAATCAGATCTTTGTGTGTAGAATCTCATCGCATTACAAACAGCACTGTGCTCTCCAATGATAAAATCCATGCCTTCACATCGCTTACTATATGCCTTAACAGCTATTTTGCTGTTAATGCAGGCGTTTGCTGTTTGGCATGATACCTCACATCCATTTCATCAAGCTACTCAGGAATGTTCTAAATATGAGGCAGTAAGTCATACTCCTACTGCTAGTCTCACTACAGTTCCCGAATTGTTTCACTCAATCTCGATCGTATTGATCGACGTTGTTGTAACAACACTGTTGTTACAAACTTATATCGAGTCGAATCATCCTATCCGTGCTCCACCTCAATACGCATAGCCCCCTAACAAAAACGTAACAGGAAAGATCCGTCTTATTGACATTCTTTTCCTATCTGTATGCTATGAGGAAACACAATGAAACCATTAAAATTAGCGCTGCTTATCGCAGCAAGCTTAGGCACGTCTATATCTGCACATGCTGATCAAATCAGCGATCTAAAAGCCGAGTTTTTACAAATGAGAGCTGACTATGAGCAAAGAATTGAGCAATTAGAACAACGTCTCGCTCAAACTGAAGTCACAACGAATGCCGTTAAAACTGAGGTAGCTAGTGTTAAAGCAACATCGACATCAACAGCGACAACACGTAACAATAACAGCTTCAACCCAGCAATTAGTATGGTATTGAATGGTCAGTTCAGTGACTATAGTGACTCGCCAGACAACTATGAACTGAGTGGTTTTGCACTTCAGGACGAAGGTGGTTTGGCGCCAGAAGGGTTGTCATTAGGTGAAAGTGAGATCACTGTGAGTGCAAGTATAGATCAACTATTCTTTGGTCAATCAACCATTGCCTTGCATGATGATGCTGGCACGACAGAAGTGGGCATTGAAGAAGCCTTTATACAAACCTTGGGCCTAGGCAATGGCATCACAGTTCGAGCGGGTCGCTTTTATTCACCAATGGGCTACCTGAATGAAAAACACATCCATGCATGGAACTTTGCCGATGCACCACTGATTTATCGTGGGCTATTTGGCAATCAACTGACCACAGATGGTGTTAAATTTTCGTATTTATTACCGACTGATCAGATGATCGAATTAGGAGGTACGGTTGGTAGTGGTGATCAGCATCCAGGTGCTGGCACCAACAGTGGCATTGGTGACTGGTTAATCTATGCGCGGACAGGTGGCGATATAGGCACTAATCATAGTTGGCAAGCCAGTGCGTCACATTGGCAATCTAGTCCAAAAGATCGCGAGTATGCTGGTGGTCATAATCACGGCGGTGATGCTGTCGCTGATCCTGTGCTTTTCAACGGTGACACGGATATCAGTAATGTGTCTTTGATTTATAAATGGGCACCTAATGGTAATTTCAAACAAAAAAATATCACCTTATTAGGAGAATATTTTTATCTCAATGAAGATGGTCAACTCAATAATAGTGCTGAATTAGCACAATACGATGCTAAACAATACGGTGGCTTTATTGAAGGTATTTATCAATTTGCGCCTCGCTGGCGTACTGGTGCACGTTATGACTGGTTAGGCAGTAAATTGCGCGCTTCCGATAATGAATTACTGACTGATGCCGATCTGGATTTCTCAGGCTTCCATCCACAACGTTACAGTTTAATGTTGGAGTGGCTACCAAGCGAATTCAGCCGTGTTCGCGCTCAGGTCAATCGTGATAAATCTTCGCGCAACGATGACACGCAATTGTTCTTACAATATACCGTTAGTATCGGTGCCCATGGTGCTCATAGCTTTTAAAGGACGAACAAAATGAAATTTTTATACATAATAGTATTTTTAAGTGTATTCAGCTCTGCGGTGCAGGCTGATCTGACTATTTTTGCCTGTGAACCTGAATGGGCTTCATTAAGCGAAGAATTGGGAGGTGATAAAGTCAGTGTTTTTTCTGCCACTACAGGTCTGCAAGATCCACATTATATTCAAGCCCGTCCTAGTCTCATTGCTAAAGCCAGACGTGCTGATTTATTGGTTTGTACTGGAGCAGAACTGGAATCTGGATGGTTGCCACTATTACAAGCTAAAGCCGGTAATTCAGTAATTCAAACTGGTGCTTCTGGTTATTTTATGGTGAGCAACTATGTCACATTGATCGATATTCCAACATCACTTGATCGTAGCCAAGGTCATATTCATGCGGCTGGTAACCCACATATTCAAACCAGTCCATTAAATATAGTGAAAGTTGCACAGGCATTGTCTCAACGCATGCAAGAAATTGATAGGGTTAATGCCGTCTTCTATCAACAACGTTTTGATGATTTTAATCAGCGCTGGCAAGCCGCTATTGATAACTGGCAACAACAAGCAGCACCACTTAAAGGGGTAAATGTTGTTGTCCAACACAATAGTTGGGGCTATCTATTTGATTGGTTAGGTTTAAATAAAGTGACTGTACTCGAATCGAAACCAGGCGTGCCGCCAACGGTATCTGATTTAAATAACACCCTAAATCAACTCAAAACTACGCCAGCAAAAATGGTGATTCATGCGGCTTATCAATCAAGTAAAGCAAGTGATTGGCTGGTCGATAAAACAGCCATCACATCTGTTACGTTACCTTTTACCATTGGTGGTAATGAGCAAAGCAAGGATTTGTTCAGCTTGTTTGATAACACTATTCAGCGTTTGCTGGATGCCGCTAAGCAATGATCGGAGCTGATTTTGATGTAATGCTTGTTGTGCCTGCCTTTCTGGCAGGTACACTTGTGTTATCCACACATGTACCGTTAGGGCAAGAAGTACTTAAGCGTGGCATTATCTTTATTGATATTGCCATTGCTCAAATTGCTGCTTTGGGGGTAATTGCTGCCACTGTGTTCGGTGGTGAATTACATTCCTGGCAAATACAACTGTTTGCAGGATTAAGTGCAGTTGCCGGTGCTGCTTTTATTCATTGGTTAGAAAAAAATCATGGCGCTATTTTAGAAGCATTAATTGGTTTGCTTTTTGTTTTGGCTGCAAGTGCTGGTTTATTATTAGCCAGTTATGCGCCGAATAGTGACGAGTTACTGCATGATTTACTGGTTGGCCAGATTTTATGGGTCAATAGCGAACAATTATTAGCTGTATTGACGCTTTATATTCCGCTATTACTGATTTGGTTCATTATCAAACGCGCACAGCATCCTATGTTGTTTTATCTGCTGTTCTCATTGGCTGTAACGGCTTCCGTACAATTAGTCGGCATCTATCTGGTCTTTGCCAGTTTAATTTTACCGGCACTGGCGACGCGCAAAATACAGAATAGCAACACTAGGTTATTTGTTGCTTATAGTATCGGTTTAACCGGCTATCTAGCTGGCTTGGTTGCTTCACTACTCTTTGATTTGCCTACAGGCGCGATTATTGTATGGACATTACTGCTGAGTGGATTTTTGATTCATCACGTAACAAGCAGGAAATTTATGGCAAAATGGCTCAGGTAATTTTTATTTTATAAGGACCATAACGTTGGATAACTCAAGTGCAATAACAAGCTGTCGTTTAGTTTATATCTTATTTCTGGTGAATATCTTAGTACCATTTTTAGGCATTATCGGTGTAGTTATGGCCTATGTGAATAAAGATGATGCTCCGGAATGGCTACAAAGCCATTATCAGTTTCAAATTCGCACATTCTGGTTTGGGCTAGCCTATGTTTTATTGGGTATGCTACTCACTATCATTCTAATTGGTTATTTCATCCTTTTATTTACCGCGTTCTGGATTATTATTCGCTGTGTTAAAGGTATGAAATACTTAGATAATCAGCAGGCACATCCTAACCCAGGTGCCTGGATGTTTGACTAAAAAGGGTTAAAAAAATTAGTCTTGATCGCGATATATCGCCAATGGACCATTCGCTTGTTCCGTTGGCATTATTTCCATCGTAGTGATATTAACGTGTTGCGGTGTATTAACTAGCCACCAAATAGTATCAGCAATATCATGTGCCGTTAGCGCCTTGGTATTTTTATAAACACTTTTAGCACGTTGTTCATTATCTTTAAACCGTATCATCGAAAATTCGGTTTCAGCATTCCCGGGTTCAATATTGCTGACTCGAATACCAGAGCCTAATAAATCAGCACGAATCGCTAATGAAAACTGCCTGACAAAGGCTTTGGTTCCACAATAGACATTGCCTCCAGGATAGGGCCAATTACCCGCGACAGAGCCAATATTGATGATATAACCACGCTGCTTTTGTTTCATTATCGGCAACACGGTTCGAGTGCAATACATCACACCTTTGATATTGGTATCAACCATAGCTTCCCAATCATCAAGATTAGTTTGATCCGCAGGCTCTAAACCAAGTGCAAGGCCCGCATTATTGATTAACACATCAATATCACTAAACTGAGCTGGCAAGGTATCAATCGCGCTTTTAACTGCATTTCTGTCAGTAATATCAAAACAGCAGGTATGTAGTTTTTCAGATCCACCCAACTCGGTTTGAAGCTTATCTAAACGTGGTTGACGTCGCCCTGTCAGGATTAACTGCCAGCCATTTTTTGCAAAAAGTCGTGCAATAGCTTCTCCAAACCCCGAAGTAGCACCCGTAATTAGAATCGTTTTCATCGCGTCATCTTTATATTGTTAACGTTGTGCCATAATTTCCAGGGCTGCAATACGGTAGGCTTCAGCAAGCGTAGGAAAATTAAAGGTACTCTCAACAAAGATATCAACATCAGCATCACATAACATCGCCATATGACCGACATGGACAACTTCTGTCGCACCCTCACCCACTACCGTGACACCAAGAATTTTCTTACCCTCTTTATCTGCGATAATCTTAAGCATACCTTCGGTATTGCCAGAAATAAGACCGCGTGCTACTTCAGAAAATCGCGCTCTTCCGACAGTGATCTCACCATATTGTTGACTTGCCTGATCTTCAGTTAAGCCAACTGAAGATAGTTCAGGAATAGAATAGATACCCGCTGGAATTAGCTGACTAAACTGCCCTGTTTTGATCCCTAATGCATTACAGCTCGCTCTACGACCTTGTTCCATTGATGCTGATGCCAGGGATGGTGGTCCAATGACATCCCCTGCCGCAAAAATATTGGGCACTTGCGTTGTTAATTGCTCATCAACCGGCATCACACCACGCTCGTTTAATGCCAAACCAGCTTTATCCAAGTCAAGATTATCAATATTGGCAACACGACCCGCCGCACACAATAATTTTTGACTGGTGATTACTTTGCCACTTTTACACTCGGTGATAACCTGACTAACACCATCCCAATAGACATTCTCAACCTCTTCGCTACCTAGCCAAGTGCCGCCCATTGCTTCAAAAGCACTAACAAAGGTATCGGTCATATCTTTATCAAGAAAACCTAATGGATTTGGATAACGATCAATCATGGTCACTTTGACCCCTAAAGCCTGAAATATTGAGGCATATTCACTCGCAATTACACCGCCACCTAATACAGTCAAACTTGAGGGCAGATAGAGCATCGACAAAATCGAGTCGCTATCAAAGATATGTTCATGATCAATTGGAATATTATCGGGTTTGCGTGGATATGATCCTGTCGCGATAATGATGTTATTAGCCCGAAGTGTATTCACTTTCCCACTCACCATAGTGACGGCCAAGGTGTGATTATCTACAAAACTGGCACGGCCATGTATACGCTCAACCTTATTTCGATCAATTTGCTGACGCATATAGCTATCATGAGATTTAAGCACTTCGTCCAAACGGTCAATCAATGTGACCATTTCAGTGTCTTCATCAAGCTGAAAATTAGCCAAGGCTGCATTCTGTCGCATATGATTAACGCGAAGCGCATTCTCTCTCAAGGTTTTTGATGGAATCGTACCACGATGTACGCAGGCTCCTCCAAACAAACTATCACGTTCAATAATAGCGACACGTTGCCCTGATTTTGCTGCTTGTATTGCAGCTTTTTGACCAGCAGGTCCACTACCAATAACAACAACATCATAATCAAACATATCAATGGTCATGATGAAAGTCCTTCTAAACCTTGCTTAATCTCGTCAACTTTATTGAGCAAAGACTCAACTTCATCTTGATATACATTCAAGATGGTCAGTTCAGGTAATGTATATAAACTGGCTTTATCGATCTTGTCAGATCCAAGCATATAAACAGAAAAAGCCGCACTTGTACTGACAACCGCAGCGACTTTAGCCGTTATAGTGGTGTCATCATCTTCACTATTCCAACGTATTGCATCTATGACTAGTTGCGGCATTTTCCATTTAAAAACAACCTGTTCCGTAATTTGCTGACAATAGTTTTGTTCTAGCTGATGAACGAGATCTGGAGTAAGTTCAATCTGCTGTTGTTTGGCTAAATCCAATATCACTTGCAGAATCGCTGGACGACCAATTGAATGCAATAACCCAGCTAAAAATGCCACTTCAACATTACTGCGGCAATGACGAGCAATTTCTTTAGACCATAATGACGTGGCAAGTGCATGTCTCCAAACACTAGCAACATACGGTTCATAACCCGGTGTATGGAATAGTTTGGCACCGATGGCTGCCGTCAGCGCAATTTCACTGATAACGCGCATACCAAGCCGGGCAATTGCTTGCTGGAGAGAAACCAAGTTAGACATTGGCGTGTATGCTACCGAATTAGCAATCCGCATGACATGGCCGGCTAAGGATTGATCACTTTGAATAAGCTTGGCCATTTCGCTGGCATCAGAATCCGGATTTTGAGCTAATAAAAGTGCTCTATTTGCAACTTCCGGTAGCATTGGAACATCGATATCGCCAGCATCTATTTGCTGTTGTAACATTTGCTCAAACTGTTGCAGCTCTAATGGCAGTGTTGCCGCTTCTAAACTCATAACATTTCCTAACTATCTCTATTTAGCTCGACGATACAGTGTGAAGTGCATAACTATCGAGGTCAAGCAAATGACCGTACTCATAATAAGTAATTAAACTTATGCGCCTTCAGAAAAAACAATGGTACGTCGCCCTGAAATAATAATACGATGCTCTATATGCGCCTTGACTGCTCGGGCAAGCACCAAACGTTCGATATCTTTGCCAATCATCACAAGATCTTCGGGGCTATTATCATGCATTACCCGTTCAACGCCTTGTTCAATAATCGGGCCTTCATCAAGATCCGCTGTTGCATAATGTGAGGTTGCACCAATGATCTTAACACCACGATCATAGGCCTGATGATAGGGTTTGGCACCTTGGAATGCGGGTAAAAAACCATGATGAATATTGATAACACGGCCAGCGAATTCTTCAACAAACTGTTGTGACAGGATTTGCATATAACGCGCCATTACGACCAAATCAATATTGTATTCTGATAAAAGCGCCTTAATCTGAGCTTCTTGCTGAGCCTTGGTTTCTTTGGTAATAGGCAGGTGATAAAACGGTTTATCAAACTGTTTGGCCATGGTTTCAAGATCATTATGGTTGCCAATGATGACCGGAATATCACATTTCAATTCACCTTCTAATTCACGTAGCAATAAATCATAGGGACAATGTGATGCTCGGGTAACTAATAGTGCAACCCGATAAGGTTGATCTGAATAACGTACCGACCAGGTAAGACCTAAGGTTTTTGCAAACTCGCTAAATTGCGTTTGTAATACTGTACGTTCAATGCCAGTATGATCTTCTAGCTTAATTCGCATAAAATACTGACCATCTTGCACATCCGTGTATTGTTGGCAGTGCAAAATATTAAAATCACGTTCAGCAAAAAAGCCTGTAATCCCTGCAACAAGGCCTTTTTGATCAGGACATTGGATTAGAAAAACAATTGAGTTCATATAGCGGTAAGACCTTTAAAGAATAAGTACATTGCAACTCGCATATCGTAGCAGAAGATATGAGGGTCTGTTTATCTTTCATAGCCGCATTGTTGGACGCAAAAACAGTCTCCAGCAGAGGTGGGCGATGAAAGATAAACAGACCCTAGTATTCATTATATTTGTCTGCTCGACCTTTGACCTTTTCAACCGGATATTTTTGAGCATTTTTAGCGACTTTATTGGCTATTGCCTGATTCAAATCTATACCAAGATCATGACAAAGATAACTCAAATAGACTGCCACATCAGCAAGTTCATCTTCTAGTGCTATACGTTTATCGGTTTGAAGTTGTGCGTTAATTTCATCATTAGTTCGCCATTGAAACCATTCTAGTAATTCAGCCGCTTCAATCGATAAAGAAATAGCTAAATCCTTAGGCGTATGAAATTGCTCCCAATCGCGTTCTTTTCTAAAATCAATCAAACGTTGTAATACATCAGGTTTAATCATTATCAAAAAATTCTGTTATATGAGTTAAAAATAGTTCAGGCGCATCGGCATGAACCCAATGACCTGCACCTTTGATGGTTATTATGACCGCATTAGTAAAGATATCATTAATCAATTCAGCATCATTATCTAAAATATAATCTGATTGATCACCACGGATAAAACACGTCGGTATTGTTATCACGCTATCGGTACAAACCGAAACCAACAAATTATCATAGTGGGCAGCGAGCGAATTGAGGTTTAATTTCCATCTAAATTGCTGATCTTTAATCTCTAAATTCATTAATAAGAACTGGCGAACACCTAGATCTGGAATTGCTGATGCCAGTGCATGACTGACTTCATTTCTGCTTGCAAAATTGGATAAATCTAAACTGGTCAAGGCATCAAATAGGTCGGAATGCTGATCTGAATAGGCTTTGGGCGCGATATCTATCACTGCTAATTTTTCAATACGTTCAGAATAATCTTCACTGAAGACCATTGCGACTTTACCACCAACAGAATGACCAATAAGATAAATTTTAGTTAATTGTAATCGGTCAATTAATAGTACGAGATCTGCAGCCATAGACTTGAAGCTAACTTCCGTTGTATGCGGTGAACGACCGTGGTTTGCTAAATCAACAGTGACAACCTGAAAACCATTATTAGCTAATTTTTGGGCAATACCTCGCCAATTATCTGATGATCCAAATAAGCCATGTAAAATAACTACAGGCTGACCCTGTCCAAAAGTGTGATAATGTAATGTCATTGTTTGACTGCTTGATCGAGATGACGTTTATAATGCATGCATTTTATTCAATATGGAGAAAAATGTGGAAGATGAAACCGTCCTAGTCATGATCGTTCAGCAATATGCCGCAAAATATGGTATTACATTTAGCTCAAAACATCTGGATGATCCTAATAAAAAAGCACAATTAATTAGTTTGATCCAAGAAGCCATCTCAGGCAAACGTGGGCCAGTCACTGACGACGATTTACAATAAAAAAAGCCACCTGTTCAGGTGGCTTTTTTATACATAATGAGTAATTCAATATAACTAATCTGCTAGTTTTTCGAACACTAGACATGCATTTGTTCCACCAAAACCGAAACTGTTAGACATGACCGTTTTCAAGCCGGCATTATCTTTGCGTTCACGAACAATTGGTACGCCTTGCGCTTCAGGATCAAGATTTTCAATGTTAGCAGATGCTGCTACAAAATCATTTTCCATCATTAACAAGCAATAAATTGCTTCTTGTACACCGGCGGCACCTAAAGAATGGCCTGACAGTGATTTAGTTGATCCTACCAATGGAATAGTGTTACCAAAGGCTTTTTTGATTGCGCCTAATTCAGCAAGATCGCCTACTGGTGTACTTGTACCATGTGCGTTAATGTAATCGATAGGCGCTTTAACTGTTGCTGTAGCCAACTCCATACAACGGACAGCGCCTTCTCCCGATGGTGCAACCATGTCATAACCATCTGATGTGGCACCATAGCCGGTTAATTCAGCATATATTTTTGCACCACGCGCTTTTGCATGTTCATATTCTTCAAGAACAAGTACACCACCACCACCAGCAATTACAAACCCATCGCGATCAGCATCATATGCGCGTGACGCTTTCCCCGGTGTATCGTTGTATTTAGTTGACAATGCGCCCATTGCATCAAATAACGAACTCATCGTCCAATGCTCTTCTTCAGCACCGCCAGCAAAAACAATATCCTGTTTACCTAATTGAATTTGCTCCATGGCATTACCTATGCAATGTGCGCTGGTTGCACATGCTGAAGACATAGAATAATTCACACCTTTAATTTTGAATGGTGTCGCTAAACAGGCAGATGTTGTACTACCCATAACTTGCGTCACACGATATGGTCCAACACGTTTTACACCTTTATCGCGAAGAATATCGGCGGCTTCAACTTGATTTGATGATGATGCACCACCTGATCCCATAACTAAGCCAGTACGCGGATTTGAAACATGTTCATCAGTCAGTCCAGCATCTACGATAGCCTGCTGCATCGAAATGTAGGCATATCCGGCTGCATCACCCATAAAACGTAATATTTTACGATCGATATGCTCTTTAAAATCGATATCTACACTTCCCGCGACCTGACTACGGAATCCCATATCAGCATAGTCTTGTTTAAAGCGTATACCTGATCGGCCTAAACGTAGTGACTCTGTAACCGTTTTAGCATCGAGTCCTAAACAAGATGTGATACCTAAACCTGTAACTACAACACGTCTCATCATTGTTTCCTAAAAATCATCTGTAGAAGTAAACAAACCTACTCGAAGGTCTTTTGCTGCATAAATTTCACGACCATCAACAGACATTGTTCCATCAGCAATCGCGAGCACTAATTTACGTGCGATAACACGTTTTAAGCTTAATCTATAGGTTACTTTTTTAGCTGTTGGTAAGACCTGCCCTGAAAACTTGACGTCACCTGAACCTAAAGCCCGTCCACGACCAGGATTTCCATTCCAAGCCAAGAAAAAACCAACTAGCTGCCACATAGCATCTAAGCCAAGACAACCAGGCATTACAGGATCACCTGGGAAATGACAGCCAAAAAACCATAAATCAGGAGAAATATCCAGTTCAGCTATAATTTCACCTTTACCATAGTCACCACCGGTATTGGATATATGGACTACCCGATCCATCATTAGCATATTAGGAGCCGGTAATTGGGCATTACCTGGGCCAAACATTTCGCCTCGACCACATTGCAAAAGTTCTTGGTATGTAAAAGATGATTGTTTGCTCATGAATTCTTCTTTAAACGCCTCAGATTGGCAATTGCTTATGATATCACGACCTTATAAAAACGAGAAAAAATCGTGAGTTATTTATTTCTTAAACGCAAAAAAGCCACGACATTATTGTCGTGGCTCTAGATATTTAATTTTAGATTAATTTAGTTACTAACAACTTTTGCCGCATCAGGCAGACCAACCTCTAGACCTTGTAACAAAGCCCCCATACTATTAAGAATTCGGTACATTGCAAACAGTTGATCATAACGTGCATTGACTAAATTTTGACGAGCAGTGAATACTTCATTTTCAGAATCTAACAAATCTAATAAAGTACGTTGACCCAAACTAAATTGTTGTTGATAGGCGTTACGTGACTTTTCACTTGAATCAACATGTTGTTCGAAGTAGCTAATTTGATTGTTCACAGTTTGTAATGCATTCCAAGACAAACGAACGCTTTGCTCAACTTGACGATGTGTATTATTACGTATCTCAGCCGCTTGATTAATCAAATACGCAGTTTCTTCACTACGAGCACTATCTTTACCGCCATTCAATAAGTTGTAACGAAGACGAATCATGGCCGTAACATCATTGTTATGACCATTAACGCCATCAAGATCATTATCTGCTGTTGCACCTAATTCCAAGTCGATGCGCGGATAAAATGGTGATTGCGCAGTATCATACTGGGAATGAGCAGATTGAACATCTGCCTCTGCAGATTTTAATGTTGGATGATTACCAAGAGCTTGACCAATAGCTTCATCTAATGTTTCCGGAATCAATGAACCTGGAGACTCGGGATCAGATAATGACTCAGGCACAATACCAACAACACGCAAATAATTTGTTTCTGCATCGCGCAGATTACTTTGTTCTGCAATCAGGTTTGCCCTGGCTAATGCCAGACGACCTTGACTTTGATCCAAGTCAGCTTTTCGACCAACACCACGGTCACTACGTAATTTAATTTGATCATGTGTGCGTTCATGCGCTTCAAAATTTGTTGCTGCTAAATCTACTAATTTTTGCACTCTTAGCACATCGGTATAAGCTTTTGTGGCTTCTAAAGCCGTATTTTCTGAAGCACCAAAAACACCGAAGGCACGTGATTGAGTTCTAGCTTGTTGGCGTTTAACTTCACTTTGAGTTGCCATACCATCAAATATCATTTGACGAAGTTGAATACTGGCTTCATCCCGATTCATATGAATATTTTTATGATTCGAAGGCGTTGTGCTATTACGTGAAGTCGGATTGTCACTGGATTCCCAACCGGTACCAACAGCCAGATCAATCGTTGGAAGATAGCCGGCACGCGCTTGATTCACTTCTTCAGCTACAGCATTTCTTTCATTACTAGCAGCTAAAATATCGGGATTGGTTTTAACGGTGATATCAACTGCTTGTTGTAATGTAGTTGCTGATACATCTGTGGAAAGCCCTAATAACAAAGGGATGCTAATTGATAGTGACTTTAATTTCATCTTCTTTATTTCCTGGAAACTATATTATCAGTGCGCGCATGCGGCATCCCCTCACGCGACATAACTTTTTGTAATTTTGCTATTGACAATACATCATAAGTTCATGTATTACAACATATCTTCTTTAATTACCACTAGCGTAAATCACGGAAGAAAATAGCCAATGACAGTCTGTCTGGCAAATCCATCTTATTAAAAATAGTTGTTAAATGTGCTTTTACTGTTCGCTCTGTTATAGCCATTTTATCCGCTATCATTTTATTGGTAGCACCGTGACTAACTAATTTGGCAACTTCCAGCTCCTTTGGTGATAACGATTCAACCGCTTGACGCTGCTGTTCTGTTATTTCTGGAATATGTGTTAACTCATCTATCAACCCTGAAATAACATGACGCTCAACCCACGCTTCACCGTGGAGAATGCTATTTAATGCCTCTGAAAGTTTATCCGTTGATAAGGAACTATCAAAATAGCCTCTGGCGCCATGACGTAATGCCGCTATTTGAGCTGCCATCGGTCTACTGGGCCCTATCACTAAAATTTGCGAGTTTGGGCTTGTCGTTTTGAGCGACGCTAATATTACTGATTGCTGCGTTTCTAATAATGTTTGATCGCACAATAACAGCTCTACCGGTCTTTCTTGCCCAGCGTCTATAAATGATTGAACACTATCATATGTTTTTATATCAAACTGACTTGATAAATTGGTTAAAATTGAACTACGTAACACGCTATCAGGCATTAATAATGCTAGCGTGGTTTTAGTTATCGCATTCATTATATTCGTTCATCCTCAGCGTTCACGTAAAGCTTCATTTTTTGCCTTCAATATTGGTTTAAGCAAATAATCCAACACCGTTTTTTTACCCGTTAAAATATCAACCGTTGTTGTCATACCAGGAATAATTTCAAGTCGTCCTTTACTATTACTCTCAATATAGTTTTTATCTGTTCGTAAGTAAATTAAATAAAAACTTTCATCTTTATCATCGGTGATAGTATCAGCACTAATACGTTCTAATTTAGCTGGCAAGCCGCCATAAATAGAAAAATCATAGGCTGTTAATTTAATCATTGCCTCTTGCCCCGGTCTCAAAAAGGCAATATCTGCTGGTCTGATTTTAGCTTCTACTAATAAATTATCTTCAATCGGTACTATCTCAACAATGTCCATACCAGGTTGAATAATACCCCCTACTGTATTAATTTTCAGCTGTTTAATTGTACCTTTAACCGGTGACCGAACCTGAGTACGTGTGACTCTATCTTTCAAAGAGAAGATCATCTCCTTTGTTCTGGCCAGTTCAGCCTTAACCTCTGATAATTGCCTTGCCGCATCTGTTTTAAACTGTATTGTTTGCTCATTTATCTTCTGACTCACTTCATTCAGTGCTGCCTGAATTCGTGGCATGGCAAGTCGGTTTGAATCCATTTCACCGCGAAGTTCATTAACGGTTCGCTTCAATCTCAATAACTCAACTTCGGACATGACACCGGCCTTAACCAGCGGTTCAGACATTTTTAATTCTTGATCACTTAATTCATAACCGCGTTGTAATTGTGATTGTTTAGCTTGACGTTCAATTAACTCCTGCCGACGCTGGATCTCTTGTTGTTTAAGTACTTTTATGGCAGATTCCAACTCTAATTGATGCGAGTCATAAAGTGCCTTTTCGTCAGCCGCTAAAGCAGGCTGATTATCAATAACCTCTTGTGGTGCAACAAAGTCATGTCCATCAACTTCTGCTTCTAATCGTGCCGTTCTGGCAAGCAATTCATAATATTTAAGCTGCGTTTCCCTGAATGAGGATGAAAAACGTGTGTCATCTATTTTAAGGAGTGGCTGGCCCTTTTCCACGATCTGACCTTCTGCAATTAACACTTCAGCCAAAATACCGCCTTCCAGGTTCTGTATTACCTGAACTTTACTTGAAGGAATAATTTTTCCTTCTCCTCGTGTCACTTCATCGAGCGATGTAGTTTTAGCCCACCAGCCGGCAGCAATAAAAAATAATAACGTTAAAAACAGTAAGGAGTGACCCGTGCGATGTGCAGATTCAAGTGTAGCCGCACTGACTTCTGACATAAATTCAGCATCATCTGGATGTGTCCGTTTTAACCAGCCCATTGCCCTTATCCTTTTGTCACTTTGATGTGACCTTTCTTAAGCGCGGCCAACACTTGGTCACGCGGGCCATCAGCTACTATTCTTGCTTGATCCATAACAATAATACGATCTACTAAACTTAATAATGACGCTTTATGTGTTACCAATAATAAGGTTTTATCGTCTAATGTCGCTGTTAACTTCATTTTAAAACGTTCTTCCGTACTATTGTCCATGGCATTGGTTGGCTCATCTAACACCAGCACGGGAGGATCCATTAATAATGCGCGAGCTACGGTTACGCTTTGGCGTTGACCGCCAGATAATCCCTCACCACGCTCACCCACTTGCATATCAAATCCTGATGGGTGTCGATTAACAAACTCGGTCACACCCGCTGTTTCTGCCGCTTTTAATACAGACTCATCATCAGCAAAGGGTTTACCTAAAGCAATATTATCTCGAATACTTCCAAAGAACAGCACTACATCTTGTGGCGCGTAACCGACATTACGTCGTAAATCTACCGGATCAATTTGGCGAATATCGGTGCCATCCAGCAAAATTGCACCATCAGCTGGTTCATACAGTCCCAACACCAATTTCTCAATGGTACTTTTTCCCGAACCAATTCGACCTATAAACGCTACTTTTTCACCAGCCTTGATTGAAAATGATACGTCAGACAACGCATCCATGGGCTGTTCAGGATATCGAAAGCTGACATTTTTGAACTCAATGCCACCTTTGAATTCAGGGCGATGCAAAAATTCTCTTCCACTAGGACGTTCAACAGGTAAATTCATCAAGGTATTGAGTGAACTCAACGCTGCCCGAGACTGATGATAGCGTGTCAATATGCCAGCAACTTGCCCCATCGGAGCCAAAGCTCGCCCCGTTAATATGGTGCTGGCAATCAAGGCTCCCATTGTAATGTCACCTTCGGTGATTTTATAAACGCCAAACACAACAACAGCGACTGAGGCCATTTGTTGTAAGAAAGAGGTAAAATTGACCGCTGTCGAAGAAAGAATTCGAGCACGTTGACTGTATTTAGAGATAAAGCCTATTGTTTGCTCCCATTTGCGTTGCACGGGTGATTCAGCACCTAAACTCTTAATTGTTTCCAAGCCCGTTAAGGTTTCTATCAGCGTTGCACTTTTTTGCCCTGAATGCTGAAACAAATGTTTAATTGTACGACCTAGGGGAATTTGAATAATAAGACTAACCAAAATCGCCAAAGGAATGACAGCAAGGGGTACATAGGCCAACTCTCCTGCAATAGACCAAATCACGAATATAAATAAAAACATAAATGGGAGGTCTATCAACGTCGTCAATGTTGCTGATGTAAAAAATTCTCGAAACGATTCAAACTCATGCATATTGTTTGCAAAAGAACCAACCGAATTTGAGCGGGAAGCCATTTTAACTCCCATCACTTTTTCAAATATGGTTGCTGATAAAATAACGTCGGCTTTTTTACCAGCCATATCAATAAAGTAACCACGCAATGTCCGTAGTAATAAATCAAATATAAATACTGTTCCAACACCTATCGCCAACACCCACAATGTTTCAATCGCATGGTTAGGCACAACACGATCATAGACATTCATGATAAATAGTGGCGAGGCCAATGCAAAACTGTTCACTAAAATGGATGCGATAAACACTTCGCCATAAATAGGCCAAAAGCGCAGAATTGTTCCCCAAAACCAATGTTTGGTTCGAGGTATTTCGCTATGTTGAGTACGTTGATCAAATTGATGAACCGGCTTAACAAAAATGGCATAACCCGTGTATTGGTTGATTAATTCTTTTAATGGAACTTCTGTTTCACCTTCGCCTGTTTCAGGAAAAACAACCAATGCTGTCTTTCGGTTAAATTGAACTACAACACAAGCCGTACTATTTTCAAGCAACAACACCGCAGGTAAAACTAAATTAGAAATTTTTCGGAGCGGTCTGTTAACAACTTTAGACGATAATCCTGCGCGTTCTGCAGCGCGCGAAAATAACTTAGGGGTTAGTTTGTTGTTCACCAAAGGTAAACCAGCGATAAGTGACTGACCACTGTGCGGTTTATGCAAAATTTTGGCAAGAAGTTCCAGGCAACCTAATAACGGATCGTCTACCGTGTTTTGGTTATCTGCCGCCTTCCATTGAGGCCGCTCTTCCTGCGCTATATCGTAATCAGATTCCATATACTACTGCATCAAAATTAAGTGTGCTGAGTGTCACAGTTTTTTCTATTTATGTAAAGCCCTGATCATTAATACTTCCATGATTTATCACGATTATGTTAATGTCGCCCAAACGATAAATAAGGAAAAATACTATGGCATATGTTGAACGCAATAGTCAGGGACAAATCATTGCTGCACACGAAACACAACAGAGCAATGCCCAAGAGTTTTTGGCTATCGATTCACCCGAACTCACTGAGTTTCTAATCAACTCTGCCAGCAAAAAAGATGTACAAGCTGCCTTGTCTACATCAGATGTGGCACTGATACGTGTTTTAGAAGATCTCATCAATACCTTAATCGATAAAAAAGTGATTCTATTTACCGATTTACCCATGGCCGCACGAGAAAAATTATCAAATCGCGAAAAAATTCGTGGTCATTTAAACAGTCTTGCTGATCTGATGGGCGAGGATGAAGGTATATTATAAAACCGTATCTATTTTGAGCGTTTAATCATTCTCTGACGTTTCTCAACTTGACGATCAGTCAATTTGTTTTTTCGATCTTTAAATGGATTATCGCCCTGCTTAAATTCAACCATAATTGGCGTACCATGGAGTTTAAGCACTTCTCTGAATGTATTTTCCAAATAGCGTCGATAACTATTTGGCGTTGCTTCGGTCTGATTTCCATGAATGATAATTCGTGGCGGATTTTTACCACCCAAATGAGCATAGCGGAATTTGATCCGTCGACCATGAATAAGTGGTGGCGGGTGATCTGATACCGCATCTTCCAACACGCGGGTCAATCTAGGTGTTGGTAATTGGGCCATCGCTGAGTTGTATGCTTGTTTGACCGATTTAAATAGTAAGCCGACACCACTGCCATGTAAGGCCGAAATGAAATGTGTTTGTGCAAAATTTAGGAACGGCAACCGACGTTCGATATTGCTTGCAACCCATTCACGTTCAGACTTATCCAAGCCGTCCCATTTATTTACAGCAATGACTACTGCACGACCACTTTGGATAATCAAGCCGGCAAGATGCAGATCTTGTTCAACAATACCTTCATGCGCATCCAAAACCAATATCACGACATTGGCATCTTCTAATGCTTGTAGTGTTTTGACAATGCTGAACTTTTCTAACATTTCAGACACTTTGGAGCGTCGGCGTACTCCAGCAGTATCGATTAAAATATACTCTGTTCCATCTTTTTCAAAAGGAATATGAATACTATCTCGCGTTGTCCCTGGCTCATCAAAGGCAACAACACGTTCTTCACCCAAAATTCGATTAATAAGTGTTGATTTACCGACATTAGGGCGACCCAACACAGCGAGTCGAATCACATGAGAAGTATCTTCAGGAACAACCTCTTCTTCTGTTAGTTCAATGCTTGGAAGCACTTGCTTCAAGCCATCGATCAAGTTTGTAATACCGCGACCTTGCGATGCAGAAATGACCTGTGGCTCCCCAAACCCTAGTGCATAAAATTCAGCAGCAATGACTTCACGCTGTTCACCTTCACTTTTATTTACAACTAACAAAATAGGTTTATCAACATTGCGAAGCTCTTTAGCAATGTTCTGATCGGCTGCTGTCAATCCAGCACGACCATCAACTAAAAACAAAACAAGATCCGATTCTTCAATGGCGAGTTTAGCCTGTTTACGCATTAAATCTGACATATCGTCAGATTGTTCGGTTAGACCGCCGGTATCAATCAGTATGAATGAACAGTCATCGCTATTCACTGTGCCATAGATACGATCTCTGGTCAGCCCTGAAAAATCAGCAACCAAAGCATCTCTACTTCGAGTTAATCGATTAAATAATGTAGATTTTCCGACATTGGGTCGTCCAACTAAAGCAATAATGGGTTTCATTTATTTATTGGACTCTCAATGCTGTTAATGTGCCGTCGTTTGCTATTACATACACGATGCTATCTTTAACAACTGGTTTACTTCGAATGGCTGAATCAGCTATTTTTAATCGACTTACAAATCGTCCATCATCTCGAGAAAGCCAATGAACATAGCCTTCGAAATCACCTACGATCACATTATTTGCCACAATAGCCGGGGCCGTTACTTTACGACGAAGTAAACGTGTTTGTCTCCAAAGCCCATCGCCAGATCCATCTTGTACAGCCCAGACATTGTCTTCATCATCTGTGACATAAACAGCATTGAATTGATCGACATCAAGACCGGTTTGTGATGACATATCTCTCGCCCAAACAATGTCTCCGGTATCAACTCTTATAGCTGCCATACGACCATGAAATGCCACAACATAAACGACATCATTAACAACAACAGGATCCGCATCAATATCGACCAAACGATCCAGCTCTGTTCTCCCTCTCGGTACAGCTACGCTTTTTTCCCACAACACAGATCCATCTAAAAGTGATAATGCAACCAATTTACCATTGTCATAACCCGCAATGACTTTGTCATCGATTAATACAGGCGCGCTAGCACCACGCAAACTCAACAAAGGCACTGTTCGCTGGTAGTTCCACAGGACGTTGCCATCTTCAACTGATAGACCACTCATACGTCCATCTGCCGTCCTCACAACAACAATACCTTTTGCTGTTTTAGGTGGAGCCAGAACCTCACTCGTTAATTTCTGTTGCCATTTCACTTTACCGTTGCGTTCATCTAAAGCGATTATCGCACCTTTAACCGTGCCAATATAAATCAGACCTTCACCACCGCCAGCACCAGCCGCGACGGGCACATCTAACTTGGATTTCCAAACACTTTTACCTGATTGCTTATTGTAGCTTGTGACCGTACCTTCATAATCAACCGTAACAACTGACTCACCGTGGATCCAAACCGCAAGATCACTGTATTCATCAGGTGCGCCATCACCCGTATCTACTGCCCAAAGCACCTGAGGTTCAAACTCATGGGGAAAGTCAACTAATTCTGATGGTGGCATGACATAAACATCATCCTGCAGCCAGCCGGCTACCGTGCCACATCCAGCCAAAAAACAGCTAAGTAATATCGTAACAGTGAGACGGTAAAGTTTAGCTATCATGTCCACCAGCCACATCATCTAATTTAAGCTGTAATACTTGTTGGCGTGACTCACCTTGGGCCAGTGTTGATAATGCTGTTTGATAGGCTACACGCGCTTCTTGCTTTTGGTCTTGGGCTACGTAAATATCACCGCGTAACTCCGAGAATAATGAAGCAAACGCTGATGAGTCTGATTGTTGTGTCAGGATAATCGCTTCCTGATATTGCTTTTCACTTAATAAAATTTGTGCCAGTCTCAAGCGTGCAACATCGATTTGACCACTTAATTTAGCATGTTCAATAATCCAGTTAAGGTAGGTTTTACTTGACGTTAAATCGTCGTTAGATGCACTGTATTTTACCATTTCAAAGGCAGAAAATACGGCATAGGGTGTTTTTGTAAACTCGCTTAATAGCTGGGTAGTAGTATCTTCTGCTGTTTCACTATCGTCTTGTGCAATCGCATTAACTACAGCTTGATAACGGAGTGAAGCTATTTCAGTCTGTGTGGCATTGTGTGCGATCCAATAACGGCCACCAATAATACCTGCTATCACTAATACACAAGCAACAGCGACGGCAAGACCATTATCCCGCCACCATTGTTTAATTTCTTCACCTTTTTCATCATCAGATGCGTATATATCCACACCGTTACTCCATAATTTTAGTTTCTATGTAAATAGCAAGCGATAGTACTGATGCTACTCTAAATTCAAAACGCAGATTATACGTTAATATCGATATCAATGTAGTGTTGTTGGTAGCAGAACCTACACTCAACTTCAGCACACTATGCGTTTGTATCAGGACAAGTTAACGTTGGAGTAGTATTGTTGCGTGTTTAAAAAACGTCAGTCAAGACGCAGGAATGATCGTCGTGAGATAAACAGGTTACTCAGGTGACAATTGATAGTTACCTGATAATGCCACCTTCCTGTAGATTTAAGAAGTCTATAAAACAGTCAATCTCACCCTCTTGCTGCGGTAATTCTGATAATCGTTGTTGTGCTTGCTCAATAAGCAATGAAGAACGATATGTAATCTTATAGGCAGTTTTGATATTTTTAATTTGAGTTGGCGAAAATTGTCGGCGTTTGAGCCCTTCTACATTGACACCTACTGGTTTAGCCATATGACCAGAAACCAAGACGTAGGGCGGAATATTTCTTGATATCACACTTCCCATCGCACTAAAGGCATGAGAACCAATATAGTTGAACTGGCTAACCAGAGAAAAGCCACCAAGAATGACATGATCATCGATCTTAACGTGACCCGCTAGTGATGCATTGTTGGCAAAAATATTATTATTACCAATAATGCAATCATGTGCGATATGAACATAAGCCATAATCCAGTTATTATCGCCTATCTTGGTGATACCACCACCCTGGACTGTGCCACGGTTTATCGTAACGTTTTCACGAATAAGATTATTATTGCCAATTTCCAAAGTTGTTGCTTCGCCAGCATATTTTTTATCTTGTGGATCCTCACCTACCGAGCAGAATTGATAAAACTGGTTATTAGCACCTATCTTGGTCGGACCATTTATCACAACATGAGATTTAATAATGCAACCCTGCCCAATTTCAACATGTGGACCGATTACCGAGTATGGGCCAATACGCACATCATCGGCAATGTTAGCGGTAGGATCAATAATGGCTGTGCGGTGGATCATTTAGGCATTTCTTGATTAACACACATAATATCAGCAGTAACGACAACCTCACCGTCAACACTTGCTTCACCACTGAACTTCCATAGATTACGCTTATTTTTAACTAATTTAACATCTAAACGCAATTGATCACCCGGCTCTACTGGCTTTTTGAAGCGCGCATTATCTATACCCGCAAGATAATATAAAGCATTATCTGAACGTATATCATCCGTAGTTTTGAATGCTAATAAACCAGTGGCTTGTGCTAGTGCCTCAAGAATGAGTACACCAGGCATAATCACACGCTGTGGAAAATGTCCGGTAAATTGTGGCTCGTTATAGCTAATATTTTTAATTCCGACCAAACGCTCGCCAGGAGTATAATCTATCACGCGATCAATCAATAAAAAGGGATACCTGTGAGGCAGGTATCGTTGAATTTCATGTATATCAATAGTATTCAAATTGTATCCTTAATTTATTAATGATCAGCTAGACTATTTTACAGCAGTAGCAGCCTTTATTGCGTATTTTCTAATTTCTTAACACGATCATTGAGTTGTTCCAAATGTCGATATCGAACAACATTTTTATGCCATTGTTGTGTTGGTTCAGCTGGTATACCAGAAGAATAGACACCAGGAGTCAGGATAGATTTTGTTACCATTGTCATGCCCGTTAACTGAACACCATCGACAATTTCAAGATGCCCACCTAACCCAGCTCCTCCACCAATAGCACAGTTTTTCCCTATTGTTGTACTACCAGCTATACCAACACAGCCTGCAATCACAGTATTGTCACCAATGATTGTATTGTGACCAATTTGTATTTGGTTATCTAATTTAACACCATTACCGATAACGGTGTCTTCAATTGCACCTCGATCGATCGTTGTATTGGCACCTATTTCGACATCATTGCCAATAATGACACGTCCTATTTGTGGGATTTTTATCCATTTACCTTTATCGTTGGCTATACCAAAACCATCAGCACCAATAACAACGCCAGGATGAATAATACAATGTTTGCCTATTTTTACTGAGTCACATAATGTTACATTCGCAACAAGATAGGTGCCCTCTTCCAGTATGCACCCACGTTTTATAATACAACCAGGGCCAATTGAAACGCTCTCACCAATAGTCACTTGCTCTTCAATGACAACATGAGCCGCAATTGATGCTGTTGGATGTATAACACTGTCTTTATGGACACTTGCTGTTACATCGATACCAGAGTTACTCGATTTCTGAGGGTACATCAATGTGGCAATTTTGGCATAAGCAACATAAGGATCAGACACTATGATTGCATTATTAGATACAAGATAGGCAAACTGATGTTCAACTATAACTGCACCGGCTTGAGTTGTAGCCAAGTACTTTTTATATTTTGCATTTGCTAAAAATGTAATTTGGTTTGAATTTGCATGTTGGAGTGTGCCTACACTATCAATCTCAAATTCACTATTTCCCTTTACGCTTCCAGCAACATGATCAGCAATTTGCTTAAGTGCCCATGTCATAATTGTTCGTGCCAAAACTATCCAGTTTATTTCGCTTTAAGCTGTTCTAATACCTTAGCAGTCAAATCTGTACGATCACTTGCGTAAATCACACCCTGATACAACACGAGGTCGTATGATTCTTTCTTGGCTAACTCTACAATTGCTTGTGCGATTTCTTTTTCTAATTTACGTAATTCTTCATTTCTACGTATTGAAAGATCTTCACTATATTCATCCTGTAGGCGCTTAAGATCTCGTTGATCACTTAATAATGCGCGCTCTTTACTTTGACGTTCTTCAGCACCAAGAATCGCACCATCTTTTGTCAATTTTTCTTGTTTTGCCAGTAAATCTTTGTGTTTTTGTTCCAGGGATTTACTTCTGGATGAAAATTCCTTTTCAAGTCGAGCTAATGCTTGTGCCTTTTGAGGTGATTGCTCAAGTACTGCCGCAGCATTTACTACACCAATTTTTAATTCTGCTGCATTAAGTGATGTCATACCTAAGCCTAAAGCCAATAGCAAGCAGACAAATTTCATTTTTTTCACTCTCATCTCCAAAAAAATTTAACTAAAATGTTGATCCAAGCGAGAATTGGAAAGTTTCCGTTTCATCACCTGTTTGATCATTAAATGGTTGTGCTACAGCAAATGACATTGCACCAAAAGGTGAAATCCATATCGCTGACAAACCCGCAGAATAACGCAATAAACCAGCATCAAAATCTTCATTGATATCATAGACATTACCAACGTCAACAAAGGTACTTAGACGTACTGATTTAAGTGTCTTCTTCAAAAATGGAATAGGGAATATCACTTCTACACCACCGGTGACCAACATATTGCCACCCAATGACTGACCATCTTCTTTAAAGCCTAATGTATTCGCTTTGTAGCCTCTAACACTACGAATACCACCACCAAAAAAGTTTTTGAAGAATGGTAGATCGTCAGTATTACCATAGCCTTCTCCATATCCCAATTCACCATTAAGTGATAATGTGAGTGAGTCTAACAATGGATGGAACCAATTATTTTTATATCGAAGCTTATAGTATTGTAAGTCACCAACTGGCACAGCGACTTCTGCCGTGACACTTTGTGACATACCTCGTGTTGGCAACACAGCGTTGTCCCTACTGTCACTCGACCATCCGAATGAAAGCGTAAATGTATCAAAATCATTACCTTCTTTATCAACAAAGTCCTGATAGCGCTGAATTGTGTTTTCTCTTGGTAAATCAAGTTGCGTATTTTCGTAACCTAATGCCAATCGAATACGATTATTTTCTGAAATTGGAATACCAAAATTGATATCACCACCATATACATCGGTGTTGAAACTGGCAATATTAGCCTTGGCCGCATCTGTTTGACGAAAATAGGCATTAAAGCCTTGACTGATACCATCAACTGTAGCAAACGGGTTGGTATAACCAAAGCTATATACTGTGTTAGAACTACTATTGTTAAAACCAAAGTTAATATGCTTACCACTACCCAAAAAGTTCTTTTGAGTCACATTAGCATTCAAAAGAAGACCATCTGTTTGTGAGAAACCAATACCGGCAGACAAACTACCTGATGCCAACTCGCTCACATTAAAGTCTAGATCAACCTGATCTGCTGTTCCTGCAACAGGAACAGTTTCAACATTAACATCTTCAAAGTAGCCTAAACGACTAATGCGTGAACGTGACTGCTCAACTTTTGTTGTTGAAATCCAGGAAGCTTCTTGCTGGCGCATTTCACGACGTAAAACTTCATCTCGCGTTTTACTATTACCTGAGATATTGATCCGTCTGACATAAGCGCGTCGACCTGGATCAACAAAGAATGTTAATACAACCTGTTTGTTATCACGATCAATTGTTGGCACAGCATTAACGTTAGCGAACGCATAGCCATCATCACCCAAACGATTGGTTAATAATTCTGTGCTTTTGGTAATCGCTTTACGTGAGAATATTGAATCTTTTTTAATGGCCACCATTTCAAATAGCTCTTGTTCAGGCACAATCAAATCACCTGCCAAGCGAACTTCTTGAACTTTATAACGTTCGCCTTCAGAAATATTGATGGTAATAAACATATGCTTTTTATCATCAGTAATCGAAACCTGTGTTGATTCAACCGCAAAATCAACATAACCGCGATCTAAATAATAGGAACGTAAGGTTTCCAGATCTGCCGATAATTTTTGACGAGAATACTGATTATCATGGGTAAAGATTGAAAGCATGGTGCCTGTTGTAGACTGAAATTGTTCTAACAAATCATCTTCATCGAACGCATTGTTACCTACAATATTGATCGCGCCGATAGTCGCGATAATTCCTTCAGCCATTGTGATCCGAATCGATACACGATTACGTGATAGTGGCGTTACTTCTGATGCGATATTTACACCATACTTTCCGCGACTAAAATACTGACGTTGTAATTCAAGTTCAACACGCTCAAGCATCGCTTTTTCATATACTTGACCTTCTGCAAAACCAATCTGACGCAATGACTTCAACAGCTCCTTGCTATCAAGATCTTTATTGCCAACAAATTCAATACTGGAAATCGCAGAACGCTCGGTTACATTAATAACTAACACACCATCTTGGTGTTCAACCCCGACATCATTGAAATACTTTGATTTGTATAGTGAACGAATAATACTTTTAGCATCAGTCTCGTCCATTTCATCACCGACGTTTACCGGTAGAAAATTAAAAACTGTACCCGCAGAAATTCTTTGTAAGCCTTCAACACGTATGTCCTTAATCACGAAACTTTCAGCAAAAACTGCACTAGAAAGAAACAGTGTTGCGATGGTAATGAGTAATTTTTTCATTTTAAATTCGATAAAAATTGTCGGACGAAGCTGTTAGTGTACCTGCAATATTCTGATTATCCAAACAGTCTTGTTAAGTCATTGAAAAAAGCAAGAATCATCAATGCCAGTAACAACATGATGCCCAGTTTTTGAGCTGACTGCTGGTGTGTTTCCGATACTGGCGAACCTTTTATGCCTTCAATTAAATACAACATTAAATGTCCACCATCTAATATCGGGATTGGTAATAGATTTAATATTCCCAGGCTAATACTTATCATTGCTAAAAAACTGATAAATGTAATCGCACCTTGTTCCGCAGATGAACCTGCATATTGCGCGATACTGATAGGACCACCTAAATTTTTAGTCGACACTGTCCCAACAAGCATGCCACCAAGGCTTTTCAATGTTGATGATGTAAATTGCCATGTTTCCTTACATGCATAATATAAGGCATCGATTGGCCCATGACGTAGTTCAGCCTGCAACTCTTCTGGGATAAGTGTTGCATTGGCATTAACACGGGCACCTATAAACCCACTATTATCATCGCCTTTCGCTGGCGTTAGTACTAAATCTATTTGCTGCTTATTACGTTCAATCGTTATATTGAGTGATCTTTCGGCTGACGATTTTATCAACTCAACCCATCCGTTCCAGTCATCAATATAGTGATCGTTATGTGATAACAGTAAGTCACCCTTTTTTAAACCTGCCCTATCCGCTGCGCCACCAGCAACTACACTATCAAGTATCGGTAACAACTTAATACGTACTGGTGTCATTCCAAGCTGTTCAAACAATGACTGTTGTGGCTTTTGTTCCAGATCTCTTTTGGGTACTGTGATCTGACGCTGTTGCTGAATAGTGCCAGAAACAATCGTTAAATTGACCGTACCACCGTGCTCAGATACAACAGCAAATTCTTTATATACACTTTGCCAGGTTGGCGTTGGTTTAGTGTTTATGGCTAGAATTTCATCACCAACAACCAGTTGTGCCTGGTATGCCGGTGTTTCCGGATCAATGTTATCAATAATCGGTTTTATACCCGGTATACCCATCACAAAAATCAACCAATAGGCTGCAATGGCAAACACTAAATTAGCAATTGGCCCAGCAGCAACGATTGCTACTCGAGATCGTAAGGGCTGCCTGTTGAAACTATAGGCGAGTTCAGTGTCATTTACAGGTCCTTCGCGCTCATCAAGCATTTTGACATAACCGCCGAGCGGTATCATGGCAACAATGTATTTTGTCCCATCTTTTCCTGTTTTTTGCCACAAGGCCCGACCAAAACCAACTGAAAACTTCAGCACTTTTACGCCACAACGGCGTGCAACCCAAAAGTGTCCAAATTCATGAACAACAACTAAAATGGCTAACGCTACAATAAAGTAAAAAGCTGAATACATTAGTTAAGCAATGTTTTGGCAAACTGACGTGCGTGTTGATCATCGGCTAGTACCTGCTCAAGTGTGTCGCCATGATGTGAAGGCAGTTCCGTCAATACTTTGTCGATTATTTTAGCTATGTGTGTAAAACCAATTTGATGATTTAAAAATGCATCAACAGCAACTTCATTAGCGGCATTGAGAATTGCAGTGCTGGTGCCACCGGCTTCTAAGGCTCTATACGCTAACGCTAAACATGGGAAATGATTAAAGTCTGCTTTAGTAAAATCGAGTCTGCCAACAGCAACTAAATCAAGTGGTGTCACACCTGAATCAATTCGCTCAGGCCATGCCAAGGCATTGGCAATTGGCGTTCGCATATCTGGATTACCCATTTGAGCTAAAACTGAACCATCATCATAATCAACCATAGAGTGAATAATACTTTGTCGATGCAAAATCACATCGATTTGATTCGCAGGCATTCCAAATAGCCAATGTGCCTCAATCACTTCCAGACCTTTATTCATCATCGTGGCTGAATCGACCGATATTTTTTGGCCCATAGACCAATTAGGGTGAGCTACCGCTTGTTCAGGAGTGACATGTTCAAGTTGTGTCGTATCAAAATCTCGGAACGGGCCACCTGATGCAGTCAGAATCAATCGTCTGACACCTTTGTCATTAAAATGGTGTCGCTGCTTTCCACCTACAGGCAGACATTGCCAAATGGCATTATGTTCACTGTCTACCGGTAATAAGGTCGCACCATTCGCTTCAACTTCACGCATAAATAATGCACCACTCATTACCAGTGCTTCTTTGTTTGCTAATAGAATACGTTTACCCGATTTAGCGGCAGCTAAAGTAGGCATTAGACCAGCAGCACCCACTATTGCAGCGACGACACAATCCACCCGTGTCTGACTTGCCACTAATTCTAAAGCATTCACGCCAGACATTACTTCAGTAGCCAGGCCTGCTTTTATTATTTTTTGCTGCAACTGCTCAGCCGCCGCCTGATCAAGCATGACAGCTACCTCAGGATTGCATTGCTGACACTGCTTAAACAGACTATCTACAGAGCGATTAGCCGTTAATGCATAGATCTTATATTTATCAGGATGACGTCCAATGACATCTAATGTACTGATGCCGATAGATCCCGTTGAACCAAGTATCGTCACCAGCTGCATCATAGGGCTCCCAGAAAATAAAGACCTGCAGTAAACACCGGTACTGCAGCAAGCAGACTATCTACACGATCCAACATGCCACCATGGCCCGGTAGCAAATTGCCACTATCTTTGACCTGGTGAGCACGTTTAAACAGACTTTCAAATAAATCACCGATCACAGAAATCAAAACAGTCACCAAGGTCAGTCCAAACCAGACTAGCGCTGGAATATCAGCATTGAATTCAAGCCAATACGCTATTGACGCCCATATAAACGTCAATACCAATGCGCCATAAACACCTTCCCAAGTTTTATTCGGACTAATCACACTGGCTAGTTTATGCTTGCCCCAGCGCTTTCCGGCAAAATACCCACCAGTGTCAGCCAGCCAGACAGAAATCAATACATAAACTACCAGAACAGGACCTGTTTCAGAATGATGTAGCCAGATGGTCGACAACAAGAACAATGTCAACATCACAATAGCATTCAGACAACCAAAGTATTTATTGTAAAATAACGCCTTAATACTTATTGGTAGAGGAGAATGTGCATAGCGCACAACCAATAACCCCGCCAACAACCAGACTGATAAGGCTAATGCCAGCAATAAGGCTACAGCGTTATAAAACACCAATGCCAATATGGCAATCACTATTACCAACACACATTTTGCAACAACTGTTCTGACGTCAACAATAGTCAACCACTCAATTGCAGCCAGCACCGTCACTAGCAGAACAAACCACTGCACAATTGATGTTGGCACATACAATATTGTCCATAATACTAGTGGAATTAGGCCTATAGCTGTCAGCAAACGTTGTTTTAGCATTGTTACTCTCTCTCCTGTAACTGCTCTGAAGTGCGACCAAATCGACGTTCACGATGATTGAATGAATCAATTGCCTGATCTAATGCTTTTCCATCAAAATCAGGCCACAAGGTATCCGTAAAATAAAACTCGGTATAAGCCAACTGCCATAACAGGAAGTTACTGACACGTTGCTCACCGCCGGTGCGTATATATAAATCAGGCTCAGGCAAGTTTGCCGTACTCAGGTGGTTAGTGATCAACGCTTCTGTAATGTCTGAAACAGCTAATTCGTGTGATTTTACTTTGACTGCAATCTGCTGAACAGCTTGGGTGATATCCCAACGTCCGCCATAATTTGCAGCGATATTAATGATTAAGCTCGTATTATCTTTAGTCAATTCGGTTGCGTGCGTAATTTGTTTTTGTAAACCATTACTAAACTTTGAGATATCACCAATAATACGAAGTTGGATATTATTGTCATTGAGTCGTTTTACTTGCTGCTTCAACGCTAAAGCAAACAATTCCATCAACAAACTCACTTCTTTTGAAGGTCGACGCCAATTTTCACTACTAAAAGCAAATAAACTGAGTACAGAAACATTACGTTCAACACACTGTTTAACAATATTTTCAACCGCTTTCAGACCAGCACGATGCCCCATAAATCGAGGTTGGTGTCGCTGCTTTGCCCAACGACCGTTACCGTCCATGATAATGGCAATATGCTGTGGAACATGCGTATTATCCGCAGTCATGTTAAATAAGGTAGTGTTAAGCTACCTTACACTTCCATCAAATCAGTTTCTTTTTCGGATAACACGCCATCGACTTCTTTAATTGTCGCATCCGTCAATTTCTGAATATCATCTTCAGCACCACGCTGTTGATCTTCTGAAATTTCTTTTTCTTTTAGTAAATCTTTTAAGGTGCTGTTGGCATCACGTCTAATATTACGGATAGCAACACGGGCACCTTCAGCTTCATTACGAGCAACTTTGACCAAATCACGACGACGTTCTTCTGTTAAAGGTGGGATCGGAATTCGGATCGTCATGCCAGCACTATTAGGATTAACACCTAAGTCCGAGGTCATAATTGCTTTTTCAACAACCGGCAACATTGGTTTTTCCCAGGGTGTCACAGTTAAGGTACGTGAATCTTCCACACCCACATTTGCAACCTGACTTAAGGGAACGTCAGAACCATAATAAGGCACGGTAACATGGTCTAATAAACTGGTATGAGCGCGACCAGCACGAATTTTTGCCATTGATATTTCCAGTGCGTTAACACTTTTTTTCATGCGTTGTGCTGCATCTTTTTTGATATCTTCAATCATGTTTTTTCCTACTTAAGCTATTTAACTAATGTGCCAATTGCTTCGCCATAAACAATTTTTGTTAAATTCCCAGTTTGATGAACATCAAATACACGTAACGGCATTTTTTGTTCCTGACACATCACAACTGCTGTTGTATCCATAACAGCCAGACGTTGATTAATCACCTCATCATAGCTAAGTTCATCATAACGAATAGCATTAGGATCTTTTTTGGGATCCGCATTATAAACGCCATCAACCTGTGTTGCTTTAAGCATCAGATCTGCACCAATCTCAACGGCCCGTAAACTGGCGGCCGAATCAGTTGTGAAAAAAGGATTACCCGTTCCAGCAGCAAAAATAACAACACGGCCTTTTTCAAGGTGTCTAATCGCGCGACGGCGAAGATAATCTTCACACACTTCATTGATGCGTATGGCAGACATCACGCGACAAAAAGCACCATGACGTTCCAATGCATCTTGTAATGCAAGGGCATTCATGACCGTAGCCAACATTCCCATATGATCTGCACTAACACGATCCATGCCACTAGCGGCTAAACCGGCACCACGGAAGATATTGCCTCCGCCGATAACAATCCCGAGCTCAATGCCTTGGGCACTGAGCTCAGAGATTTCTTTAGCAAAACGAGAAATAACCTCAGGTTGAATACCGTATTCAGCAGTACCCATTAACGCCTCACCACTTAATTTAAGCAGAATACGTTTATATGCTGGCTTTTTTCCCGTTTCGGTCATTACTTAGTTTCCTTTCGCTTGTGCCATAACTTCTTCTACAAAGTTATCAGCCGCTTTCTCAATACCTTCACCTACTTCAAAGAATGAGAATGCATCAACTGTTGCGTTTGCTTGTTTAATCAGTTTTTCAATTGTGACATCAGGATCTTTAACAAAAGATTGACCTAATAAACTGATTTCGTTAACGAATTTTTGCATACGGCCTTCAACCATTTTTTCAATGATCGCTTCTGGTTTACCGCTATCACGCGCTTGTGTCGCCACGATATCACGTTCTTTTTCAAGTAACGCTGCAGGTAGATCCGCTGCTGACACCGCTTGTGGACGACTTGCAGCGACATGCATCGCCAAGTCTTTCGCCAGGGCTAAATCACCACCTGTCAACTTAACCATAGTACCGATACGATCGCCATGACGATATGAACCAATCACACCCTCTTCAGATGTCATTAATTCAAAACGACGAACCTGAATGTTTTCACCAATTTTTGCAACCAGTGCCTGACGCACTGTCTCAATACTATCGCCCGCATCATTTAATGCTAATGTCATTAATTCTTCTACTGACGCTGGTTGTGCTTCTAGCACCTTATTAGCCACTTGTTTAACAAAATTAGTGAAGTCTTCTGCTTTTGCGACAAAGTCTGTTTCTGAATTAACTTCGATCATGACAGCACGCTTGCCATCAGCACTTGTTTCAATTGCGATAATGCCTTCAGCGGCGATTCGATCTGATTTTTTATCCGCTTTCGCTAAACCAGACTTACGCATTGCTTCGATTGCAGCATCGATGTCGCCATCAGATTCTACCAATGCTTTTTTACATTCCATCATGCCTGAACCTGTACGTTCACGCAGTTCTTTTACTAGTGCAGCAGTAATTGTTGCCATTTCACTCACCCTTTATAACTGTATCTCTGTATCAACCAATCGCTGGCGATACATACAATACAGGCCCGCTAGTGATAGCGAGCCTGCACATTGTTTCTATATAAATGTTACTCAGCAGCAGTTTCTGTGCTTTCTGTTGTAACTTCTACAAACTCTTCAGTATCACCTGTCGCTACAGATGCACGACCTTCTAAAACGGCATCAGCCATACTTGCTGTATAAAGCTTGATTGCGCGCATAGAATCGTCATTACCAGGAATAACATAGTCAACGCCATCTGGGTTGCTATTGCTATCAACAACAGCAATAACAGGGATACCCAAGTTGTTTGCTTCTTTGATTGCAATGCGTTCGTGGTCAACGTCAATTACAAATAATGCATCCGGTAAGCCACCCATTTTGCGGATACCGCCGATGCTTTTTTCTAATTTTTCTTGTTCACGTGTCAGATTTAATACTTCTTTCTTTTTCAAACCTTCTAACTTACCTGATTCGATCATTGCTTGAATTGAATCTAGACGTTTGATTGATTGACGCACTGTTTGATAGTTAGTCAACATACCACCTAACCAGCGACGGTTAACAAAAGGCATGCCTGCACGAGTTGCATCATCACGGATTGCATCTTGAGCCGCACGTTTAGTACCTACAAACAGGATACGACCTTTTTTAGACGCTAATTTACCAACGAAGTTTAACGCATCGTTAAACATTGGTAAGCTGTGCTCAAGGTTGATGATGTGAATATTGTTACGTTTACCAAAAATAAATGGACCCATTTTTGGATTCCAGTAACGTGTTTGGTGACCGAAATGAACGCCTGCTTCAAGCATTTGGCGCATAGTTGTTTTTGCCATTATTAAATTCTACCTTGTATAAAAATTGGGGTTAAACCTCCACACACCCCAAGTATCGACTAAATTGCATAAGCAATTAGCACCCCGATATTCGTGCCGGTGCATGTGTGATTTCTGCCTTAAAAGGCGCGCATTTTATACCATAAAACGCTAGTTAAAACAATGTATTTGATTTATCTATCTTAACGTCCAGAAGCTAAAGCGGGGGTTTATTTCAATACAAATAGTGTGTGAAAAAGACAGATGTGGTTGTTAGTGTTATTTTACGGCAAACTATACACCATCAATACTGACTATCTGGGATAACGTTCATAATGGCTGTAAGCATAAAAACTGCTGATGAGATCGAAAAAATGCGGGTCGCGGGTCGTCTTGCCGCTGATGTTTTGACCATGATCACCCCACATGTTAAAGCAGGCATTACAACCGATGAGTTAGACCAAATTTGCCATAACTATATCGTGAATGAACAACAGGCTATTCCCGCCCCACTGAATTATCATGGTTTTCCTAAATCTATTTGCACCTCGGTCAATCATGTTATTTGTCATGGTATTCCTGGTAACAAAAAGCTCAAAAATGGCGATATCATCAATATTGATATCACAGTTATCAAAGATGGCTATCATGGCGACACCAGCATGATGTTTATTGTCGGTAAAACATCGATTTTGGCACAACGCTTATGCAATACAGCGCGTGAAGCAATGTTGATCGGTATCAGCATGGTCAAACCCGGTATTCAATTAGGCGATATTGGTCATGCTATTCAGAAACATGGCGAAGCCCAAAACTTTTCGATCGTGCGTGAATATTGTGGTCATGGTATCGGCAAGGTGTTTCATGAAGAACCACAAGTTTTACATTATGGCACACCGGGAACGGGGCTGATACTTGAAGCAGGTATGACATTTACGATTGAGCCAATGATTAATGCCGGCAAACGTCATATTAAACAATTGCCCGATAACTGGACAGTTGTAACCAAGGATCGCTCTTTATCCGCCCAGTGGGAACACACGATATTGGTGACTGATGATGGTCATGAAATTTTAACACTACGTGAAGATGAAGTAATTTAAATTATGCCTGATTCCCCACCCTCACTTTGGGATATTACTCACGATCTGTCACCAAACAACTACGCCAGTAAAACAGTCTATTTCCGTAAAGCACTACAACAAGGTCAACTGTTTCTTCAACAGCAGTTCGACTTAAATGTTGATGTGGTCGATCTGGTTCAGTTTCGTTCTCATTTTGTTGACCAGGTATTAAAAGCACTTTGGCAGCAACATGTCGGTCAAGATGACAAAATAAGCCTACTTGCCGTCGGAGGCTATGGTCGAGGCGAACTACACCCCTACTCTGATATTGATTTACTGATCCTGCTGGATCAATCTGTATCCGAACAACCACCATCGGGATTAACCCACTTTTTAACTCAACTTTGGGATATAGGCCTTGACATTGGGCACAGTGTTCGTACCGTTGAAGAATGTCGCCAGCAATCGGCACAAGACATAACTATTGCAACCAATTTGCTAGAAACTCGCTTGTTATATGGTGATAACTCACTGTATAACGCATTACATAAATTAACGACCGATCATAAAACCTGGGATACCCGCCTTTTTTATCAAGCAAAGCGTCAAGAACAATTACAACGCCACCAAAAATATAATGACACTGCCAATAATCTCGAGCCAAATATTAAAGAATCGCCAGGCGGATTAAGAGATATTCATATCATTAACTGGGTTGCCCAACAGCACTTTAATGTAAATGATCTGCAAGGGCTTAACGATAAAGGCTTTATCTCAAACAGTGAATATGATGTTTTAGACAAAGCACAGCGTTTTCTATGGCGTGTTCGATTTGTACTGCATTGTCTTGCTAAACGCAAACAAGAAAAATTGATGATTAATTACCAGCGTGACATAGCTACACAGCTTGGTTATGTTGATTGTGATAATCGACTCGCAGTCGAACATTTCATGAAAGATTATTATCTATGTGCTCGTTCAATTGGACAAATGAATGAACTATTACTTCAATTATTTGAAGAAAATATTATTTTGGCTGATAAGCCGAGCCATATAACCCCGGTTAATCGTCGCTTTCAAGTTCACAATGGTTATCTGGAGACAATCAATCATGGCATTTTTGCTTATTATCCCTATGCAATGCTGGAACTGTTTCTGATCTTGCAACAACACCCGGAAATAAAAGGGGTTCGGGCAGATACAATCCGACAAATTCATGCACATATCCACCTGATAGATCAACGCTTTCGAAATGATATAAAGAACCAGGCGTTATTTATGGAGATCATACGACAACCTAAAGGCATAACGCACGAGTTTCGTAGAATGAATGCACTTGGGGTATTAGGTGCTTATTTACCAGAATTTGGGCAAATCGTTGGACAAATGCAGCATGATTTGTTCCACGCTTATACTGTAGATGAACACACCTTATTTTTAGTACGTAATCTGCGCCGTTTTTCATGCCCCGAATTCCAGGATGAATTCCCACTTTGTTCAGATGTGTTTAAGCAACTATCCAAGCATGAACTACTCTATATTGCCGGCTTATTTCATGACATAGCAAAAGGGCGCGGCGGTGATCACAGTATTTTAGGTGTTGCCGATGCCACCGCTTTTTGTCAACGTCACTCTCTCAGTTCATTTGATACTGACATTGTCACATTTTTAGTCAGAAATCATCTCTCAATGTCATTGGTAGCTCAAAAATCGGATATACACGATCCAGAGGTTATAAAACTATTTGCCAAAACAGTTCAAACAATTAATCGTTTAAATTACCTCTACCTACTTACCGTTGCTGATATTAGAGCAACCAATAATAATTTATGGAATGGCTGGCGCGATTCATTATTAAAACAGCTATATCAAAATACCAAACAATGGCTGGAACAAAGTGAACAACTGGCAAAGAATTCGCAGGAAAAAGCAGCTAAAATTCGTCAACAGGCATTAACTGTATTAGTTAATTCATCATGGCCAGAACAACAAATTGAGGCGCTTTGGCAATCGTATGATTATCATTATTTCTCACGTCATACTGTCGAAGACATCGTCTGGCAAACTCAATATCGCCTTGAAAATCCTGATAAAAAAACCTTACTGACATCACGCCCACTTAGCCATAATACCCTGGAACTATTTTTCGCGACTCAAGATAGACCGCACATATTCGCTGCCGTTACAGCATGTCTGGGACGACTCGATCTGGATGTGCTTGATGCTAAAATTAATGCAACTCATGATGGCAACACACTCAATACCTATATCGTTAATGGCTCGATCGACAATCCAACAGAAATCATTATGACACTCAATCATAGCCTGGAAAATTTGGACAAAATTAGCACATCTTTCTCCGGCATCACACCAAGAGCGATGAAATTGTTTGAAACCAAACCCACAATCAATTTCCGAATCAACACACAACAAAGTCATACCGTAATGGAATTAAATACACATGACAGACCAGGGTTATTATCATCTATCGCTCGAGTCTTTCTGCAATGTGACATACAAGTTGTCAATGCCAAATTAACGACACTTGGCGATCAGGTAGAAGACGTGTTTTTTGTCACCTCATCACAAAATGAACCCTTAAGCGAGATTCAACAAGAGCAATTAAAACAGGCACTCATCTCAGGATTAACAGCGAGTTAAAATTCATCGTTAAACCGAACACACATCACCATCATCGTAGGTCGGTCTTTAGTCCGACAACCCAACCGTTCGGTCAAAACCGAACCCACAGCACTTGAAACCACCCAAAAAAAATGACATGCCCCAACTAAATTGGAAGCATGTCATTTGAACGCACTACTTTCTAACTTATTCAGCTTTTGAAACAGTGACTGATTCAGCTAACTTCTCGGCCTTTTTTTGACCAATGCCTTTCACTTTTTCTAAATCTGACACACGTAAAAAAGGCCCGTTTTGAGTTCGATATTCAATAATAGCCTCTGCAGTTGCATCACCAACTCCATTTAAGGATTGCAGCTCAGTCTTGGTCGCGGTATTGATATCGATTTTGTCGGCAGCCATTGCTGCGCCAGTTGATAACGCGAATGCCAAAGCAAACGCTAAAAATAATTTCTTAAACATAATTTCCATATCTCCTTGTTAATTTAAACAACCATTTCAATGGGTTGCATACAAAGAGTAATTCAATTTACTTTGTATGGCAAATCGTATTTAAAAAAATCAACTTTTTAAGGGATAGGCAACTCATCTAAACTTGATTTACGAACAAAATTGCCAATAGGCGTCAATACGCTTTTAGGATCGGCTAACAAATGTGTTGCTATCGACTATCGTACGTAGGTCAGGTTGACGTTGGACTGAAGTCCAACCCACGCTAAGGATCTCTGTAGGTCCTATTTTAACTCGACAAACCAACTCAATAGATCTCGTCATGTGTACCAACATCAATCGGGATAATCTCTTTTTCTTTAAAAATAAAATCAATCACAATTCGATAGCTCATAGTAATTGAAACACTATGATAATCATTTAATTTACCTTGAAGCTTGTGCAAACGCAGTGACGGGTGAAAAGGATCTAGCTCAAGCAACTCAATGGTTTTGACATATCTTTCTAAAGCGTCAGGGTGCTTTTTAATAAACTTTTTTAACTTCTTAAAATACTCATCAGTCCGAATGATTTTATAATTCATCCATCAACTCTTTTGTATGCTCTGCCGCAGTTTGTACTTTATAGCGACCGTCTTTGATATCTTGCATCACTCTCATGTGCGCCAAATCAAGTTCATTCTGCCTAAACTCGTTATAGCGTTCAATATCCAAAACTACATACTTATTTTTACCTCGCACATTAATGATGAGCTCATCAGCTTTTTCTAGCATTTTTCCAAAAAAAGCGACTCCCCGTGTCTTAACCTCATTCGCAGAAACAATCATATTCGTATCCTTAATAGTACTTTTAAAAGCATCTTAGCACAGTGACTATCACAAGGGCACTACAAACAGCTACGTTTTAAACAAACTAACCCTTGCAGACCACATTTTATGAACGTAGTTGGGCTTTAGTCCGACAACACTGCTAGTCATCAAGACCAATGGGAGATCAAAAAAATATTTTCATTTAAGTTGAATAATCTGATTAAGCCGGTCACAAACGTCAAAAAATAATGCGTCATTCATTACACCTAATGGATGTGGCTTTGCACCACGAGCACGCCAATCAAACGATTTAGGTTGATGACAAAGCACATAACTTGTTTTATTTACCTTTTTGCCAGACACATTGCCCACTGCAACTGCAAAAGGGTTATCCGCATTATATTCAGCAGTTGTCATAGGTAAGCCAATCACCAGTGATGTTTTATCATTAAAACTTTTCGGGCTGAGCACTAAAAAGGGATGAATATTCCTCATTTCATGACCCAACTGAGGATTGCAGTCAATCCAAATAATATCCTGTCGATGTGGTGACCATTTATCCGTTTTTTTTACCACGTTTCAACACCCACAGATTCTGACACAGTCATAACTTCACCACCATGAATATCAGGGTTGAAATTAGCTAGCCTCTCCTCCAACGTCATTTGCTCAGTTACAATAGGTGTGATAATAATTTGCTTGTCTATAACCGAAATTCGCACTCGTTGATCACTATGCAAATGGGCTTCCCGAGCAATTGCAGCAGGCAATCTCACCCCTAAACTATTGCCCCACTTTTTTATATCTAATGTTACTTCTGTCATATCAGCACCCAGTCGGCCCTTAATGTATAAACGCAAGTATAAACATATAACTCGTAACAATCAAAGCTTATGCTTATTCAAATATATTTCCGCTATTTTTTACTTTTTCACTCGTTGTAGGTCGAGTTTTAACTCGACAACCCAACCGTTCGGTCAAAACCGAACCCACAGCACGTGAAACCACCCAAAAAAAATGACATGCCCCAACTAAATTGGAAGCATGTCATTTGAACGCACTACTTTCTAACTTATTCAGCTTTTGAAACAGTGACTGATTCAGCTAACTTCTCGGCCTTTTTTTGACCAATGCCTTTCACTTTTTCTAAATCTGACACACGTAAAAAAGGCCCGTTTTGAGTTCGATATTCAATAATAGCCTCTGCAGTTGCATCACCAACTCCATTTAAGGATTGCAGCTCAGTCTTGGTCGCGGTATTGATATCGATTTTGTCGGCAGCCATTGCTGCGCCAGTTGATAACGCGAATGCCAAAGCAAACGCTAAAAATAATTTCTTAAACATAATTTCCATATCTCCTTGTTAATTTAAACAACCATTTCAATGGGTTGCATACAAAGAGTAATTCAATTTATTTTGTATGGCAAATCGTATTTAAAAAAATCAACTTTTTGCGAGATAACGTAGGTTGGGGTCAAGCATGAGTCCCAACAATAGATTAAGAATAAATACCAAATACGTTAGAGTGCGTACCTTATCTCAAACATGTTGTCATCCCCACGTATGTGGGGTTCCATGGGCAGTGAGAACGATTCACCGTCGTTGGATCCCCGCTTTTACGGGAATGAATTGTGCTTCATGTCAAGTAAGTCACAGATCGTGTTCACTGCATTGATTTTTGCATTTAGGTTCATATTGTTTTTTAAGTTCAAGGAGTGCTTACGCCCAACCTCTACGTTCTATTTCATTAATCATAGTGTTAGCAGTTGCAATCAATGTAGAAACAAATAAATGGCCTGTTTTCAACGCGCTTGTTAAAACCAGGTTATCTTCAACATATTCATGCACCATTTGATTTCTAAGATGTCTCATCGTCATCCATTCTTCAGCAGATGCTATTAAACTCAAGCGTTCTGCACGATCAAGATTATCAATCACAGATGCGGTTTTTTCACCAAGTGCCGTTAGAAGTATTGGCAATAGTTTATCGCCTAGCGTGTCTTGTAACCTACAGAATCGACTCACAAATGCTTCAACTCGCTCTGCCAGATCAATATCTGAATCAAGCTTGCTAAAATCCGCTATTGAGGTGGTTTCAGAAAACAATCGTTGATCAGTTGTGGCCAAATGTTGACTCTCTTTACGTATCACCCGCGTTAAAAACTGTAATCGCAATAAAAGTTTAGACTCAATCGTCATATCAACTGCCCCTCATTAACAGCAATGTCGTGAATTGGTAATCGTGCCAGGTTAGGTGCGCTTAATAAGACATCTACCCTTCGTCCATGCATAGCTCGCGATATTTTCGCTGACAACTGGGCAGACAATAAAGCGGGGTTATCTATCGGCTCACTGAGTTCAAGCATAAGATCAAGATCTCCACCACGCGCATCATCGTCTAGCCTTGATCCAAACACATAGACCCGTGCCTGAGTTCCAGCCACAGCCTGAACAAGTTCAGCTATACGTTTAATTTGTTGTGCTGTAAGTCGCATTAGAACAAACCCCACTAGATACGTTATATGACCTAGATAACTTATTCATGATAATCCATAGCCTGGTAGCCATACTTTTTCACTAAAGCATCACGTTGCTGGCTTAAAGTCTTCCCTAGCCATTTCTGAGACAAGCTCTTGGAAAGTAATTTTATACCCGTAATCAATGAATTTACAGATTTATAGCACACATACTGACCGCGCTAGCTGCGTTATATTATTGAGCAATAGAATGACTATTACATCAATAATATGCCTTGCTATCCCAGCCATTATCTACACTAGAAAAACAGCAAATCCAATGACCACGGGTATAGGTATCCAGCCTAGCTTTTGTTTTACTTGGATCGCCTAATTAACCTGACCCTGGATAAGAAACAGCGCTCAGCAACCCTGGTGAGCTTAACAGTCTGATTACATTAGGGAAATAGAGTCTTGCACTATCCCTTATCCAGAATTCAGTTAAAGTAAGGTTTCAACTTCCGTTGGTCTGAAGTCCAACCTACATAATTTTTATTTTCAAGAATATCTGACTGTGTTTTTTGACATACAATTTTACCTGCAAAGTCATTACAACATGTATTTTTATCTTTAGTTATTATCCATTATTAGCTTGTTAAATCATAGTGATAACTACCATCCAACACATGCTGACACCAGGCTTGATTATCTAAATAACCTGAATCCTGGATAAGAAACAGCACTCAGCAGCCTGATTACATTAGGGAAATAGAGTCTTGCACTATTCCTTATCCAGGATTCAGGTTAAATATCACTGTACGGTTTTGCGTATGCCGCTTTCAAAGGTTTCTTGTGGTTGCCAGTTGAGTTCTTTGGCTATTTTGCTGGCGTCGATTGCGTAGCGAACATCATGCCCTAGACGGTCTTTTACGAAGGTAATCAGGTCTTGTAGCTTCTTGGAGTTTGTTGTTGGACTGAAGTCCAACCTACGGTTTGTGCTGGTAGATCGGACTTCAGTCCGACATTATTAATTTCATCTGGATGTGGAAGATGGCCATAGACTTCATCTGTGGAGATATGGTGAAAACGGAAACCGGCTTTGTTTTCAGGTCCAAGCATAGTCCAGTAAGCTCTCGCTTGTTCTAGCAAGGTATAAGTTCCAACGATATTGGTTTGAATAAAGTCACCAGGCCTATCAATGGATGGAGCAACATGCGATTTGGCAGCAAGGTGCATGATAATGCCTGGTTGATATTCATTAAAAACACGGTGTATTTCTTTGGCATCACAAATATCAACATGTTCAAAGCTGTAGCTACTCAACAGTCACTGATTTTGCTAAATTTCTCGGTTGATCAACATCGGTACCTTTGATCAAGGCGACATGATAACTCAGCAGTTGCAATAAGATGTTATACGTTATCGGCGCTGTAATCCGACCTACATTTGTTGTTGCTTTGATCACTTTGAAACTGGGTTCTGAACTAATATCTGACAATTCATCTTCAAATACAATCATTTGCCCACCACGTGCTTTGACTTCTTGTAAGTTTGATTTAAGTTTTTCTAACAAATCATCTAATGGGGCAATGGCAATAACCGGCATATTTTCATCTATTAATGCCAATGGGCCATGTTTGAGTTCGCCTGCTGGATACGCTTCGGCATGAATGTAGCTGATTTCTTTCAGCTTCAATGCGCCTTCCATTGCGATCGGGTACATTGTGCCTCGACCTAAAAATAAGGCATGTTGTTTATCAGCAAACAGTTGAGAAACTTGCTTAATTTCATCTTCGTGGTTCAGTGCATTGCTGATCAGACTGGGTATTTTCTGTAATCCGCTTACGATCATCGCTTCACGGTGTTCGTTTAATGATTGTTGCGCTTTTCCGATACTGGTAATAAGTAATGCCAATGCAACCAGTTGTGTAGTAAATGCTTTGGTTGATGCCACGCCGATTTCTGGGCCAGCGTGTGTCAGAAAGACCAAGTCAGATTCTCTGGTTAAGCTACTTTCGGCAACATTACAAATAGTCAGCGTTGGGAGGTTTAGTCGCAGTGTAGGTTCGACTTTAGTCGAACATTTGGTTTGGTGTTGATCTTGTTGGACTGAAGTCCAACCTACAGTAGTTTCTTTTGTAGGTTCGACTTTAGTCGAACATTTGGCTTGGCGTTGATCTTGTTGGACTGAAGTCCAACCTACGGTAGTTTCTTTTGTAGGTTCGACTTTAGTCGAACATTTGGCCTGGGCTTCTTGTTGGACTGAAGTCCAACCTACGGTACGACCTACAGTACGAGCTACCGATAGCGCTTTAATTTGTTGCAACGCCGCTAACGTATCAGCCGTTTCCCCTGATTGGCTGATGGTAACAAACAAGGTGTTGTTTTGAATAACCGGGTTGCGATAGCGATATTCACTCGCCACTTCGACCTGGCAAGGTAAACCTATAATGTCTTCAGCCCAGTATTTGGCGACGAGCCCTGCATGGTAGCTGGTGCCACAGGCAATAATGTGTAGTCGTTCGATTGTTTGAAAAATAGCCTCTGCTTGTGGTCCAAAGCTGGAAACCAAGACTTTATCTTGGGTAATACGCCCTTCAAGTGTGTCAATAACCGCTTGCGGCTGTTCAAAAATTTCCTTGTGCATGAAATGGCGATGTTCGCCTAGTTCGACAGCAGTAATACTGAGATTAGACTGCTTGATTGGACGTTCGACTTTTTGTCCAGTTACATCGTGAATTTCAACTGCCTCACGCGTCAGCTTGGCAACGTCACCTTCTTCCAAGAAGATAAAGTTTTGAGTCACAGGTAATAAGGCT
>JARGFJ010000016.1:13107-48810 GCA_029210875.1 Gammaproteobacteria bacterium | reverse complement strand
AGATCCTGCTCAAGGGGGTCAAATTTAAACCGGTGTTTTAAAGCCAAAAGGGGTCAATTTTAAAGTGTTGTTGACACCAGACAGATGGATCGCAATTCCTCGATGCTGGCGACACCTTTGTTCTTGAGTTTGCGCCGCATCATTAATGTTGCCGCGCTTTCGAGTCCGGGCAAGACCTGAGCAATCGCAGGGATAGGCACCGGCATCGGCATCGCCGGATTACCCAAGGGTGAAACTTTCAGTTCGCTGAGGTCTTTTTTCAGCAGGGTCAGCCCGTAAAAAGTGAAGAATATGGAAACCTCGTAATCCAGTGCGGCAGCCGTTGAAGCTAGAATGAAAGGCGGATAGGCCCAGTCAAGCGTGCCTTTAGAGGCGATCAGGGCAAGTTTTTTTGTCATGTCATGGTTTCCTTAGCCAAATTTTGAGAACACCTTGATCTACATTGGAATCAAGCAACTCCAGACCAAGGCTGTTGGCAAGCGCATGGTATTCGTTAGTCGATGTCACGTCGGATGAAAGTACGTTGAGTATTTCGCCAGAACCAAGCTCATCCAGTGCCTTTCTGGTTCGAATAACAGGCAAGGGACAAGACAGTCCGCGCACGTCCAGGTTGATGTCTGCATGGTAGTCGTTGGCCATAATTACAGTTTCCAGCCATAGGTGATACCGACAGAATCCTCATACATCTTCAGCTTGACATTGCCACCACCAAATGCGTTGGGGATAGCGTTATCGCCATTGACGCTTTCCTCAAACGCATGCATATAGCTCACGGACAGTTCGCCCTTGCCCAGCTTCCAGCTTGCGCCCAGAGTGAGGTGGTCTTGCACCACACCCGGAGCGAGAATATTAAACAGGGCATCGCGGTCGCGAATCGGTTGGGTGCTGTGGTTATAACCGGCTCGCAGAGTCAGATCCTGGTTGTAGATATAACTGACGCCAAGCTTATACACGTTGATATCGCGCCAGCCGAAACCGGGGCCATTGTTATCACCGAGTTGCTGTCCGGTCAGCAGTTTGCCTACAGAGTCATTACCGACCGAGTTGATGTCGCTGTAGAAAATACGCTCCACATCGGCGGCGATGGTCAGTTTTGGTGTCGCCTTGATGGCAATTCCAACGCCATAGTGTGCCGGAATATCAAAATCACCGTCATCTGCAAACAGTCCTTTGTAATCATCGAACTCGCTCATATAGGTTTTGCTCTGGTAAGCCGCACCGACACTGACGTGATCAGTGAACTGACCAATCCAGCCCAGGTGTATGCCCGCACCTATTGATGAGTCGTAACCGTTATTAGTGACCTTGCCTGGGTATTTGGTAAAACTTGGATTGTCAAAATTTTGCAGTCCCTTTGCCTCAAACCGCTGATAGGCGACATTCACTGAAAGTCCCAGGCTGTGTTTGGGTGTGACTTGCCAGGCAATGGTCGGTGCAATGAATAGCTGTGCCAGATCGACACCGGGACGTGAGTTGCCAAGCAGCGGGATTGGTCGGTCATAGTCGGTGTTCATACCGCCATGGCCATACACACTGACACCGACACTAAGATCTGTTCTGACTTTGCGATTATAGCCAAACTCAGGAATGAAGAAGTTCTCGGTCTTATCGGCATCAAAGTTGCCGTTCACTGGTGGTAGTGGGCTGCCCGAGATCGTCGCGTCGCGTTGTGGGCGAAACCAGCTCAAACCAAGATCAATGCGATCACCGATCAAGACCATTCCAGCTGGGTTGCTGGCAGCTGCGATAGCATCTTGTGGCAAGGCAAGTCCGGCACCTCCCATGCCCTGTGAACGGATGCTGTAGCCATGTGGCAGATAGCCGTTGGTGGCAAATGCTGGCATTGCCAGTGAAGCAATCAGCAGTCCAGCCGATATCGACACAGAATGTGTGTTTGTCGCCATGTTCATTTCCTTGAGTTATTTATGTTTAATTTAGGTATGTATTTTTTTCTGCAAACAATAATGATTGAGGTGACAAATGCCAAATAACAATATCTTCTATGCTTATTCTTGTGATGGGATAAGTTCTTGTGGCAGGGTAGAAAATTACTTAGCAGAAAAATTCATAAGCTTTGCGTTTTTTATTGGTTCTTTTGAATAAGAGGTCTGTTTAAACTCTGCCCCGTACATAAATATATGACCGTGGAGGGTTAAATGAAAATCAACAAATCAATCGTTAGAAAAGTAGCGATTGCAACAAGCTTTGGCTTAGCACTGACTAATAGTGTCTGGGCGGCAGACAGTTTACTCAATGTGTCTTATGACGTATCGAGAGAGCTATACAAGGGCATCAACCCAGCTTTTAAAACATTTGTTCAAAAACAGCAAAACCGTAAGGTCACTATCAATCAGTCGCATGGTGGCTCAAGCAAACAGGCAATGGCGGTTGCCGCTGGTTTAGAAGCTGATGTTATTACCATGAACCAGTCGCCCGATATTCAAATGCTGGCTGACAAGGGCTTGATTGCTGCGAATTGGCAAGAGCAGTTTCCGTATAACGCTACACCATATTCAACCACCACCGTTTTTTTGGTTCGCAAAGGTAATCCTGAAAACATTCAGGACTGGCCAGATTTGACGCGTTCTGGATTGGAAGTCATTGTGCCGAACCCTAAAACATCAGGCAATGGCCGTTATACCTATCTTGCAGCATGGGGCTATGCGCTTGAAACAACTGGCAGCGAGCAGGGCGCAAAAGACTTTGTGACTAAATTATTTGCCAATGTGCCTGTTTTGGATGGTGGTGGTCGTGGTGCAACAACGACATTTACCCAGCGTGATGTTGGCGATGTGTTGGTGACCTTTGAAAACGAAGCTATTTTAATTGCTGGTGAGTTGGGCAAGGATAAATTTGATGTGGTCTATCCTTCGCTTTCTATTGATGCATCGGCACCAGTTGCCATTATTAAGTCGGTGACAGAGAAGCGTGGCACCACTGAATTAGCCAGAGAATATCTGAATTTTCTGTACAGCGAACAAGGTCAGGAAATTATTGCCAGGCAAAACTTCCGACCACGAAATCAAACAGTGTTAGCTAAATATAAGAACCAATATCCGGATATTAAAACCTTTACGGTTGATGAAAAACTCGGTGGTTGGGCTGCTGTCAAAGCTCAGCATTTTGCTGATGGCGCCTTGTTTGATCAAATCATGGTGAATCGCTAATGTCTTCTGTTAAATCATTTTCGGTATTACCAGGGTTTGGGCTGTCAATGGGCTTTACCCTGGTTTACCTGTCATTGATTATTCTGATTCCACTGAGTGCAGTGTTTATTATAACCAGCGCATTAACGTGGACTGAATTTTGGGCAGTCGTCACCGCACCTCGTGTCGTGGCATCCTATAAATTATCTTTTGGTGCTTCGCTAGGCGCAGCAGCAATTAATTCTGTCTTTGGCTTGATGCTGGCATGGGTGTTGGTTAGGTATTCCTTTCCGGGTAAGAAAATTGTCGATGCTTTGATAGATTTACCTTTTGCTTTACCTACTGCGGTGGCGGGTATTTCATTAACGGCGTTATATGCTCCGAACGGTTGGTTGGGTCAGTTTATTCAGGGATCGTTAGGCATAAAAGTAGCTTTTGCACCGCTGGGTGTGCTGGTGGCATTAGTATTTATCGGTTTGCCATTTGTAGTGCGAACAGTGCAGCCCGTACTTCAGGACTTGGAAACAGAACTCGAAGAAGCGGCATCCAGTTTGGGTGCGAATCGCTGGCAGACGTTTCGCTATGTGCTGATGCCGATCCTGCTACCTGCTTTGATGACTGGTTTTGCGTTGGCGTTCGCTCGGGCAGTTGGCGAATATGGTTCGGTTATTTTTATCGCGGGCAATATTCCGATGGTGTCAGAAATTACGCCATTAATGATTATTACCAAACTAGAGCAATATGACTATACCGGAGCCACAGCGATTGCAGCAGTTATGTTGGTGGTGTCGTTTGTGATGTTGTTGATTATTAATGCCTTGCAATCATGGGCTGGCAAACGCACAGGAAGAAATAAATGACTACTGCAATCACGGATACTTCTTTACAGGCTAAACCATCAGATCGACTATTTAAGTGGGTTGAGCCGACTAAATTTGAACACAATGTCGCAACCCGAGAGAATAAATGGATAAAAATTGCTGTCATTAGCATTGGCTTGAGTTTTTTTGCTTTATTTTTGTTGCTGCCACTGATAGCGGTATTTTCAGAAGCACTACGCAAGGGCTTTGGGGTTTACTGGCTTGCATTGACTGATGCTGATGCCTTATCAGCGGTGCGATTAACACTCTTAGCTGCCTCAATTGCAGTGCCATTAAATCTGGTGTTTGGGGTGGCTGCTGCCTGGGCAATTGCTAAGTTTGAATTTAAAGGCAAGCAGTTGTTAATTACGTTTATCGATCTGCCTTTTTCTGTATCGCCGGTCATTGTCGGTCTGGTGTATGTGCTGGTATTTGGTGTGCATGGCTGGTTTGGTGAATGGCTTGTCGCTAACGATATCAAGATTATTTTTGCGGTTCCGGGCATTGTACTTGCCACTATATTTGTCACGTTTCCGTTTGTTGCGCGCGAGCTAATTCCATTGATGCAGGCACAAGGCAAGGAAGAGGAAGAAGCCGCAGTTGTATTAGGTGCTGGTGGCTGGCAAACCTTTTGGTATGTGACTTTGCCCAATATTAAATGGGGACTGCTCTACGGGGTAATTTTGTGTAATGCCAGAGCGATGGGTGAGTTTGGTGCGGTGTCAGTGGTATCTGGTCATATTCGTGGACAAACCAACACACTGCCTTTGCACGTTGAAATTCTTTATAACGAATATAACTTTGCCGCAGCCTTTGCAGTAGCATCATTGCTGGCATTATTGGCCTTAGTGACGCTGATATTAAAAACCTGGGTCGAACACCGCGCTGGCACAAATGGCTCGGCACACTAAATTTAAGAGACGATTAACATGAGTATAGAAGTTAAAAATTTACATAAACAATTTGGCAGTTTCACCGCACTGGACGATATTTCGCTGAACTTTCCATCAGGTGAGCTGGTAGCCTTGTTAGGTCCATCTGGCTGTGGAAAAACCACCTTATTAAGGATCATTGCCGGGTTGGAGCAAGCTGATTCCGGTTCAGTGATTCTTGAAGGAGATGATGCGTCAGCTACTCATGTGCGCGAACGTCAAGTCGGCTTTGTCTTTCAACATTATGCTTTATTCAAGCATATGACCGTATTTGATAATGTGGCATTTGGTTTACGAATGAAACCACGTAAATCAAGACCATCTGAAAAAGTGATTGCTGAAAAAGTCCATCGCCTACTCGAATTGGTGCAATTGGATTGGCTGGCGGATCGTTTTCCATCACAACTATCGGGTGGGCAACGACAACGAATTGCGTTGGCAAGAGCTTTGGCAGTAGAGCCTCGGGTGTTATTGTTAGATGAGCCATTTGGCGCATTGGATGCCAAAGTACGTAAGGAGTTACGTCGCTGGTTGCGTAAATTGCATGATGAGTTGCACATTACGTCGATTTTTGTAACGCATGATCAGGAAGAAGCATTGGAAGTTGCTGACAGAGTGGTGATGATGGATCACGGTAAAGTGGAACAGGTTGGTACACCTGATGAAGTGTATAATCAACCCGAAACCCCATTTGTTTATGGCTTTTTAGGATCGGTCAATCTGTTCCATGGCCGCGTTGATGATGGTCATCTGCATATTGGAGATGATGTTATTCATAATCAGGGTGAAAATTATGATCACGGTTCTGAAGTCTATGCTTTTGCAAGACCGCATGAATTGGAAATAGTGACAGATAACGAGCAAGTCAATGGCCTGTCTGCCAAGGTCAATCGTGTTTTGTCATTTGGTTTGAATTCACGGGTCGAGCTCGATGGCATCAATAGCGCTGAGGGTCAGCATTTTGAGGTTGAACTGAATCCGCAACGTGTCGATGAATTATCGTTAACCTCTGGTCAGATTGTTAAGTTAGTACCGTCGAAACTAAAGTTGTTTCATAGAGATAGCATCAATAAGGATAGTCATGTATGAATTTTCAACAACTACGGATTATCCGCGAGACTGTGCGGCATAATTTCAATCTGACCGAGGTGGCTAATCATTTGTTCACCTCGCAGTCGGGCGTGTCCAAGCACATTAAAGACTTGGAGGATGAGCTTGGCGTTGATCTTTATATCAGAAAAGGTAAACGTTTAATTGGTTTAACCGAACCGGGTAAAGAGATGCAACAGATTGTGGAGCGGATGCTTCTCGATGCTAAAAATCTAAAAAATCTTGCCGATCAATATAGCCAACAGGACACGGGTACGTTAACCATTGTGACAACCCATACGCAGGCGCGTTATGTTTTGCCGGAAGTCATTAAAAAATTTAAGCAACGTTATCCTAAAGTTCATTTAAAACTCCATCAGAGTAGCCCTGATGAAATTTCACAAATGTTGATAAATGGTGATGCTGATATTGGGGTTGCGACCGAAGCAATTGGTGAAATTAATGACTTGGGAAGTTTTCCTTATTATCGTTGGCAACATGCCGTGCTCGTTCCAAAAGATCACCCTCTGACACAGATAGAAACAATACAACTCGATGATATTGCTGCTTATCCGATTGTGACCTATCACGAAGGCTTCACCGGTCGGGCAACTATTGATAAAGCGTTTGCAGATGCCGGTATTTTTCCTGATATAGCTATGTCTGCATTAGATGCTGATGTTATTAAATCGTATGTGGAACTGGACATGGGTGTTGGTATTGTCGCTGCTATGGCATTTGATGCCAAACGTGATACAAGTCTTGCATTGATAGATAGCAGTCACCTATTTGGCGAAAATCAGACAAAATTGGCGGTCAGAAAAGGCCATTATCTCAGAACGTTTGGCTATGATTTTATCGCATTATGTATACCTGAATTGGATAAAGGTGATATTGAGAGCAAGCTGGCCTTATAGTGCCGATGACCAAGTTATTTGAAAATACTGGTTTTCAGAACCTCGCAGTGTTTTCAATGATAAAGCGTTTTTCAATTCGCAAAGGGCTGGCGATAAAAGACTAGCGACCGTGGCATTTTTTGTATTTAATGCCACTGCCACAAAAACAGCTGTCATTACGAGCTAATGTGATGGGTGGAAGTAAGTCACCATCTTGGTAGAACCAACGGTTTTCAATTTTGACAAATCGTGACCGTTCATGAAGCTGAGCTACCTGATTTGCATCTTGATAAAACGCTGAAAATTCAACAGTGGCAGTGTTATTTTTAGATTTATGTGAAATGACTTTTAAACCTAACCACTGTGTTTGTTCAAACAGTTCTGCGAGGCTTTGTTGATCATCGGCACTACGATAATCAGGGTGTAAGGTCGCAATTAGGTAGGGTGCATTTTTTAAACAAAATGCGCTGTAACGCGAGCGCATTAATTGTTCAGCACTGCTCGCCGCTACTGTTCCGGTGTGTAATGGCTGACAACAGGCTGAATAACTGCTGCCACTGTTACATGGGCATAAATCCTTAACACTCTTTTGCATTGTCATGCACCGCTACCAAACGGAATGGTCATAACATCAGGATAGATAAACTGATAATTTAACTGTTGTTTGACTTTATTATTGCTGACGATTTTAAATTCTAATTCATTGGTGTCAGCGAAACTTAAACTAGGTGCAGCCGAACCAAGCAAGGCTCTGGCATGACTATAAAAAAGGCGTTTGGTGGGATGGGTGTCGGCACAAGCATTAAATACCTCACCCCATTCATCTTGGTTAATAATCGCGTCGATGATGCCAATACAGTCATCTTGATGGATTAAATTAACTGGTGCATCAGCGTGTTGAACCAGCTTGCCATTAGCAAAGAAATTTCCCGGATGTCGACTATAACCAACCAGACCACTTAATCGAAGGATAGTCGTTGTGAAATTGGGATTAGCTCTAAACAACGTTTCTATTTGTAGCAATACACTCTCTGCATTTTCATCGTTTGACTGTTCAGTCACGATGTCATTTGTTGTTTTATAAACGGAAGAAGAGCTGATAAAAATAAGGTATTTTATCGGTGCTCGTTCAATATAAGCAATCAGGTTTTGATAGGCTTTAATATTCTTGGAGGTAATAGCGATAATCAGCGTGTCAGAATTAAGAAAATCAGCACTGTCAGCAGTGATATTATCGATATCAACAAGATAGGACGTGATGTTGTCAGATGCTAATGACTCAATTTTGTTTGGTGATCGAGTTGATAAAGAGACTATAAAACCGCTGTTGGCAAAATGTTGAGCAAGGGGTTTGCCTAACCAGCCGCTACCTAAAATGCTAATTTTTCTAATAGTCTACTCCCGATGTATTAGGGCTTTTGCATATCAATAAACAAATCTTCAACTTTTCTTCTTGCCCATTCCGTTTTACGTAGAAATTTAAGGCTCGATTTGATTGATGGGTTTTGATTAAAGCAACGAATGTCAATATGGCGTCCGAGACCTTCCCAGCCATAGAATTCGACCAATGCGATCAATATACTTTCTAATGTATGCCCATGAAGTGGGTTTTTGTGTTGAAAATTGTTCATTGTTTTGCTCTTGCCAGACTAATCCTGGTTTAGGATAAATTGATTTTTATCACTTTCATATAGTCAAAAGAGATACCTGCTATGTCTTCATGGCTGGGGTAATAAATGATATCCACTCGCGCTCCCTGAAGTGATTTATATTTTTTTTGGCGTTTGTATTTAAATGGAATATCACACTCTTCAATTAAAATCGTATTTTGCACCCAATTATCAACCTGTCGTTGAACGTGTGATTCAACTTTTTTCATTTTGGAATGAATCAATTGTTCATTTTCTGCAAGAAACTTCTTGAGATTAGCCATGGTTTAAATCAACTTTCATTTTTATAACGCTTATGTAGAATGCTAACACGTTCAACATAGACTTTGGTCTCTTGATAAGGCGGGATACCATTATATTTTTTTACGGCATTGGGACCAGCGTTATAGGCTGCAGTTGCCAGGCTAATATTGCCATTAAACGCTTTCAGCAATCGCGCTAAGTAACGGACACCGCCATCAATATTTTGCTTGGCATTAAATATATTGCTCACACCAAGCTCTTTAGCTGTAGCAGGCATAAGCTGCATTAAGCCACTGGCACCTTTTTGTGAACGTGCATTGGGATTAAAGGCTGATTCGGCATGAATTAAGGCACGAACCAATGCCGGATCAATATGATTGGACTTTGCTGCATTATTAACTGTTTCAGCAAACGCACTATGATTAAGCGCGACAGTGTTCCAATCTATGGTTGAATCTGGATTACAGGCATAACAATCGAATTTTAATATATCAAAAGTTGTTATATGAGTAGGTTTTTGATCGGTAAAAACAGTAACGTCACCTGCATCAGGATAACGATAGATAACGGTCTGGTTTTTAGCTGATTTAGTCGCGGCTACGTTTGTGAATGTCACTGTTCCATCATCACTGATTATTTGCTTGATTTGATCAGCCATCAGCATGTCGGATGTCATGGCTAATAAACAGATAATAAGTACTTTATTCATCGAATCAATACGATTAAAAAAATCGTCCGCTAGAGGCAACGATAACGACGATTAGACCTAATGCTAAATTCATCGCAATAGCTTTTCGAATTTGAGTCAATATAAAATCACCGGCAATCCAATCATGATCAGCGATTGCTAACTTGAGTTTTTTGAACAAATTGAAATTCACATGTAAAAATATCAACATCATAATAATGCCGAGCAACAGCATAATATGAACATGGAGTCCGGTCGCAGCGGCAGACATTCCTCCTAACGCAACAGTCATCCAAATTCCGGTTATTAACAGCGTTATTACTGACAGTGTTACCCAGGGAAAGAAGCGTCCGAAAATAGCGGACCATAAGGTTAATTTTACTGAGGGTTCAAATTGTTGTACTGCTGTTGGTCTTAATATGACATAGGCGAAAAACATACCACCCACCCAAATTACAGCAGCTAAAAGGTGTAGAGCAATTGCAATAGTCATGACATGGCGCTCCTATTTGTGCATTTAATGTTGAGACAGTTTTATATCGGCAATGTTCTGTTTCCATTCTATCGGACCGGAGTGATGAACAGATTGTCCGCGGCTATCTACTGCAACAGTAACAGGCATATTTTCAATAGTAAACTCGCGTATTGCTTCCATGCCTAATTGTTCGAAGGCAATGATGCGTGATGCTTTGATTGCTTTTGATACCAGATAGGCTGAACCACCGACGGCAATCAGATAAACAGATTTATGTTGTTTGATCGACGCGATGGTATCTGGCCCACGTTCAGCTTTACCGATCATGCCAAGCAAACCGGTTTTATCAAGCATCATGTCGGTAAATTTGTCCATACGGGTAGCAGTAGTCGGTCCTGCTGGGCCGACAATCTCGTTTTTTACCGGATCAACCGGACCGACGTAGTAGATGAAACGATTATTAAAATCTAAACCATCTGGAAGGGGTAAACCGCTTGCAAATAAGTCGGCAATTTTTTTATGTGCAGCATCGCGACCGGTTAATAAATGACCACTGAGCAATAACGTTTCACCCGGAAGCCATTGCTCAATATCTGCTTGAGTAAGTGTATCCAGATTAACATGGCGGGTGTTTTCTGCTGCCTGCCACGTAATCTCTGGCCAATCACTTAATGTGGGTGGTTCGAATTGGGCAGGGCCTGTGCCATCCAAAATGAAATGCGTATGGCGGGTGGCAGCACAGTTAGGAATTATTGCCACAGGCAAAGAAGCTGCATGTGTTGGATAGTCATTGATTTTGACATCCAGTACGGTTGTTAATCCACCCAGGCCTTGGGCACCAATGCCTAGTTCATTGACCTTGTGATACAGCTCAACACGGAGTTTTTCTGCAGCAGTTTCAGGCCCACGTTCAATCAAATCTTGTATGTCAATCGGTGCCATTAACGATTGTTTTGCCATCAACATGGCTTTTTCAGCAGTACCACCGACGCCAATGCCCAGCATACCGGGCGGGCACCAACCCGCACCCATTTTAGGTACAGTGTCTAATACCCAATCAACGAGACTATCACTAGGATTTAGGATGGTGAATTTCGCTTTATTTTCACTACCACCGCCTTTAGCTGCAATATCAATCTCAACTTTATCACCAGCAACAAGTTCAGTATGGATAACAGCTGGTGTATTGTCTTTGGTATTAGTTCTCGAGCCCAGCGGATCACTAACAATAGATGCACGTAATACATTATCTGGATGCAAATAAGCACGACGTACACCTTCATTAACCATGTCATCCAGGGACTTGCTTGTATTCCACTGAACTTGCATACCGACTTTGATAAAGACATTGACGATACCTGTATCCTGGCAAATAGGACGTTTATCTTCAGCACACATACGTGAGTTGATTAAGATTTGAGCAATTGCATCTTTGGCAGCAGGAGACTGCTCTTTGTCATAAGCATCAGCCATGGCTTGAATAAAGTCTTTAGGATGATAATTAGCAATAAATTGCAAGGCATCGGCAATGCTATCAATAAAGTCTTTTTCTGATATAACAGTCATAGATTTAGTGTCTCAGATTCAATTTATTTGGCTGATAGACGTTGTTTGAGTTCGACAATAGTATCCGCTAAAGCAAATTCAGCACCTTCACCATCGGCACGACATTTATATTCAATCATACCGTTATCCAAACCGCGCTCACCTAAAATCAATCTGTGTGGAATACCAATTAATTCCATATCAGCAAAGGCAACACCGGGTCTTAGGCCTCGGTCATCTAATAAAACATCAAAGCCGGCATCAAGCAATTGTTGATATAACGCGTCTGCTGCTTCACGAACGCGAACAGATTTGTGAGCATTGACCGGTACAATCACTACTTCAAATGGCGCTATGGCAACAGGCCAGATAATGCCACGATCATCATGGTTCTGTTCAATAGTAGCAGCAACGACACGAGATACCCCAATACCGTAACACCCCATTGTTAAAATGTGAGATTTACCGGTTTCAGCTAACACATTAGCGTTCAGCTTTTTACTGTAGTTGTCACCTAATTGGAAGATATGACCGACTTCGATACCGCGAGCGATATCTAATGTGCCTTGACCATCTGGACTAGGATCACCGACAACGACATTACGTAAATCTGCTGTTTCAGGCTCTGGTAAATCACGGCCCCAGTTTACACCTGTTACATGTTTATCGTCCTGATTAGCACCGCAGACAAAGTTAGTGGTATGGGCGGCTGCACGGTCAACTAATATTGGAATAGTCAATCCTATTGGACCAATGGAGCCAATATTAGCACCACAGGCGGTTAATACTTGTTCTGGAGTTGCAAAGGTTAACGGTGATGCGACAGCCGGGTGTTTTTCTGCTTTTATTTCATTCAAATCGTGGTCGCCACGTAAGACCAAGGCTACGACACTACCTTGTTCTGCACCCTCAACAATTAACGTTTTTAGGCACTGTTCGGCTGTTGTATTGAGAAAACGACACAGATCATCAATGGTATGTTGTTTGGGTGTATCAATAACCGTCATAGTTTCAGTGGCTGCAGGGCGTTCTCCCTTCGGCGCTAGCGCTTCAGCTAATTCAACGTTAGCTGCATAATCGCTACTATCACTGAATGCAATGGCATCTTCACCTGAACTGGCTAATACATGGAATTCGTGTGATGCATTACCACCAATACTGCCTGTATCAGCTTGAACTGGTCTGAAATCAAGGCCAATACGACTGAAAATAGTGGAATATGCAGCAAACATATCATCATAGGTTTGTTGAAGTGATTCTTGATCCAGGTGGAACGAGTAGGCATCTTTCATCAAAAATTCACGCGCACGCATCACACCAAAACGAGGACGTACTTCATCACGAAACTTTGTTTGGATTTGATAAAACGTGATCGGTAGCTGTTTATAGCTGCGAATTTCTTGACGGACTAGATCAGTGATTACTTCTTCATGGGTTGGACCATAACAAAACTCGCGATTATGGCGATCGGTTATGCGAAGTAATTCTGGACCATATTTTTGCCAGCGTTCACTTTCTTGCCATAATTCTGCTGGTTGAATTGATGGCATTAATAATTCTTGTGCGCCGGCACGTGACATCTCTTCCCGAACAATCGCTTCGACTTTACGTAATACTCTTAAGCCCATCGGCAACCAGGTATATAACCCCGAGGCTAAACGACGGATTAATCCAGCACGGAGCATAAGTTGGTGGCTGACTACTTCAGCATCAGCAGGGGTTTCTTTTAACGTTGATATTAATAATTGAGATGTACGCATGTGCGGGATTAAATCCTGTAGTTATGTTGAGCTAAATGTTAAAACTGGCTCCCTTAAGCCTGGATAAGGGAGCCAGTGTTGTGCTTAATGATAGTTAGAATGTATCGTAGTTCCAACCCCAATTTTGTCTTTCAGAATCAGACATGCTGATATAGATACGATCTCCGGCAATGCCTAGTTGTTCATGAATTAAGCTGCATAAAGCATCTGAAAAAGCGGTTCTATCTCGCGGCAGGCCTAAGGCACGATAGTCAAGGAATGCCGCTGGAGCATCGCTTCCGCCCATTAGCATATTGGCTTTGGCTTCAATAGCAACCATGACATAATTTTCTGGTTTGCCTGCGGCAGATGAGACGGTTTGACTTGCCGCTTTGAGTAGCGCTTGTTCATCACTGACTGTTTGATTGGTCACAATATTAAGATATGGCATAACGATTGCTCCTTTAATTACAGTACTGTTGTACTTGTTGTTGAAATTCCTGAATACGTTGTTGGCGATCTTCTTCTTTTAATCTGGTTACATTGCCTTCAGCATCAGCAACGCGTCTTCCCGGATTATCCTGATACTGCTGCAAGTTGTTTTTTGCCGTTGTGCAGTTTTGTTGTTTGATAGCGAGTTGCTCAGCCGCTTGTTGCTGTTGTTGCTGTTGTTTGATGCGCGCTTTTCTATCTTGTTGCTGTTGCTTAATTAATTGATCAACCCTTTGCTGATCTTCTGGATTAAAGGCCGGAGGAGGAGGTGTTTTTAGCAGTTCAGCCTTTTGTTGCGCTGGCGCTTGTTGTGAATAGTGGGTTTGACCATTTTCATCGACCCATTTATAGACATCAGCAACTGTGTTGGTGCTAAAAATAGCAAGCATCAAATAGAGATTGAACAGACTAAGATAAGGTTTGAACATAGTTCCTTGTCCACATTGATTATAATAGGCTTAAATTTTACGCTAAACCTGTGAATCATAAAATGTCTGATATCCTATCGCGGTTCGAAAAACATATAGAAGTGCCTACTAACGGTGCTATAGCAGTCGATCTGATAGCGCAGCAAACTCAATTGTCAAAACAAACTGTTAAACAAGTGATGTTAAAAGGCGCGGTTTGGCTATCAAAAGGTAAACATACACAACGTTTAAGACGTGCCAAGAGGGCACTCAAGCGTGGTGAAATTATTCATATTTATTATGACAACATAGTATTGGCCCGAAATGCGCCAGAACCGACGTTGTTATTTGATGCTGCTCATTACAGCGTCTGGAATAAACCTTATGGCCTGTTATCACAAGGCTCGAAATGGGGGGATCACTGCACGATTACACGTTGGGCTGAACAGCATTTATCTCCACAACGTAATAGCTTTGTTGTACATCGACTCGATCGTGCGGCAAATGGCTTGATTGTTATTGCGCATGAGAAGACGGCCGCTGCAGCTTTATCACATCTATTTCAGCAACGCCAAGTAGAAAAACGTTATCGCATCGTTGTTCATGGAAACTTCTCAAAAAGATTAGACAAAGATCATTGCGTTCGAGTTGATAGTGACATTGATGGTCGTAGCGCAGTCAGTCATTTTTCATTAGTACAGTATGATGCTGACCAGGACAGATCGATTTTGGATGTCGATATTGAAACGGGCCGTAAACATCAAATTCGTCGCCATAGTGCCGAACTGGGATTTCCGGTTGTAGGTGATCGGATGCATGGCAAAGAAGGCGATAAAGAAAACTTACAATTAACAGCCTATTACCTTGCGTTTGAATGTCCGTACCAACACATTAAGAGGCAATTTAATTTAACCTGAATCCTGGATAAGGGATAGTGCTCAGGTTAATTTATTGGCTGAAAGTTGACAGTAAACAGATCAAAAGAGTAAGTTTTGATCAAATAACCTAACGATAAAACGTTAAGGAGACTAAGGATATGACTGATTCGAAGCATGACTTGATGAGTGAAGAAGAACATTGGCATCATACCGGTGAAGAGGATCGCCGTAAGAAACAACGGCGTACTGGCAAAGATCAGCGGGAAATGATTCGTTTTGAGCTTGATAAAGACGATCGCAGATCGGGTAAAGATCGTCGTGGTTCGGCCACGTCCTGGGGCAGTGATGACCCAGTCTAGTTAACCTCAGTTCTGGATAAGCACAGCCACCCAGAACTGAGGTTAGTGAGTTAATAGCCCAAATAACGGGCAATTTGATAAAAGCTCGTACTTACAACCCAAGCTAATGCCATAGGCCATATTAACGATAGCGCGGTAAACCAGGCCGATTTAGCTTCAGCCCGAATCGTTGCAATAGTCGATAAACACGGCGTGTAAATTAAAGTAAACAGCATAAAACTATATGCCTGCACCCAGTCAATCTCCTGAGCAATACCTTGCATTAAGGCAACGCCTTCGACACCATAGATAACTGCCAATGCACCAATCACGATTTCTTTGGCAACAAAACCAAAAATAAGGGCAATGGTCAGTTCCGGGTTAATGCCCGCTGGTGATAATACCGGCGACATAAATTCGCCTATCCAACCCGACCAACTGGCAGCACTTGCAGGTTCAACACCATAAGGCATATTGGTTAAAAACCAGACTAAAACTACACCAATAGTAATAAATTTTGTTGCCCGATGTAGAAAGTGACGGACTTCATACCAGCCACGTAATATCATTTGACGCATTGTCGGAAAACGATAGGGTGGTAATTCTAATGCAAAAGGTTCATTGCTATTAAATTGACCTTTAAATAAAAGACTTGTCAGTAGCACAACGACAAAGGTCATCACATAAAGACTGAAAATAACGACAGGTGCCTGCTCAGGAGCAAATAGTGCCGTTGTCATAAAAACAAATACTTGCAGACGAGCACTACATAATGAAAAAGGAATAACCAGCATCGTTAATAAACGTAAACCGCGACTGCGCATGGTGCGTGTTCCCATCAAGGCCGGAACGTTGCAACCAAACCCCATCAGTAACATGACAAAGCTGCGACCATCCAGGCCCATCTTTGTCATTAAAGCATCCATCAAAAAAGCAGAGCGCGATAAGTAGCCACTATCTTCAATAATTGCCATAAATAAGAAAAACAAGATAATGACCGGCACAAATGAGGCCACAGTTGCAATACCGTCATACACACCATTTAATAGAAAGCTGTTTAACAGTGGCGGCAGGAAAGACAATAAGGGGGCTAATACCAGTTCGCGCAGATGATCTAAAATCCAGGCGACACCATCTTGTAAAGGTGCTCCCAGAGTATAGACTGCTTCAAACATAAGATACATAAAGCCAAAAAACAAAGGTAAACCTAGCCATGGATGTAATAACACACGATCCAACTTTTGAGTCAGGCTATGACTGGTTTGAATAGGCAAATCGACACTATGCTCGATAATGTGTTCCAGTTTTTTCTCAACATCCTGATCGATTGCGAAATTTTCTTCCAGAGTTACTGTCGAAACAGCACGGTTTTTCTGCAGTTCTGTTTCAATTAAATGATAGGCATCGCTATAACCTTGGCCATATTTTGCACTGAGCAAAACGGTTGGATAGCCAAGTTCGTTCCCTAGTTGATCAGTATCAATAGTGATGCCTAATTTTCTGGCTTCATCCGCCATATTTAGCAATAAAACAGCGGGTAATCCTAATGCTTTTAGTTGTAATGCCAAGGTGAGTTGGCGATCTATTTGAGTTGCATTAGCGACAATTAGAACTAAATCTATAGGGTTTTTACACAAAAAATGGCGCACAACTTGCTCATCGTCAGAAAAGCCATGTAAGTCGTAAATACCCGGCAAATCAACAATTTCGGTTATATCGCCAGCGAGTAATAACTTGGCACTCATTAAATCGACGGTAACACCTGGCCAATTTGCGACTTTAGCGCTGGCGCCACTCATACGATTGAATAAGGTAGATTTGCCGGCATTTGGCATGCCGATCAAAGCAATTCGCTTCACATTAATACCTCAATGTTAGCCGCATCTTGTTGACGTAACATAACTTCGGTATTACCTAATTTGATGTGAAATGGTCCATTAAATGGCGCAATACGAATCAGCTCTAACGGTTTACCTATTCGAAATCCCATTGCATTCAAACGATACATAAAACCGGAATCGACATGTAAAGCATGGACCGTAGCCGATTGTCCAACTTTAAGTGCTGATAATGTTTGAATGTCTGTCAGGTTCATAATCTCAAGCTCAAATCTAAATGATAATGATTATCATATAGTTTAAAAAGGAGTAACACAAGTGATTATACGGTTATTTCATTATTAGAATTTTTGGTAAATAAAAAGCTTGGGTAATACCTCTTGCCGCAAGAAATATTAAAAGGGATAACCATAGACCATGATTGGCTAAAAATTGTGTGCTATACCAAACGGGTAAATAGCAACATAAGCTTGAAAATAACATCGTGTTTCGCATTTCTTTGCTACGTGTTGTGCCAATAAACAGTCCATCAAACAGATAGGACCAGACTGCAATAATAGGAATAAATATCAACCAGGTTAAATACTCATTTGCAGTCGAAATCACGTGTGGAATCGATGTCAGACTAGAAATAATGTGTGTGCCAAACAGGTAATAACCAAGACTAAACAATGATGCCAATATCATTGCCCACAAGCTAGCTAATAAAAAACCGCGACGTAGCAGGCTGCGATCATTAGCGCCTATGGCCTTACCTGAAATAATTTCAATAGCATTAGCAAAGCCATCCAATACAAACGCCATAAAGGTTATAAAATTGAGTAACAGCGCATTTGCTGCCAGAATGGTTTGCCCTTGTTTTGCACCTTGAGCTGTAAAAAAGGCAAAACTAAACATCAAACATAACGTGCGTATAAAGATGTTGCTATTTAAAGTTAACCATTTTTTATCTGTAAGCCCTTTGATATCAGCATAGCCAGGAATCAATGAACGAAGTGCCAGAAACTCTGATTTGAGAAAAGTTAAGCCTGTCAGCAGTCCTAGATACTCAGCAATAACAGATGCCAGAGCAACACCGTCTACGGTCATTTCTAGTGCGTTAACAAATAGCAGATCGAAAAGCATATTACTAATGTTGACTATTAAGACCAGATAGAGCGCTTTTTTGGTTTTCTCAGTACCGATCAACCAGCCTAAAATGACGTAATTTATCAAAATAGCGGGTGAGCTCCAGATGCGTATGTCGAAGTAATTTTTGGCATGATCAATAACAGATGGCGTACTGTCTAACATACTAAAGGCAAACTGTTTAATAGGTGTTTGTAACAGTAATAATAGCAATGCGATTGCAATTGCAAACATCACGCCTTGTTGGATTACACCTAGTGTTAAATTTGTATCTTGTTTGCCACTGGCTTGTGCTGTTAAACCAGTGGTCGCCATTCTAAGAAAACCGAATCCCCAGAATATGAATGTAAAAATAAGGCTGCCGAGTGCCACGGCAGCGAGATAGTCAGCCGAAGCAAGATGTCCCATAACCGCAGTGTCGACTAAACCCAATACTGGGACAGAAATATTGGCGAGGATCATGGGTAGCGCAAGCCGCCAGATGGTGCGATGGTTAACCAGGGTGTTGTCTGAGCGTGTCAATTAAATAAACTCATAAATAAAAAGGCCACGTATTTACGTGGCCTTAAGCTATAAATCTGCAAATTCATTGATTACGGGTATAGACCTGATTATGCGAGTAGTGGCGCAATGACCAAACTCACAATCGCCATCACATTAATCAAGATATTCATCGCAGGCCCGGATGTGTCTTTCAATGGATCGCCAACGGTATCACCGACAACGACAGCTTTATGAACATCTGAACCCTTGCCGCCCAGATTACCTTTCTCAACGAATTTCTTGGCATTATCCCAGGCCCCACCGGCATTTGCCATCATTAACGCCATCATAACACCGGTGATTAAAGCGCCACCTAACATGCCGCCCAATGCTTCAGGCCCTAAGCCAAAACCGACAATGACAGGGGCGAGTACAGCTAAAGTACCTGGCAAGATCATTTTATTTAGTGCCGCTTTAGTTGCAATATCGACACAGCGTGCGGTATCAGGTTGTGCTGTACCTTCAAGCAAACCAGGAATTTCTCGAAACTGACGACGAATTTCATGGATCATATCAAAGGCGGCATCGCCAACAGCCGTCATCGTTAAGGCGCTGACCAAGAATGGAAAAATACCACCCAGAAACATTCCCACTAAGACCGTAGGGTTGTTAATAAGTAATTGAAAGTCAGGATTATGATGATGAATAGTTTCAATAAAAGCACTAATCAACGCTAAGGCAGCCAAAGCAGCCGCACCAATGGCAAACCCTTTACCAATAGCAGCAGTAGTATTACCTAATTCATCAAGGGAATCGGTGATGTCACGCGTAGCTTTACCCATTCCAGCCATCTCTGCAATACCGCCAGCATTGTCAGCGACAGGACCGTAGGCATCTATTGCCATGGTGATACCGACAGTTGCTAACATACCAACAGCAGCAATACCTACGCCATAGAGTCCGGCAAAATGACTAGCAGTAAAGATGATTGTTGCAATTGTGATAACCGGTATAGCAACAGATTGCATCCCTAAGGCTAAACCACCGATCAATACAGTGGCAGGACCGGTTTCCCCATCTTTTGCCAATTTACGAACAGGCGCGCCGCCAGTGTAATATTCGGTGACAAGTCCGATAACAATGCCACCAATTGCTCCGGTTAAAACGGCAATCCAGATATTGATTGAGCCACCTAATTGTGTAATCAATAAGTAGGCAACGGCAATAAATAAAAGTGATGCGCCCATTGTGCCAATTCGTAAGGCAACTTCTGGACTTTTACCTGAAAAATATTTAACCGCAAAAATACCCGCGATAGAACAAAGTAATCCGATAGAAGATAATGCTAAAGGCATAAACATTAATGTTTGCTGATTGTCAGCAAGATTGCTGATACTCGCTAAAGTCATGGTTGATGCAATCGCAATACTGGCAATCATGGCACCACAATAGGATTCGAAAATATCGCTGCCCATGCCGGCAACGTCACCGACATTGTCACCGACATTGTCAGCAATAACACCAGGGTTGCGTGGATCATCTTCCGGGATACCCGCTTCTATTTTTCCGACCAGATCAGCACCAACATCAGCACTTTTAGTAAAAATACCACCGCCAACACGAGAGAATAGGGCGACTGATGATGCCCCCATTCCAAAGCCATGAATAATATGTGCGGTCTGAGGGTCACCACCAAAGGCCAGATATAAAATGCCAAGGCCTAAAAGTCCCATTGATGCGACGGTAAGCCCCATGATTGAACCACCGAAAAATGCAACGGTCAGTGCTTCAGATGCCCCCTTTTCATTTGCAGCTACTGCCGTTCTGACATTAGCTTGAGTGGCAGAATACATGCCTATGTAGCCAGCACTTCCCGAACATGCTGCGCCCAAGAAAAAGGCAAAAGCAGATTGCCAGCCTAAGTCAGAGAACCCTAAGGCAGCGATACACACCAAACAAAAAATGGCGAGTCGGCTATACTCTGCCTTCATAAATACCATCGCTCCCAAGTGTATTTGGTCACCAATGTCGACGACTTTCCCGCTTCCTGCTGGTGCGGCAATTACCTTTCTGTAGACAAGATAGCCACAAAAAAGACCAAATACTCCTAATCCCATTGGAACATAGTTAATGAACGACATAGGCCAAACCTCACTTAATTATTGGTTAATTATGATGTGTACGGTGTAACTCCCAAACTTCGCTTAGATGTGCACTGTTTTTATACCTGTATTACTCTACCCTGTAAAGGTCTCAACTAGTGATGAAGGAAAGGACGTTGGATATATCATGATTGAATGGATAATCTATCTCAGCATAGGCGTATTGGCTGGTACAAGCGCTGGCTTATTCGGTTTAGGCGGCGGTATTATTGTGGTGCCAGCCTTGGTTATGGTCTATCAATGGCAAGGAATGAATAATGACTTTATTATGCATTTTGCCGTAGGTACATCATTAATGACTATTGTTGTGACATCATTGTCATCTGCCTATTCGCACTATCGCTATCACCATATCAACTGGTATTTAGTCAGAATGCTAGCCCCAACCTTACTTCTAGGTGCCTTGGCAGGTAGTTATTTTGCTATAAATATAGCGAGCAGCTTGTTACAGCAAAGCTTTGCTGTATTTATGTTTATCACTGCTGTGAGAGACTGGCTTCCGTCGTTTTCTATACGAGCTACATCATTAATAACGACAAAACCATTATTAGGATTTGGTCTGTTGGCTGGAAGTATTTCAGCGCTGTTGGGAATTGGAGGCGGTACCTTAATCGTGCCCTATTTAGTCACAGCAAAACAATCAATTAAGCAGGCAATTGGTACCTCTGCTGCGTGTGGATTTCCTATTTCTTTGGCTGCTGTTGTCGGCTTTATTTATTTAGGCAGCGCGATCTCTGTTTCAGATAATGTCTGGCAAACCGGGTTTGTAGATTGGAAAGCCTTTTTAGGTATAGTCAGCACCAGCATTATATTTGCACGACTAGGAGCAAGTATTGCCAAACGCTTACCTGTTGACACATTGCAACGCATCTTTTCTATTGTATTACTACTGGTGGCTGTAAAAATGTGGTTTGAGACAACAGTATAGGAAATGTGTTCAATCGAAATGAGTAAACTAGCCGAAAATTAAATCAAAGCCGTTGGCAACGTTACGAACATTTAATCATGAGTTGTTTAAGTATATAATGCTCCGATTTAATACGCTTATTGGAGCAATGTTGTTATGAGTCTTAACTTGGTTAGTTCGGGCAAAAATTTACCGGATGATATTAATGTGATTATTGAAATTCCATCACATTCAGATCCTGTCAAATACGAAGTAGATAAAGAAACTGGGGCATTATTTGTTGATCGCTTTATGAATACCGCGATGTTCTACCCATGTAACTATGGTTACATTCCTCATACCTTGTCTGATGATGGTGATCCAGTGGATGTGTTGGTAATGAGTCCTTATGCATTGATCAGTGGTTCTGTCGTGCAATGTCGTCCAGTAGGCATGTTGAAAATGACGGATGAATCAGGTGAAGATGCCAAAATATTAGCTGTACCACATGATCCAATGTATGACGATATCAAAGATATCGGTGACGTGTCACCACGCAAGTTGGCAAAACTAGCGCATTTCTTTGAGCACTACAAAGATCTTGAAAAAAACAAATGGGTTAAGATCGAAGGCTGGCTAGGTATTGAACAAGCCAAAGCTGAAATCATGTCAAGTTTAGACAACTTCAACTCAGCCAAAGTTAAACCACACTTTTAAGCCAAAAGTAGAAACAATAATATCGGCGAGCTGGTTTAGCGATCAGTCTCGCCGATTTTTTTATAGATCTAGGGTGAATCATGTCGCGATTAATTTTGCAGGGATCACATCTCAATAGAGATGTTGTTGAACAAATTTCAATCAAAATTGATGGAAAAATAAGCCAGAATTCGGCTTATGCCATTATTGATACAGATACAGCTGAGCTGATTGAATTAGATGTGTTACGAAATCAGTATAACGTTGATATTAATGTTATTCCTGACGATTTTGATGTGAGGAAAACGCAGTTGTTAGTGACTGATATGGATTCAACATTAATTAACATTGAATGTGTCGATGAGATTGCTGACTTTATCAATGTGAAACCGCAAGTTGCTGAAATAACGGAGGCTGCGATGCGAGGCGAAATTGATTTTGAAACTTCATTGAGACAACGCGTGTCTTTGTTAAAAGGGCTAGATGTAACAGCATTAGAAGCAGTTTATCAGCAGCGTTTACAATTGAACCCAGGTGCGGAACTGATGTTGAAAAGTCTGCAACAACATGGCATTAAAACGGCATTGGTTTCAGGTGGTTTTACCTTCTTTACCCAACGATTAAAACAACGTTTAGGCTTAGATTTTACGATGGCAAATGTCTTGGGTGAATATAACGGTAAATTGACTGGTGAGGTTGTTGGAGAGGTCTGTGGCGCTAAAGCAAAAGCTGACTTTTTATTAGCGCATTGTGACAAACTTGGCATTCTACCTACGAATGTCGTCGCTATCGGTGATGGCGCCAATGATTTGTTAATGATGGATCAAGCTGGATTGAGCGTGGCCTATCATGCCAAACCAAAAGTACAGCAACAGGCAAAAACAGTATTAAATCATTGTGGCTTAGAAGGCGTGTTAGGCTTATTGCAACATACTTATAACTAGCATAACCTTGAATTTAACCAAGCGAATCTCCACCTAATGATTTGAACAAATTTATTAATCTTAAAATAGGGCAGTACGATGGATGTAATGGATAGAATCAAACAAGCAATTGAATCAAATTCAGTGATCTTGTTTATGAAAGGTACACCTGAATTTCCGCAATGTGGCTTTTCAAGTCGGGCATCACAAGCCTTATCTGCTTGTGGCGCGGAATATGCTTATATAAATGTATTAGCAGAACCTGAGGTACGTGAAAATTTACATCGTTATGCCGATTGGCCTACATTTCCACAGCTTTATGTTAACGGCGAGTTGATTGGCGGCTGCGACATAATAATGCAACTGTACGAAAGTGGTGATTTACACACTATGGTCAATGAAGTGAGTAATTAAAAACTATGAGCAATGAACACGATTGGCATGGTGAACATCAGCTGACAGTGTCACCTGCAAAACCTGAATTAAAACAACCTCCTAAGTATAGGGTGTTGATGCTTAACGACGACTACACACCGATGGATTTTGTGGTCGAAGTGCTGGAAAGCTTATTTAATATGGGTAGAGAAGGTGCTACAAAGACGATGCTACAAGTGCATACTGAAGGTAAGGCACCATGTGGATTGTTTACGTTTGAAATTGCTGAGGCCAAAGTTGAACAAGCCAATAGTTACGCCCAGCAACATGGGCATCCATTGCAATGTACGATGGAAGAAGAGTAAACAGTATCACTGACATTAGACGGACGAAAGAGGCAACACAATGCTAAGTAAAGAGCTAGAACAAACTTTAAGCCAAGCGTTTAGTTATGCTCGCAAACGATCTCATGAGTTTCTGACCGTAGAGCATTTAATGTTAGCTTTGTTGGAAAATGGACAAGCCTTGGCCGTTTTGAAGGCCTGTGATGTCAACATTACAGACTTAAGGCAAGAGTTGAGTGATTTTCTCGCAGATAATGTTGCAACGCTGGCAGAAGATAGCGAACGTGAAACACAGCCAACTCTTGCCTTTCAGCGGATTTTACAGCGCGCGGTGATGCATGTGCAGTCATCGGGAGGCAAAGAAGTTACCGGTGCTAACGTGTTGGTATCGATTTTCTCAGAACAACAATCGCAAGCGGTTTATTTGCTTCAAAAACAAGATGTCACTCGTCTTGATGTTGTCAATGCGATCACGCATAACGCTAATGAAGACGTACTCAATATTGAGACTGATGAAGAAGCTATTGCTGAACAATCGATAGCGGATGACACTAAAAGTCCACTGTCGATGTATGCAAGCAATCTTAATAAGCTTGCTGAAGCTGGAAAAATCGATCCACTGATTGGTCGCGAGCATGAAATAGAGCGAACCTTACAAATTCTTTGTCGTAGACGTAAAAATAATCCATTGTTTGTCGGTGAGGCCGGCGTAGGAAAAACCGCTCTGGCCGAAGGACTAGCAAGACGTATCGTTTTGGGTGACGTACCTGAAATTCTAGAAACAGCCGTTATTTACTCACTTGATATGGGCGCTTTAGTTGCCGGTACAAAATATCGTGGTGATTTTGAGAAACGTTTGAAAGCCTTATTACGTGAAATTCAAAAACAAGCCGATGCAATCCTGTTTATCGATGAAATTCATACCTTAATTGGTGCAGGTTCGGCCGGCAATAGTGCAATGGATGCAGCAAACTTGCTTAAACCATTGTTAGCTACAGGTGAAATAAAATGCATTGGTTCAACTACCTTCAAAGAATACCGTGGTATTTTTGAACATGACCATGCTTTGACACGTCGATTCCAAAAAATTGACGTGCCAGAACCTTCAGTTGAAGAAACGGTATTAATCTTAAAAGGTTTAAAACCAAACCTGGAATCACATCACCATGTACGTTATAGCAATGCTGCCCTTGAGCAGGCTGCGGAATTAGCAAACCGACATATTAATGATCGTTTTTTACCAGATAAAGCAATAGATGTGTTGGATGAAGTCGGTGCTGCCCAACGTATTTTGCCAAAGTCAAAACGTAAAAAATTGATTGGTGTGACAGATATCCAAGCTATTGTTGCCAAGATTGCCAGAATTCCGGCTAAAACAGTTAATAATGCAGATAAAGATAATTTACGTAATTTAGAGAAAAATCTTAAACACGTTATTTTTGGTCAGGATGAAGCGATATCTACCTTATCTTCTGCAATTAAAATGGCTCGTTCAGGTTTGGGTCATCCAGAAAAACCAACGGGTGCTTTCTTATTTGCAGGTCCAACGGGGGTAGGTAAAACTGAAGTCACACGACAGTTAGCACTTAATTTGGGTGTTGAGCTGATTCGATTTGATATGTCTGAATATATGGAAAGTCATACCGTATCAAGATTGATTGGTGCACCACCAGGTTATGTTGGGTATGACCAAGGGGGGTTGTTGACAGAAGCCATTACCAAACAGCCTCATGCTGTGTTATTACTTGATGAAATTGAAAAAGCACATCCTGATGTATTTAACTTGTTACTGCAGGTAATGGATCACGGTACATTAACAGATAACAACGGCCGAAAAGCGGATTTCCGTCATGTTGTTTTGGTTATGACCAGTAACGCTGGTGCCCAAGAAATGGGTCGGGCTTCTATGGGCTTCACCCAACAAAATCACCAAACAGATGGTATGGAAGTCATTAAACGTTCATTTAGCCCTGAATTTAGAAATCGTTTGGACGGTATTATTCAGTTTAAACCGTTAGCACCAGAAGCTATTTTGCGTGTTGCTGATAAAGCTATTCTTGAATTGGAAATGCTGCTTCAAGATAAAAACGTCACACTTGAAATTGATGATGATGCACGTCAATGGTTAGCCGAACATGGCTATGATGTCGCAATGGGAGCAAGACCGATGGCACGTTTAGTTCAAGAAAAAGTGAAGCGTCCTTTGGCTGATGAATTATTGTTTGGTCAGTTGAGCGAAGGTGGTCATGTCAACGTTGTGCTTAAAGAGAATGAACTAGCCTTGGAATTTGTAAAAGAAACCACAAAAGTTTAGAACTATTTCTTGCCCGATAGTACTCACTATCGGGCAAGAAATAGCTATAGTGTCTTTATAATTATTCACTTATAGAAAAAAGTTATTCATCATTTAAGTTGATGTTTCAAACTGCTTATTACAATGTACGTCTAAGCTATTGATCACCAATGATAATGCTCTAAGTTATTGATATTTATATGATTGATATTATGGTTAATTTTTAACCAATCTGAGCAAACTCCTGACAGATGAGGCTAAAATCGATTTAAACTCAAGTTAGTCACAGAGTTATCCACAGAAAATGTGGGTAACTATTACAGTTTAATGACAACCCTAAAATAGTGCATTTTATCTATTAAAGTTCGATGCCTTTTTGAGCTCTAATGCCATCACGAAAAGCATGTTTAACATCTTCAATTCGACTTACCGTATCAGCTGCATCAATTACTTTTTCTGGTGCGCCACGACCGGTAATGATGACGTGTTTCATAGTTGGTCGGTTGGCGATATCTTCTAATACGGCATCAGTATCCAGATAATTCATTTTCAATACGATGTTAAGTTCGTCAAATAACACCATATCAATTGATGGATCATTCAGTAGTCGTTTGCATACTTGCCATCCAGCCTGTGCGGATTCGATATCCTTTTCCAGATTTTGGGTATCCCATGTAAACCCATCGCCCATAACATGATATTCAACTTGTTCTGGGAAACGTCTGAAAAAGGTCTCTTCGCCAGTACTAAAGGCACCTTTGATAAATTGCACAACACCAACACGCATATTATGACCAAGGGCACGAGCCACCATGCCAAAGCCTGAAGAGCTCTTACCTTTGCCATTGCCGGTGATACACAATAACAAACCTTTATCTTTATCAGCTTGTTGAATGCTGTTGTCAACAACCGCCTTTTGGCGTTGCATGCGCTTTTGATGTTGTTGGGATTTAGTTTGAGTCATGACGATAATAAATGGCTATGATGGTGAATAATCACCACCATAGCATTTTAAAAATAATTAAGGTTGGTAATTTATAGAAAGCAGTAAGTTTGTGCCATCAGTGTTAAAGCCAGACACAGTTTCATACTGTTTATCAAATAAGTTTGATATTTTGAGTCTTAATGATGTATCGCTTGTCAGCTGATAAGCACCAATCACATCAACAGTGGTGAAGCCACCTAAACGTCGTGTGTTCGCGGCATTGTCATAACGCTTTCCAGAGACAAATAATTTACTTGCCAAACTAAATTTACCAAATGATTTAGAGGCATTAAATGTAAATGTTTGTTCTGCTCGTCGTGGCAAGACATTACCATCATTAACACCACCGCTTTTATCTACCGCATTCATTAATGAAATTTGGCTATTTAAATCAATGCCGGAAAGGCGTGTTGAAACCTCAAACTCTACACCACGTATCTCCGCTTCTGAAATATTTTGTGGCACAAAAAAAGTATCTAGTGCGATTAGATCCTTAATTTTTGTATTGTAGATATGTGTCGACCAAGAAACAGTGGAATACTGTCCTGTAAACCCAATCTCAAAGGATTTTGATTTCTCAGGTTTTAGATCAGGGTTGCTCGTTGGAAACCCAAAGAAATCCGGGTTATAGAGATCAATTAAAGCTGGCGCAACGAAAGCAGTGCCATAAGACACATAACCGCGTAAATTAGTATTTAAGCTAATTCCCCATGCGGCATTGCCGGTCGTATTTCCACCAAACTGTTCATTATCATCATTACGAATAGCTAAACGATAATCGTGAGCACCGGTTTCACCTAACAGTTGGGCAAAAATGGCATGGTTATCCCGTTCAGTTTGACTAAAGCCTGAGGACTCTTGGATTTTGTCGTCCTCGAAGTCATAACCAACCGTGAATGTATGCTTATCAGCAATATTGAAATCATTTTGAATGCTGAAGTTGTTTTGTTTGTTGTCAGCAAAACTAGCAGCCGTTGTGCCAGTATTTTCTGCTTCCATCCGACCTTGACTTAATGTGGTTTTAACTGACCAATTATCAGTGACATTAAAATCGACATTTGCACCATAGGTATGTTGGACAAATTCGGTTTTATTAAAAAAACCATCGAAGTGAACGCTACCTTCACTATAAAGACTGAATACATCGATCTCAGCACTGTTATCAAAACGGTAGCCGGCTCTTATGGACGAGTTTCGATTTAGGTAGCCATCCTTATCTGGTTCGTTGGCAAAGCAACCAATGGATAAAGTTGCGCTTCTGCCGTCACACGCATTAAAGCCATCGGTTTGATTAAAGCCAAGTCCAATATTAAACCAGCTATTATCACTGCCACCCGATAAACTAGCATTTGTTTGCTTGGTATTATGCGTTCCGTAAGCAACAGAAAAACGTGGTGTGAGTGTATCAGCCCCTTTTTTAGTAAAGATTTGAATAGTACCACCAATCGATTCTGATCCATATAGTGCTGATTGTGGGCCACGTACCAATTCAATTCGTTCAATTTGATTGAGAGGAATATGCTCTAATTGGGGGGCACCAAATTCGTTGGTTGCCAATTTCACACCGTTTAAAATTATCTGTGTGTGATTTGATTCGGTACCACGCAAAAAAAGTGACGTTTGTTTGCCAATGCCGCCTGTATTAGCAATCGTTACACCGGGCAATGCACTGATAGCTTCAGCTAAGGTTTGATAATTGTATTTTTCAATATCGTCACGGGTAATGACTGAAACTGATGACAATAAATTCTGTGAAGGTACAGCTGTTCTAGTTGCTGTCACTACCACCGTATCTAACGCTGCACTTGAGTCAGCGTATGAAGGTAAAGCAATAAAAGCAATAGAAAATAAAGGTAAAGTCTTAAGTGGCAGGGGGCTAAGTGATAGGGGTAAGCGTCGCAATGTCATGTTTGAGCCTATAGTTAATGCTCGATTCCCACCCGGGATCAAGCGATTAGAAATAACCATACGCAGGGACATAAGTATCTATGAAGCCTAATATCGCCCGCCGCAATATGGTCGTAGCAGCAGCAGGCCGGTCTCCGGACTTACGAGTGTTTAAATTGTTCGCCTTCCCATGAAAAACACAGTGGCATCTCTGAACCATTTAACTCGCTTACCGTTGCGGGGGCAGTGTTGGCTTTGTCAACAATAATGTTACGCACCAACTTCCCGATTATCCCAAGTATAACGCTATAAGAGGGCACCTGAAGCAACCGGGAAGAATAGACTGGTAGAACTAAGCTGTCAATTCAGATGGCATCAAATGTCACACAGTAACAGAAGGTATTTCATTGATAGAATTAAAAAAATGCTAGTAACAGTGACTGGTATTACCTTAAAATTCTAGGTTTTAGCTTAAGAACTACAGACTTAGATGACAACACATAATCAAGATAAAGGGTTTGCAACGCGCGCGGTGCGAGCAGGGCAACAGCGTACCAATGAGCAGGAACATGCTGAGCCTATCTTTGTTACTTCAAGCTATGTTTTTGATAGTGCAGAACAGGCTGCAGCTCGTTTTTCGGGTGATGAAGCTGGTAATATTTATTCGCGTTTTACCAATCCAACCGTTCGCACGTTTGAGCAACGCTTAGCCGCACTTGAATGTGCTGAATCAGCGGTTGCCACCTCGTCTGGCATGTCAGCGATTTTATCGACCTTTATGGCGTTATTGTCCGCAGGCGATCATATTGTATGTTCACGTAGTGTCTTTGGCACAACACGTGTATTAATCGATAAATATCTATTAAAATTTGGCTTGGAAGTTGATTATGTATCGTTGACAGATGTTGATGATTGGCAAGCTGCGATCAAACCCAACACCAAAGCATTATTTTTAGAAACACCATCAAATCCACTCAATGACATTGCCGATTTAGCCGCATTATCAACGCTTGCTAAAGCACATGATTGTTTATTAATTGTTGATAATTGTTTTTGTACGCCTGCATTACAACAACCATTGTTATTCGGTGCTGATATCGTCATTCATTCGGCAACCAAATACATTGATGGACAAGGTCGTTGTGTTGGTGGCGCTGTCGTTGGCGATAGCAAACGGGTTGGTGAAGAGGTGTATGGCTTTTTAAGAACAGCGGGACCAACAATGAGTCCGTTCAATGCGTGGACGTTTTTGAAAGGGTTAGAAACCCTAGATTTAAGGATGAAAGCGCATTCGGCATCAGCTTTAACAATAGCAACATGGTTAGAACAACAGCCACAAGTAACTAAGGTATTTTATGCTGGACTATCGAGTCATCCGCAACATGAACTGGCCAAACGCCAACAGTCTGCATTTGGTGGAATCATTGCTTTTGAAGTCAAAGGTGGCAAAGCAGGGGCTTGGAAGCTCATTAATTCGACACAATGGTTATCAATCACTGCAAACTTAGGTGATGCTAAAACGACGATAACGCATCCTGCTACGACGACACATGGTCGTTTAACGGCTGAAGCTCGCGCTGAAGCGGGAATCACTGATGGACTGATTAGATTGTCTGTCGGTCTGGAAGATGTAGAAGATATTAAAGCAGATCTACAACACGGATTAGATTTACTTTAATTGCCACATTTTAAAAAATACTGTCTTATAGAGTTGTGCCGTTTTAAGAACGGCACAAAACCTGCATAAATCACCACAACTTAATACGATAACGTCATAAAACCGTCTATATTTTCAGTCGGTTAGCGAGTGATGTTAATAAAAACAATAGGTTATGGTTTATGTTGCCGATTCAAAAATCTGTCTTGTTCTTAATGCTTTTTGCATTGCTATTGCCAATCCGGCAGGTTTTCGCCACGTCTGAAGCGGTGAGCGATGTTCGTATTATCATCGATGTCTCAGGCAGTATGAAAAAAAATGATCCAAATAATTTACGTTCGCCTGCTGTTCGTATGTTAGTGGGTTTATTACCTGAAGGTGAAAAGGCAGGGGTTTGGACTTTTGCCAAGTATGTCAATATGTTAGTTCCTTATCGTGAGGTGAATGATGCCTGGCGGATGGAAGCTGAAAAACAATCGAACAAAATTCATTCTTATGGCTTGTTTACCAATATTGAACAGGCGCTTAATAAAGCAACGGTGGATGTTAAAAAAGCCGATCCACACTATCGTCGCAGTGTTATTTTGTTATCGGACGGTCTGGTTGATATATCGACCGATGACAAGGCTTCACAAGCATCACGCCAACGTATTTTAGAGTCAGTTGTGCCGCGATTGAAAAAAGCAAACATTGCTGTTCACACAATTGCTTTGGCCGATACATCTGATCATGATCTACTTCGTTCAATTGCCTTGGCAACCGATGGCTGGTATGAACAGGTTGATAGTGCTGAACAATTACAGCGTGTTTTTTTACATTTATTTGAAAAAGCAGCACAGCGGGATACGGTGCCATTAACCGATAATCATTTTAAAATAGACAGTAGCATCAACCAAATGACGTTATTGGTGTTTCGTTCAACATCAAAACCAACAGAACTCGTACAACCTGATCAATCACGTCTTACTCAAATTAAATCAATAAGTGGTGTGCGTTGGCATAGCGAGGGTAGTTATGATTTGATCACCATAGATAAACCTATGGCGGGTGCCTGGTACATTGATGCCGATCTTGATCCTGATAATCGGGTCATGGTTATTACCGATCTCAAGTTACAAACGACCGATTTGCCAAATAATATTTTAATCGGTGAGTCATTCGATATAAATGCAAACCTTACCGAAAAAAATAAAATCATTGTGAGGCCTGACTTTTTGAAACTTGTAGATGCAACAATGCGCGAAGAATCGGAAGTTGCCGATCCTATCGACACCGATCTCAATCCAAGCTTAAACAAGGGTATTTATCGTAGCCATGTTGGAGAAACATTCCAACCGGGTCGTAACGATGTTGTTATCACAATGACTAGCCCGACATTTGAACGGCAACGACGCCAGAGTATCAATGTGGTTGCGACACCCTTGAAAATAACGGTTGAACAGCTTAAAGATGAAGTGACTCGTACCCATCGTATAACACTTGAGCCTGACACCAGTTTAATCAAATCAGACAACTTATCTATTGCAGCTATGTTAACAGCACGTGATGGCAGTGAGTGGCCATATGATGTTATGAAGCAAGATAACAATACATGGCAACTCACATTGGCTGATTTGCAAGCTGGAGAAGATTATTCAGTAGCGCTACAAATACGAGGTGAAACATTAAAAGGTCGTAGTTTATTCTTGCAACCAGACCCAATCAAATTGATTGAAGAGCCTGAAGTTATGCCTGAGCAAACTCAACAAGAACAGTTAGCCTTACCCGAAGCTGAGGAAAATGTAGCGCAAGAGCAGCCTGAACCAGAATCTGTTGAGCCAGAACCAACAGACTCTCAACCGGAAATTATTGATGAAATGGCGACCAGCGTTGAAATAGTGCTACCAACTACTGAGCCTGAACCCGAATTGATGGCTGATGAACAAAGTGATGATGGCAGTGCAATGTCACCAACACGCAAACTAGTCATAGGCAATGTTTTGATCGTATTGCTTATCGGGGTAAGCTTGCTTATGTGGCGGCGTCAACGCACGTTAAATAACATTAATCCTGGGGATACATTATAGATGGATATGACAGACCCAATCCTACAAATGCTGGCCTATGAGTTAGCCGCACTGTTTGCGCTGCTAAGCTTATGGATGATTTGGCGAGCCAGTAAGACCAATAAGCGTCTACGTCTTGATGCAGATAAGGCTGTTAAGAAACTCAAGCGTCGCAAAGAGCTACGTTTAGACAGTCTATCGACGTTACTTGCTGATAAATATGGCCTGGCTGATGCCGCTCTTACTCAATCGGCACAGACGTTACAAGAGCATGAACAACAGGTTTATAAAACCTTATTGTCGCTCTATGTTCAACAGGATTCAGCCAAATTAACAGCATTTCCCGAACAACTTGAACAAGCAGTTAATGCAGCGCTGGAACTATTACCTGTAGGTCAGCAGAGCTCGCAACAACATGATGAAGTGAGTGAGCTCAAGCAACAAGTAGCAGAAACATCACTTAAGTTGGCTGAATTAACGGCTCAATTTGAATCATTGAATTCAGGTTCGATCCAAATTACACAGAAACAAACTGATGAAATAGATGATATTTTTGCTGAGGATGATGATGACTTTCTTGACTTGGAAACTGATCAACAAGAGAGTGATGTCTTTTCTGAAGGGACAAATGATGAAGTGAATGATGAAGTCATGACTTCTCCAGACGAAAATGAATCAGCTAACGAAACCGATGAAGCAGAAATAGATGCCGATGAAGTTGAGGTGACAGACGATCAAGAACCTGTAACTGATGCCGAAGAAACTGAACAAATAGAACCACAAGAAGACATTATTTCAGCAGACGATGTCGATACCTTACTGGAAGGTTTAGACGTTGACATTGCAAATGCTGAGGTTGAACCAGAACCAGACCTTATAACTGATGGTATAGATTTATCAGCGACGGATGAAGATGAATCTGAACTAAAAAAGACTGAGGCTGAATTAGTGGATGTTTCCGCTGATTCAGCAGAAATAGAAACCAGACAAGATAAAGATGAACCAGAAGTTGAGTCAGAACCTGAATCAGAAGCTGTTGATATAGACGATATCGATTCACTATTAGCATCGGTTGAAACACCAGAACAAGAGCCAGCTTCAGAACCAGAGGTTGAGTCAGAACTTGAATCAGACGCTGTTGATGTAGACGATATAGATTCACTATTAGCATCGGTTGAAACACCAGAACAAGAGCCAGCTTCAGAACCAGAGGTTGAGTTAGAACCTGAATCAGACGCTGTTGATGTAGACGATATAGATTCACTATTAGCATCGGTTGAAACACCAGAACAAGAGCCAGCTTCAGAACCAGAGGTTGAGTTAGAACCTGAATCAGACGCTGTTGACGCAGATAATATCGATTCTTTATTAGCGTCAGTTGAAGTACCAGCACAAGAGCTGATTTCACCGCCAGAGGCTGAGGCTGAAATAGATACGCTAGATCCAGACGATAATGAACCATCATTGTCTTCGCTTGACAGTGAAGGTAGTGCTAATCAAGAGCAAGAGGTCATAGAGTCGGATCGTGTCAGTAACATCATGGCTGATTATGTCAATTCAGACTGGGTAAATTCTGTACCTGATGTTTATGGTAAGTCGTCAAGTTTAGAGCCCGAAGTTGAACCAGAACCTGAAATAGAACAAGAAGCTGAGCTAGAACCAGAGCCTAAAGTTGTTCCAGAACCTGAAATAGAACAACAAGCTGAGCTAGAACCAGAGCCTGAAGTTGAGCCAGAGCCTGAAGTTGAGCCAGAGCCTGAAGTTGAGCCAGAGCCTGAAGTTGAACCAGAGCTTGAAATAGAGCCAGAGCCTGAAACAGAGTTAGAATCTGAATTTTTATCAGAAGAACAGCAATTAGCGACCAAAATGATGGCGTTAGATTCAACTGCTTTAGATGAAATTGATGCTGGGTCATCAGATGATTCGGAGCAATCATCAAGTGTCTCAGATGAAGCTGATCTTGAAAAAACAAATTACAACTCAGAAATTGAGGAATTAAGGGCAAAAGTTCGAGCCAGAACAGAACAATTAAAACATCAATCTGAAAGCGAATTGAAATCAGGGCAACAAATACAATCTCAACAAGGTATACCTGATCTACTTGAAGAGTCAGGCTATGATGTTGAATTTGATTTAGAAGCAGGATCAGAGTTACCGCCAGAAATAGAAGTTGAACCAGAAGTTGAACCAGAAGTTGAACCAGAAGTTGAAACAGAAGTTGAAACAGAAGTTGAAACAGAAGTTGAAACAGAAGTTGAAACAGAAGTTGAAACAGAATTAGAACTCGAAGCAGAGCCTGCAACAGAAACCAAACCTGAAGCAGTGCTTGAACAAACTGTATCTGAACAATTGATACATGAACTAAATGAGCTTAATAGTGAAGCTGAAGACTATTCTCCTTTGCCTAATGAGGAGGAACTTGAATCTTTATTAGCAGATGTGTGGAATTTGGAAGTGCACCCCATTGGTTCAGATGAGCAAAAATTGCAAGAGAACATTGATGAGGAAGACAATGTTGTAGAGCCAGAGCCAGAGCCAGAGCCAGAGCCAGAGCCAGAGCCAGAGCCAGAGCCAGAGCCAGAGCCAGAGCCAGAGCCAGAGCC
>JARGFJ010000016.1:0-13008 GCA_029210875.1 Gammaproteobacteria bacterium | reverse complement strand
CAGTTAGTGACGATGCAATAACAGGTATGATGACAGGGCTAACTGAAGAGCCTTTGCCTAGTGACGAGCAAGTTGAGTCAATGTTGTCTGAAATTCGCTCATTGGAACAGGATGAGACGCTTGTAAATGAACAGGTTGAGGAGCTCGACGTTCCTCGATCAACAAAAGATGAGTTACAGGCAATATTGTCCAGTATTCCTTCATTTTCAGAGATCAATAAAAAGAAATAAGTACCGAAACTTTTAAGATAGTGCTAACTGAAAAGGTGCTGATTTGATAAACTTTGTCGCACTTAAATTAAGGTAGCTTTATGTCAGATAAAATTCATCAAGTAGCGATCATCGGTGGTGGTGTATGTGGAACTGCATTGCTTTACATGTTAGCTGACTATACCGATATCGATGATATCGTTTTGTTAGAAAAGTATGATGCCGTTGCAAAAGTTAATTCTCATGGCCGCAATAACAGTCAAACCTTACATTGTGGTGATATCGAAACCAACTATACTGTAGACAAAGCCAGCAAAGTCAAAGCATCAGCACAAATGGTGGTCAATTACACTGAGACATTGGCAAACCGTGAACAGCTTATATTCAAATATCCTAAAATGGTGATTGGTATCGGTGACAAAGAGTGTGCCCAGCTACGGCAACGATTTGAGCTTTTTCGTGAACGTTTTAGTTCGATGCAATTATTGGAAAAAGACGAGATAGCTAAAATCGAACCCAACATCATTATGAATAAGGGTGTTGAACGACCAGAACCCTGTGTCGCTCTTGCGGTATTGGATGATTATAGTGCGGTAGATTTTAATAAATTGGCCGAATCGTTCGTTTCACAAGCAAGCAAACATACAGAAAAGAACGTAGAGATTAAATTTAATCATCATGTTAAAGAGATAATTGAACAAGATGGTGTGTTTTTAATTCAAACACAAGACACGATCATTAAAGCAAAATCGATTGTTGTTTCAGCTGGTGGCCATAGTTTATTGTTAGCGCAACAAATGGGCTATGGTTTAGAGTTTTCATGTCTACCTGTTGCCGGTAGTTTTTATTTCACACCCGACGTTTTGAACGGTAAAGTCTATACCGTTCAAAATGATAAATTACCTTTCGCTGCAGTGCATGGTGATCCCGATGTCCTGACACCAGGTAAAACCCGTTTTGGTCCTACAGCACTGATGTTACCGCTATTGGAGCGATATAATCTCAGTACTTTTACTGAATTTTTAAAAGTGTTGAGGTTAGATTCAAAAGTACTTCGCGTGTTTTGGGATTTGATGAAAGTAAGCGATATTCGCAACTATATTTTCAAAAATTTCTTATTCGAGATTCCGGGGTTACGTGAACGTTTATTTTTAAAAGATGCCAGAAAAATTGTGCCATCATTACAATTAGCTGATATTAGTTTTGCTAAAGGTTTTGGCGGAGTGAGACCTCAATTAATCGATAAAAAACAAGCTAAACTCATGTTAGGAGAAGCTAAAATCAATCCTGGAACAGGCATCATATTTAATATGACACCATCACCAGGGGCAACAAGCTGTCTGGAAAATGCTGAAATAGATATGCGCCTTATTGCTGAATTTTTAAATAAAACGATATACGAAGATAAGATACAGCAGATACTACATAAGTAATTTTGGCTTAGCTCTTGCTACTTTGAATTGAATACATATTTAGTAAAGCGCACAAACTTGGTATAAGTGATTAAGGTATTGTGCAACACTAGATGGTGGCTTACGAAGAGGAATGCACAATGACGCTTGAGCATAATGCGGCAGCAGATAAGAAACTCGGAAAACCAATGCAAAATCGGCAAATATTTACATTCTTTATTGAAGATATGATGTTTGGCCTCGATGTAGAAAATGTATTGATGTTAGGCCAGAATAGTAATGAAATACAACGCTTACCTATAGAAGAGCGCGGTTTTTGCGGTGTCGTTAAATTTCAAGGTGTTTTGGTACCCGTATTGGATTATGCACATCGTATTGGTGTGAAATCTGGCATCGATACTAAATCTGAATTACTTGATGTTTTAACTGAGCGTGAACAAGATCATATTGAATGGATGAATAGCCTGGAGCAAAGTATTCTGACTGGTGTGCCATTTACTAAAGCCCTGGATCCAGACGAGTGTGCGTTTGGCAGATGGTTCAATAAATTTGAAACACGTGATGAAATCTTGAAAGAATTAGTGCAATTATTCGAACAACCTCATCGCAATATTCACGGTCTTGCACAAAAACTACTTTCATTACGTGATAACGATAAAGCAGCTGAAGCACTTGAACTATTTCACCATGAAACAGCAACTACTCTTAGACGGCTTCGCGTTTTATTTAGTCGAGTTCGAGACCAGATTCAAACGGCAATGCGTCCAGTATTAGTCTACGTAACGCGTGATGGCACAACACCATGTTATGCACTATTGATTGATGAAATTAATGATGTCATTACCTATAAACAAAATGATTTTCAATCAAGCAAAAATGGTCCGTTAGCTTCAATTAGACAAATAGAGAATGTGATCGAGGGTATTTTTACTAAAGATAATCTACCGGATTGCCTCTATTTCGATCTGACTAAACTTACAGACATTGATCAATTAATGGCGACAGTCAGCTAACACTATTCCAGCCCCAGCCCTCCTGGTTGTGATTGAAAAAGCGCCACCCGATGTTGCTCGGCATTCACTTGGAACAACCAAGCTTCATTGCTCGCGCCTTGGTTGACGGTTTTTCAACTCACAACAGAGACGGCCATGAAACATAAACAGACCCTAACGTCCTCACCTTATATCACCGCTCAAGGTATGACCCAACTTAATAAAGAACTCACAGACTTGTGGGATCGTCGTCGAGATGTGGTTAAAGCATTATCGGCCGCTGCTGCAGAAGGTGACCGTAGTGAAAATGCTGAATATATATACCGTAAAAAAGAGCTGCGAGGTCTCGATCGTCGCATACGTTATCTTCAAAAAAGAATGCCTGATCTTAAAGTAATCAGAGATATACCAGATAATATCGACAAAATATTCTTTGCGGCCTGGGTAAGATTAGAAAACGAAAATGGTGACGAAGTTGAATACCGCATCGTTGGTCCTGATGAGATCGATCATGTCAAAGGTAATATCAGCCTCGACTCACCGTTAGCCCAAGCTTTATTAGGCAAAGAAATTGATGATGAGGTAACTATTCGGGTACAAGATGGCGTAAAAAACTATGCGGTTATTGCCATTCGTTATCAGCAGGTTTGATTCTTAAAATTCTACCGTTATCTGTTGCGACATATAGCCATCCCTCAGGACTTTCAACCACATTACGTATGCGACTATTAAGTGATTGTAAATAGCGTTGTTCGTCGATAGCCTGGTTATTTTCATCCAGAATAATACGGTTAAGGTGCTGCAGGTTTAATGCACCGGCTAATAAATTACCTTTCCAGTCAGAGAAGGCTTTGCCAGAGTATTGAATGATACTGCTGGTGGCAATTGAAGGAATATAGGCTTTGACTGGTTGCTCCATACCTTGCTGGTGAGTGCCTTTACCAACGGGAAGTGGTGACCAATATTCTTTGCCATATGAAATAACAGGCCAACCGTAGTTTTTCCCTGCCTCGATTAAATTGATTTCATCGCCACCGCGTGGTCCATGTTCAATTTCCCAAAGTTGTTGCGTGTCACGGTTATAAAATAGGCCTTGTGGATTACGGTGTCCAACACTCCAAATCTCAGGTAATGCTTGTGGATTGTCAACAAATGGATTGTCTTTGGGTACGGAACCATCAAGGTTCAGCCTGAGTATTGAACCTGCATGAGTGAGTAAGTCTTGCGCATTGGAACGTAAACCGCGTTCACCGACAGAGATAAAAATATGACCATTATTATCGAACGTGAGTCGTCCACCGTAATGTACTTTGTTTTTGGTTCGTGAGTGAGTAATTAATAAATCTTGCCAATCAACCAGCTTGAAATTATCGAGTTTTGCTCGTGCGAGTGTTGTTGCGCCTTGACCGTCAATATCTTTATTGTAGGAAAAATATAGCCATGAACCAATGGTGAAATCAGGTGGCAGGGCAACATCAAATAAACCGCCCTGACCTTCAACTTTAATCTCAGGCAAACCCGATATAGCGGTTAGTTTCCTTGTGGAAATATTCAGATGAGTTAGCTCGCCTTGGCGTTGACTGATCAGAAGATTACCATCTGGTAGCACTGTCATACCCCAAGGTACGCCTAAGCCGGATGCAAGCGTGTCAATTTGAAAGTCATCACTATGAGCAAGCGTAGTGAAAAATAGCATTAGGATAATAACGACATGTTTCATAACTATTGCCTCATTTGTGATTTGAGTTTATGAACTACACGATAACATAGAGCAACCGGGACGATTTCTTGCCCAATCAGGTCGCTTAGCTGCAAATGCTTCCATTTCAGGTTGTTCATCATAAGGATGATGAAGTAACGCAAGTAATTGATTGACCATAGTAAAGTCATTTTGTTCGGCTTTATCTATAGCCAATTGAGCTAAATAATTTCGTAATACATATTTGGGATTAACTGAATTCATCTGTTGTTTTCGATCGTGATCTGAGGTTTTATCTTGACGCACACGTTGTTGATAGCGACGTAACCATGCACAAATCTGTTGTTTATCATCGTGAGTTAATGCATCAGGCGCATAATAAGCATCATGTAGCGTATCGAGTAATTGTTGATCGGTTTGTTCAGTCATTTCACAGGAAATATCAGCCAACTTACGATAGAAAATTGTCATATCTGTTTCGGTAAGCAGTAATACAGATTGTAAGTCTCGATTAAGATCATGATCGTCATCATTGTATTGTTTTAGACCAAGCTTTTTAGCACGCATGGCCTGCCATTTTTGCTGATAACTGGCGGCATAGTCATTCAAGATTGCTTCTAAGGGTTTTGCTTGTTCAATTAACGGGTAAATAGCATTAGCTAATTGAAATAAATTCCACTGAGCGATTTGGGGTTGATGACCAAAACGATAACGTCGTCCTGTTGCATCGGTGGTATTGGGTGTCCAATCAGGATCATAGCTTTCAAGCCAACCATAAGGACCATAATCAATCGTTAAACCCAGAATAGACATATTGTCAGTGTTCATCACGCCATGAACAAAACCGACCCGCATCCAGTCAACAATCATATCGGCAGTACGATCACAGACTTCCTTAAACCAGTGCAAATAAACGTCAACGCTGGGTTCACCAAGATGGGGAAACTCAGTTGTAATGGTGAAATCAACCAGTTTTCTTAAGTTATCAATATCGCCACGAGCAGAAAAAAGTTCATAACTGCCAAAGCGAAGAAAAGATGGGGCGACACGACAGACTATGGCACCGGGTTCTTGTTGCGGGCGACCATCATAAAACATATCACGCCAGACTTTTTCGCCAGTGGTAACAAGACTTAATGCCCGTGTTGTTGCGACGCCTAAATGGAACATGGCTTCACTGCATAAAAATTCTCGGACAGATGAGCGTAATACGGCTAAACCATCGGCACTGCGAGAATAGGGCGTTTCACCTGATCCTTTTAACTGTAGGGTGAAATGTTCACCTTTATGATTAACAATTTCACCTAAATTGATGGCGCGGCCATCACCTAACTGACCTGCCCAATGACCAAACTGATGGCCGCCATAACATTGTGCATAGGGTTGCATGCCTTCAAGTTGGGTATTTCCAGCAAAAACCTGAATAAATAAGTCTGATCCACAGTCTTGTTGGCTTATATCCAAATAATCTGCAACTTCTTTTGAATAAGCAACTAGTTGAGGTGCGGCAACAGGGCTTGGATTTACCAGCGAATAACACGCTTCAAGTACCTGACGTCGATGATTGTCGCTAACAGGATCAGCGGGTAATGATCGAACAAAATTATTGTCAAATTTGAGCGATGATAAGGTATTTAAATGAGTAGTTGCCATGGTGGTTTGATCTGCTATAAGTTTACAATATATGCGGGTTTTATTTCCTTGTCATCTCCACGCAGGCGGAGATCCATGAACTGGTCAAATTGCTGCTATCCCCGGATTCCAGCTTGCGCGAGAATGACAGATAAATAGCATAATACGAGGCTCACCAAGGAGTTTGGGCATAAGTCATTACAACATAAACGAAAGCAACAAAAAACCGGAGAAAAATCATGTTAATAGGTTTGCCAAAGGAAATTAAGAATAATGAATACCGAGTTGGTTTGACCCCAGCGGGCGTTCGTGAACTGGTGGCAGCAGGCCATCGTGTCTTAGTCGAACACAATGCTGGCGCTGGCATAGGTCTTATGGATGAACATTATCACGATGCGGGTGCAAAAATTCTAGATAATGCCAATGATATCTTCGGTTTGGCGGATATGATTGTGAAAGTGAAAGAACCGCAGCCACAAGAATGTCTGATGTTACATCCTGATCAAATCTTATTTACGTATCTGCATTTGGCACCTGATAAAACGCTAACGGATGCTTTGGTAACATCAGGTGCAATTTGTATCGCTTATGAAACAGTGACGGACGGTGTTGGTGGTTTACCGCTGTTGGCACCGATGAGTGAAGTTGCAGGCCGAATGGCAGTTCAAGTTGGCGCTCATGCACTTGAAAAAACACACGGTGGTATGGGGATTTTATTAGGTGGCGTAGCTGGTGTTGCTCCTGCCAAAGTGATCGTACTTGGCGGAGGCATTGTTGGACTTAATGCCGCAAGAATGGCGATGGGATTGGGGGCAGATGTCACTATTTTTGATACATCTTTAGTTCGATTAAACGTGTTAGATCAACAATTTGGCCCACATTTAAAAACTATTTTTTCGACCACAGATAGCATTGAGCGTGCCTTAAAACAAGCTGATTTAGTCATTGGTGCAGTGTTACTTCCAGGCAGAACAGCGCCTAAATTAGTCACAAAAGTAATGCTGGCAGAGATGAAATCCGGATCAGTATTAGTTGATGTTGCCATAGATCAAGGTGGCTGCTTTGAAACATCAAGGCCAACAACACATGATGATCCGACGTATATCGTTGATGATGTAGTTCATTATTGTGTTGCAAATATGCCTGGTGGCGTGGCCAGAACATCGACCTTTGCTTTGACTAATGCAACCTTGCCCTTTGTGTTGGAATTGGCAAATAAAGGTGTAGATCATGCATTAAAAGACAATCCACACCTACAAGCAGGAACCAATATATTTAAACATAATGTTAGCTATCAAGCTGTTGCCGAAGCGCATGGTTATGAGTTTGTGTCATTGGAAACGCTATTAAACTGAGCTGTCGGATCCCAAATACGTTGCCATGTCCATGTCACACCTTGTTTAGTTCGTCGTTCGCTATCAATTCGCATTGGAGATATGACGTTTATCGCATGGTTTTCAGTTTGTGCGATGTGATAGCGAAAGAAATATATCGGCTCCAAGCCCATTCTCAAGTCGGTTGCAATGATTGAATTTTCTACCTGCTTGACGGAATAAAAGCCATTGGTAAACCATGATAAGCGCTTTAAGGCATCGCTATGTTGCAGTGCGTTAATCAGCTCGCTACTGTTGCGTTTGTATTGGGTAAATTTGATCGGACCAGAACCATCTAATCCAGAACCGTCGAATACAGAGCGAAACCCTTCATAATAGACATCATTATCTACCACTAAAATTCGCCATAACAAGGTATTAAATGGTGTGGCGGTTACCAGGATTTTTTCAGTTTTAATGTGCTGGGCTGCAAGATCACGTTTAGCGTTATAGCTAACCCAGTTTTGAGCTAACAGTCCCCACACTAGATAAACACAGCTTAGAGTGAACCCCGTTTTTATGAGGCGTTGACTGGTAATCGTGTTGGGTCTGAACACAATAGCTATAAAGCCAACCAGTAAAGGCAAGGTATAGACCGGATCAATAATAAAGACACTACCACCAGAGTAGGGCGAGGGCATAAATGGCCAGAACAGTTGAGTGCCATACACAGTAAGTGCATCTAAACCACTATGGGTAATCAGCGCAAACCAGACTAATAACCACCAGTGTTTGAACTGAACTGTTTTATCAAAGCGATATAATAACCAAGCGAACAAAGGCGCTAATAAGGTCTGGATAAGCCATGAATGTGACCAACTACGGTGATGCGTGATAGCGGTAAGATCATTATCATAGGGAATGAACACATCCAAATCTGGCAAGATTGCAATTGCTGCTCCCCACAGTACTGCTTTTCGTGGAGATATTTTGCCGGCAACAGCAAAGCCAACTGCGCCACCGAGTAATGCCTGGGTTACTGTATCCATAAAAGGTGTTTCCGATGTTTATCTAAATTAGAAGCCTGCAATATATACCCAAGTGACTTGACGATGCACACTACTTTTACCGTTCGTGGTGAGCTTGTCGAACCATGAACCTAAGTAAGCTAAGCCTTCGGCTCTTCGACGAGCTCAGAGCGAACGGCAATTTTTAGCAATATCTGCACATTCATTGATTATGGGAATATACCCATGGCACTTCAATTTGCAGAAAATCATCTTTTGTCATCCTAGCGAATGCGGGGATCCATGGGCAGTGAAACGAGTCGCTATCGTTGGATTCCCACTTTTGCGGGAATGACGGGATCTAGCAATTTAACAGAAAATCCAATGACCACGGCGATAACCAGACATCAAACACGATGATCAAGTTGCGATAACGAGTTTGGTACGATACATTCAACCATTAAATTTAGATTATAAACATGTGTGCCATCACCAGATGAGCCAGTGAGTAGAGACAATGAAAAAACCAGTAACAGCAAATCAACCAGGCCAGTTCGAACTTCAACCGATAGTTACGGCATTGAATATGGGGCAACTTGAACAAGCACAAGCGCTCGCTAAAAAGCTGCTTAAACACTATCCCAAATCATTTGCATTATTTAACTTATATGGCAATGCTTTGGCGGGTCAAAATAAATGTAAAGAGGCGGTTGATAGCTTTCGTAACGCGCTGCAAATTGATCCGACTATTGCAGAACTACATTTTAATGTAGGCATATTACTGACAAATTTAAATCGTATTGATGAAGCGATTATCAGTTATAAAAAAGCAGTCAGTCTAAAACCGTCTCTTACAGACGTGCATTACAATTTAGGCACTGCACTGCAATCACAAGCTAAATTTGCCCAAGCTGCAATCAGTTATCAAAAGGCGGTAGATCTTGAACCTGGCTTTTTTGAAGCAATAGTCAATTTAGGTGTTGTTTTACAAGAACAAGGTTTACTTGCACAAGCAATTGAGATGTATCAACGCGCATTGACCATTCAAAAAGATGCCAAAGTCTATTTCAACATGGGCACCGCATTAAAAAATGAAGGCAAGTTAGAAGCCGCAATTGAAAGTTATAATCAGGCTTTAGCCTTGAATCCAAATTATGCTGAAGTACATAGCAATATGGGTGAAGTACTGCGTGATCAAGGACGTTATGATGAATCGGTTACGTTTTATAAACAAGCCTTGATGTTTGATCCCGACTTGCCAGTGGCGAATTACAGTTTGGCTGTTTATTTATATGATAGTGGTGACCTGGAAGGCGCTATTGACCATTTTCAACGTTCGCAATTTGCAGATTGGGAAGAACGTTCATTATATTGCCTTTATAAAACAGAGCGATTTGACGAATTTAAACAAGGCCTTGAACAATTAAAAGCGGTGAAACATAACTCGCCATTCCTGGCGACATTAGCGGGTCACTATGCTGAAAATTTCGAAGTAGAAAATGATTATAATTTCTGCCCAAATCCTATGGATTTTGTCTTCCATACCGAAATCAAAGAACTTAAAGGTGAAAACAGCGAGTTAAGAAGGCGGTTGCTAGAAGAAATCAGATCAGCCGATGTCTCTGAAAAAATGCAGGGTCGATTGGTTAATGGCGTGCAATCTGCCGGCAATTTATTAAAACGCCCCGAACCCGTATTTCAGGAATTGGCTAAGTTAGTTGCTGATGCGGTTGATCGCTATCGACAAAACTTTGCTGGCGCCAACTGTGAGTTTATTAAGTCTTTTCCCAAAAAAACCGACATTGCCAGCTCATGGTATGTTCGAATGAAACAAGGTGGACATTTAAATTCACATATACATGAAGAAGGCTGGATCAGTGGTGCAATGTATTTATCGTTACCAAGCAAAAAGACACATCAGCACGAAGGAAGCATTGAAGTCAGTACCCATGGTGATGACTATCCTAAAAGGCATGATAACTTCAGTACCAAAGCCATTGCTCCTGAAGTGGGTGATTTTGTGATGTTCCCATCATCATTGTTTCACCGAACCATTCCGTTTAGCAGTGATGAAGAACGCATTTGTATCGCGTTTGATTTAAAACCAATGTAAACATGGGTCGGACTTTAGCCCGACATTATGATGCATAAATAAACTTGAGAAATATAAATGGATAACAAGCCTCAACGAGCGATCTCAAAATGGAAGCCAATAGAAATTATGTTGGCGTTATTATTTTTGGTGGCACCGTTTTATTTTCAAAATAACTTAGGTGGAAGAGGTTTAGAATTACCGTTTAATTTTGGTATATGGCTTACCATTTCATTCATCATATTCTTTGCAATATGGAAAATGGTCAATGTTGGCAAAATATCTTTGCCGAATACATATATAGCTTTTCTGGCATTTCCGATATTAATCGTTATAAGTGGATTGTTAGCAGGCATTATTAGCCCAATGGAATGGTATTTTAGGCAGTTATTTATATTTATTGGTGTAATGTTTCTGTTTGCATTATTTCAATATGAAAAGCCGAAAGAGCCAGATCGGATTTTACTGATTCTAGCTGTTTCATCAATCCCACACACAGCGATTGCACTTCTACAGATAAATAATTCCTCATTCATGACCGGCTGGTATCCTCAAAATTATATAGGCATACCGACGGGAATTTTTCAGCAAGTCAATGTGAATGCATCATACCTTGTCACATGTATTCTAGCTGCTTTTTATCTTCAGGGAAGACAGTATTTTATTGGCTTATCATTGCCGTATAAATATATCGTTTTATTAGCTATTGGCTTAGGTTCATATACAGTCTTTGCTACAGCTAGTCGTATAGGGCTTTTGACGCTGGCTGTTGGGCTTGTTTTTTTATGTACGGCATATTTTAAGCGTTACAGGAAACAATATAAGTTAGTCTTATTGTCTTTTTTTATAGTGTTGGTTGCAGGTACCATAGCTAAGGATGGCATAGATAAAACAATGGACAAAAGTGCGAGACTTGTTGAGCAACAGTATAGTGACGCAAGATGGAGTATTTATGCAATATCTCTTGAAACAGTGAAACAGTCGCCACTGTATGGCCATGGAATTGGCGGATTTTTAAAGGCTTGGAGCGATGAGATTGCTGAATTTCACCGTGAAAACGAGCAGGCGTCCCTACCTCAATATATTACTCATCCACATAATGAAGTTCTATTTTGGTTAATTGAAGGTGGAATTCTTGCCATTCTAGGTATTTCAATTGCATTAACGTCTGTTTTAGTTGTTATCTATCGATTAGGCTTTCAGGAAGGTGGTGCATATCTAGCATTATTAGTTCCTATAGGTCTCCATACGCAAGTTGAACTGCCATTTTATCTTTCATCATTACACTGGTTTGTATTTTTGTTCATCATATATTTAATACTAAGTCATTATTCCGTAAATAAGGATCTATCATTAAGCAATCCAGCTAGAATGCTAATAAAAATAGTATCAGTTATTGCTTTAACGCTCGGTAATTATTCTATAGTTGACACTGCCAAGGCTCAAAATGATATTTATGAATTTGTGAATCAAACAGCTCAGCCACCATATTTAAATATTGCATTATCAAACCTGTATTCGGTCGCTTATGCAGAGAAACTTGCGATGAGATCTGAACTGTATAATGCAATTTCATTGAAAGATGGTGTGACAATAAAGAAATATTTGTTGTGGGCTGAAAACTACGTAAAGTTAAGGCCTGAACTAAAAATCTATGAAGATATTTTAAATGCATATATTGCACTGAATGATATGAAAAGTAACTGCAAGGTAGTAGATGATGCAATAGCAATATATCCACAAAATGATGCACTAAAGAAGCTTAACTCGGACTGTGTATATTTAAGGTGACGTTTTTTGTCATATACTGACTTTTTATTTCATTTAAAAAATATTTAAATAAACTTTTATATTAAATACATAAAGTTATTGATGGCATGACTCATGCATTAATACAGTGCAAGGCAAGTTTGATTGCTGGTTTTATTTATTGATGAGGCAAATATTATGAAAAAAGTCCAACAAGGTTTCACGTTGATCGAATTGATGATCGTTATTGCGATTATCGGTATTCTGGCTGCAATCGCTTTACCTGCTTATCAGGATTATGTGACAAAAAGTAAGTTTCAAGAAGTAGTATCAATTTCTAATGGATATAAAACAGCTGTTTCTGTTTGTGCACAAGAAAATAATGGAGCATTGGCTGGCTGTGATGCTGGTTCAAATGGCATTCCTGCTGCAATTGTAGCTGGTACTTATAAGTATTTAAGTACAGTCGCTGTAGCTAATGGTGTAATTACAGCAACAGCGATTACCGGTGAAGGTTTGACTGGTGAAACATCGATACTAACACCTACAGTTAATACTACAGGAACATCTTGGGGAAACACAGGTAGTTGCGTTGCTAAAGGCTGGTGTAAAGACGGCGAGTAGATCATAAGATCAAGGGCTCAGCCAACTTGATTTGATTTAACGATTACAAACAAGCCTCGGCAGTAATGTCGGGGCTTTTTTGTTTGTGTGCCTCGCGTAGCGCTTTAGTTTCTGAGCCTACAATCCAATAACGATCTGTCGGGTTAAAACCCGACCTAGAGGATTTATCGCACCGAATCCATAAAGATCAAGGCGTCAGCCACTGACCGATCCCCACGAAATTTGAGATAGCTAAACATTAAGCGGCTCCTGCATTAACAATTGTATTTTTTGACAAGC
>JARGFJ010000015.1 GCA_029210875.1 Gammaproteobacteria bacterium | reverse complement strand
GTCGCAAGTTCATCAGCTACCGCTACACCAGTAACAGCTAATGACATCATTGCGATTGAAAGAGTTTTCAGCTTCATAAAGTTTTCCTCTATTGCTTATAGTTATTTACGACACGAATTTGTTCGACTTGAACCTCATGCGTTTGCAAACCTTATCCCCACTAAAAAACAGAGTCAAGCATATGTCCAAGTTTTTTCACTACTTTTTTTGGGAAAAAATTCCCGAAACCATAACTTGCTGAAAAAAATAACAATTTAGTTATTAAAATATTATTCGGCATGATCTTTGATCCAGTCAATTGCACGCCTGATCGCGCTGATAGTGCGCTCAGATCCGAACAATTCAAGTGTCAGATCAAGTGGTGGTGAAATTGTATTTCCTGTAATCGCAACACGTATCGGTTGGGCAATTTTTCCCATTCCTAGCTCACGAACCTCAGAACATGTCTTGATTTCTGCATGAATCAATTCTGCCTTCCATTCAGAAATTGCAGCTAATCGTTCTGACATGTCTTGTAAAACATCGATACTTTCAATAGTCAGGTTTTTACGTGCTGCTTTTTCATCATATGAAGTTACGTCTTGATAAAAATATGTACTGTTGGTTGCCATCTCAACTAATGTTTTTGCCCGCTCTTGCTGCAAGGCAACGACTTTAGATAACTCAGGTCCCTGGGTAGGATCGATATCCAATTGCCCCATATGCCAACTGAGATGATGTGCTATGTGGTCTGGCGCACTATTCTTTATATACTGCTGATTAAGCCAAAGTAACTTATCTGTATTAAAGCTAGATGCGGCTCGATTAACATTTTCGATATCAAAATGACTGATCATTTCATCAAGTGTGAAAATTTCCTGATCACCATGCGACCAACCTAATCTTACTAAATAGTTCAATAGCGCTTCAGGTAAATAACCTTGATCCCGATAACTCATGACACTAACTGCGCCATGTCGTTTTGATAAACGCGCACCATCATCGCCTAAAATCATAGGTACATGTGCAAATACAGGTGGCTCTGCCCCCAAGGCTTTAAATATATTAATTTGCCTTGGTGAATTATTAAGATGGTCATCACCGCGAATAACATGAGTCATACCCATATCCAAATCATCAACAACTACAGTGAGATTATATGTAGGTGAACCATCTGGTCTGGCGATGATCAAATCATCTAATTCCGTATTTTTAAATTCAACATTACCTTTAACTACGTCATGGACAATAACACTGCCTTGCGTTGGGTTCCTAAATCTAATAACGGGTTGCACGCCTTCAATCGGTGCCGTGCGATGTCGGCAACGTCCATCATAACGAGGCTTTTCTTTGTTTGCGCGTTGTTGTTCACGCATGTCTTCAAGCTCTTGTTTTGAACAATAGCAATAATAGGCATCACCTTGTTCTAATAGTTGAGCAATGACTTCCTCGTATCTATCAAAACGCTGAGTTTGGTAAAAAGGACCTTCGTCATAATCCAAACCCAACCAGGTCATGCCTTCTAATATGGCATTGACTGATTCAATAGACGAACGTTCTAAATCAGTATCTTCAATACGTAATACAAAGCGGCCACCGTGTTTACGAGCATACAACCAAGAAAACAGTGCGGTTCTCGCTCCGCCAACATGTAGGTATCCTGTAGGGCTAGGTGCAAATCGAGTACGAATGGTCATAGATAAATCTCTCACGCTGTAGATATTAGGGTATAAAAGTGGGATATTGTATCAGTTACATTGGTCGAAATAACTTTGGATAATTCAAGATGAAACGATTTTTGGGTGTATTGCTTTTAACAGTCTTATCGATAAAGATTAGCTTTGGCGCAACTGACTATATAATCAGTGAGTTAGGCCAAGGGATCTATTATCACCAAGGCGTGCATGAAGATGCTTCCGCACACAATATCGGTGCCATTGCCAATGTTAGTTTTGTTGTTGGCAATAACTGTGTTGCCGTTATCGATAGTGGCGGTAGTTATCTTGAAGGTAGCTACCTTCGACACGCTATCAAAGATAGAACCAATCTACCTATTTGTTATGTCATCAATACTCATGTCCACCCTGATCATACCTTTGGCAATGCCGCCTTTAAGTCTGACAATCCTAGTTTCATTGGCCACAGTAAGCTTGCTGCAGCAATGGAATCTAGACAAACCTATTTTGATCAAACATTTAAGGAGATATTAGGATCGGCCTACACTGGAACCGAGTTTATATCTCCGACTCAAATCGTTGAGACTAATAGACCTATTACCATCGATCTTGGTAATAGAATACTAACCTTAACAGCTCACAGCACAGCGCATACCGATCATGACTTGACTGTCTATGACGATTTCACTAAAACATTATGGACCGGTGATTTGCTATTTATAGAACGTGTACCTGTTATGGATGGCAGTATCAATGGCTGGATAAAGGTGATGTATGACATGCTGTCTCTCGATCTTAATTGCGTTATTCCAGGTCATGGTAGCCCAGCACATTCCGACTGGCAGGTAGCAATCAATAATCAACTGCACTATTTTAGTTTAATGCGAGATCAAATACGTTCGATAATTGCCAATTTAGGCACAATTGATCAAGCGACTCAGTCCGTAGGCTTAAGCGAAACATCGCACTGGGAACTTTTTGAACACTATCATCGTCGCAATATAACCGCCTCATTTGTTGAGCTCGAATGGGAATAAAAATAATTAAAGTACCTGTGTTTATGGAGAGAAGAATGTTCAAATCAGTTATTAATCTAATGTTGATCAGTTTTACGCTGATGTTATTTGGACTGCCGGCTCAGGCAGCTACGCCCAAAGAAGCATTATGGCCTACATTAAAAGTTGCCTATTTTGGTGATAAGCCTGTGCGCGAAAATGCTAATGACTTATTGGTTATTGAAGCACCAAAACGAGCAGAAGATGCAGCGATCGTACCTATTACGGTTAAATCTTTAGTGGCACAAACACCTGATAAATACATCAAGAATATTCACATCATCATTGATAATAATCCTGAACCCTATTCTGCTAATTTTCATTTATCACCCGACCTGGGTTTGATTGATATATCAACTCGTATGCGTGTTGATCAATATACTGATGTTCGTGCTATTGCTGAAATGAATGATGGATCCTTGCATATGGTGTCACGCTTTGTAAAAGCGTCAGGTGGTTGTAGTGCACCGGCGGGTAAAGACGCAACGGCAGCTCTGGCACGATTAGGTAAGATGCAGATTCGTATGCGTACACCCACTGTCGGTGAGCCTGTTCAAGCACAAGTTATCGTCAGTCACCCAAACTATAACGGTTTGCAGTTTGATCAAGCGAGTCGTCGCTACATTCCTGCCCATTACGTAAAAAACATAAACATTAGTTATAACGATAGATCATTGATTAATGTTGATGCCGGTATTTCCATCAGTGAAGACCCTAGTATTCGCTTTACATTCACACCAAACGTCAATGGCGTTTTAAAGGCCGATATTGTTGATAGCAAAAATCAAACTTTTACTCTGCAAAAAGAGATATAAGCTTCCAGGCTGACACAAAAAAGGCCGCTAGTGCGGCCTTTTTTGTGTCAGTTTTTTAGTTTTAGAATAAGCACTATTGCTTAATTTTGCAGGCTTTATAGGCATCAGCATGAACTTTTTTGAAATAACCTATGCCATCGGTTACATCAGCGTCATCTCTAAACATACCACCTCGATCAGCCGGCATATTTCGCAATTGGAAACCAGTGTCCGCTTCTTCAAATTCTTTTTGAGTAAATTCTTCAGCCAACTTATCTACGACGCATGAACATTTATAGGTTGCTTCATATAGATTCATTTTAGGATTGGCATCAATACACTCCTGTACATAGTGTACTCGCGTCACTGTCGTAAAATCATTTGCTAATACAAGGCTTGGTGCTGTAGCAACCAATCCAGCAACTAACAACGACATACTCGCTCTTCTCATTTAGGTACTCCTAAGTAATTATTATAATGTTGAAGTCAAAAGACTCTTCTAAATTGCTGATAGTTCCCAACCTCTCATTTTGTCTCTCGAACTTGAACCGATATCAGATTAATACAGAACTGGCATAAAAAAACAGGCTTTTTTATCCACCAGATAGTTAACTTACGGTAAACTGTCGAATTTATCTGCAAAAAAATATAACTCAGGCAGGAGAACGCCAATGAAAAAATTGTTACTTCATCTCGATACAGATCCAGTTCCTAGCGCATTTGATCAAGCTGTAGCCTATGATGCTGGTGTCGATAACATCATGGCTTATGGTGGTGTGACTCGTGATAATGTAACACCTCATGTTCACGGTATGATATTCACCCGTGGTGGAAAAAATCTAAAAAATAGCGCTATTTTTATTGGTGGTTCTAATGTTCCTGCAAGCGAATTAGTTGGCACAGCGGTTAAAAAAGCTTTTTTTGGGCCTGTTCGAGTTTCTGTCATGCTTGATCCCAATGGGTCTAATACCACTGCAGCAGCTATCGCGCGCAAAGTTATGCACAACTATGATATTACTGGTAAAAAAGTTGTTATTTTAGGTGCGGGTCCTGTTGGTCAACGTTCAGCACTCTATTTCTTAAAAGAAGGTGCGGCTGAAGTTATTATCACATCACGCAGTTTAGCCAGAGCTAAAGCGATTACGGATCAAATGAAAGAAGCTTATGATGTCGATGTCACTCCAGGCCAAAGTCGAAGTGATGAGTGCGTTGAAACCTTATTAAAAGATGCTCATGTCGCTATTGCAACTGGACCAGCAGGTGTTTGTATTCTGCCAAAGTCAGCATGGGAAGCAAGTGACACATTGGAAGTGATTGCCGATGTTAATGCTGTACCACCATTAGGTGTTGAAGGCATGGAAGTAATGGATAATGGCACCGAAAAAAATGGTAAACGCCTCTATGGTGCTATTGCCATCGGTAACTTTAAAATGAAAGTACATCGTGGTGCTGTTTCATCATTATTTGAAAGTAATGATCAATTCCTTGATGAAACCACTATTTACGATATTGCAAGCAAGATCGATTCTGAATAGTGGTCGACCGTTCGCAGGGTAGCACACACACGAAACTGAGTGTTCAGGTGTGTGCTCCAGCACGATTACATTTAGGTTTTCTTGATCTAAATGGTTCGTCTGGCAGAAAATTCGGCAGTATTGGGCTGGCCATCGATAGCCATCAAACTGTTATTGAAGCGCAACTTACTGACAGATTAAGATTTAATGGCATTGCACCAATAGCAACTCAGCAAAAAGTGTCACAACTTGTGTCACAATTTTATTCATCTATTGGTCAACATATTCCTGAAAACCAGCGCGGCATTAAAATCACATTCAAACAACTGATTCCTGAACATAGTGGATTAGGCTCAGGCACCCAACTTGCTTTGAGTGTTGGAACTGCACTGGCGAAATTACATAATATTAGCTGTACAACACCACAAATTGCAGCAGCATTAGGGCGTGGAGCCAGATCAGGCATTGGTATTACTACTTTTGATCAAGGTCGATTTGTCGTTGATGCAGGTCTCGGTGAACAATCGCTTGTGCCTGCGTTAATCGCACACTATACCTTTCCGGAACAGTGGCGGATTGTTTTGATCATGGATCCACAACATCAAGGCGTTCATGGTGCACAAGAAAATAATGCATTTAAAGCATTGCCAACTTTCCCTATTACTCATTCACACGCCATCTGCCACCTAACCTTAATGAAATTGTTACCGGCAATCGTTGAACAAAATATTCAGTGTTTTGGTGAAGCTGTTAGCGCAATACAACAGTTAATCGGCGACCATTTTGCTCCTGCACAAGGTGGCCGATACACTAGTAATCTGGTTGCTTCACTGTTAGATTATTCGCAAAAACTTGGTTATTCGGGTATAGCCCAAAGCTCATGGGGCCCAACTGGATGTGTGTTTGTAGAAAATGAAGACTCAGCTCAAAACCTGGTGACAGCACTTCAACAACACGCTAAAAATCAATTTGATGCTGATCATAAAATAGTGTTTTGCATAGCTAAAGCCAATGCAAATGGTGCAAATATTGATATGATTACCTCAAAAAAACATTCTGAACATTCAAAAACATTCTGAACATTCTATAAGGAATACTCATGACTAAACGCTCAATCATTCATATGCTTAACCCAATGGTTCATAACAGCCCTTTTGATATCAATATGGCTCTGGATGCTGGCTACGACGCAATCATTCCATATAGCAATGTTAAACTGGACGAAGTATCCAGCTTAACGCAAGACGCTATATTTTCACGTGGTCCTGCTGGTGTTAAAAAGACAGGTTTATTTATTGGTGGTCGTGATATTGGTTTAGCCATGGATATGTTAGATGCTGCCAAAAATGCCATGGTTCCTCCGTTCGAAATTTCAGTATTTGCTGATCCTAGCGGTGCATTCACCACAGCTGCGGCCTTAGTTGCCTGTGTAGAACGTGAATTAAACAAAAATTTCCAACAAGAGCTCAAAGGCAGTAAGGTGGTCGTATTTGGTGGTACAGGTCCAGTCGGTTTAGCAACGGCTGTAATTGCTGCTGAACAGGGTGCAGATACAACTATCGTTGATCACTTTTCTATTGATACTGCGCTTGAATTTGCAGCTGAAGCAAAACGTCGCTATGGTGTTGATCTACGTGCAACCACAGCCGCATCTGATGCGGATAAAGCGCGGTTAGTTTCAAATACTGACATCATTTTCTGTACCGCCAAAGCCGGTATTCAGGTGCTTAATTCATCTGTTTTAGCAGATGCAAAACAACTCAAAGTTGCTGGTGATGTTAATGCTGTTCCACCATTAGGTGTTGAAGGTGTTGAATTAATGGACTCTGGCGCACCGCTTATTCATGCGCCACAATGTAAAGGCGCAGTGGGTATTGGTGCATTGGCTATTGGTAATGTTAAATACCAACTACAGCAAGAATTATTAAAAGAAACACTAAAAGGTGACAAGCCCGTTTACTTAGATTTCCGTAACGCCTTCAAGGGTGCTCGTAAACTGGTTTAGTTCGAACATATTCTTGATGCAAAATCAGCACAAACCGGTACTGATCTTTGCTCAAAGCGGACGCTTTTTAGCCCAATCGGCCATTCAAGCAGGTTACACTGCTTGGGTGGCCGATTGTTTTGGTGACAGTGATACCCTTGCAGCAACAGAACGCTGGCAGCAGTTACCAGCTTTATCCGAGTTATCTGAAAAAAAATTTATTGAAACGATAGATACAATAACTCTGGGTGAACCTTGTATATTGATCTGTGGAAGCGGTATTGAATTTTTCTCAGACTTTCTTGCCAATCTTCCAAGCAATGTTAACTATCTTGGTAACGCAATCAACATTATCAAAAGCATTAAGACACCATCAACGTTTTTTAACCTGCTTAAAAGACTCAATATTCCACATCCTCAGACACAATTTACGCCACCCAAATTGAGCGTTAACTGGATAACAAAATCGGCAAAGGGAATGGGAGGAATACATATCCAAAATGTTACTAGTTCATCTCACGTTTTAGATGATTGTTATTTTCAGGAATATAGCTCCGGTGTGAGTTGTTCAGCCTTATTTTTGACCTCTGAACATTCACTGACGATACTAAGTGTTAATAAGCAGATTTTAGATCCTGGCCCTGAGTCACCTTTTCGCCTAGGCCGAATTGAGGTGCCATTTCATCTTTCCGGATCAACACGCCAGAACTTAACATCGGTTATTGAAAAACTGGTGGCAGAACTCCAGCTTATTGGTTTAAATAGTATCGACTTTATCTATACGGCAACGGAGCAATTGCTTACCTTGGAAATAAATCCTCGTCCAAGTGCATCAATGGAATTAGTCGCAACGGATAGCCCAATTATCCAGCTACATATAGATGCATGTCTTGGTCAGCTTGATGTCGTCAAGCTAGATAGCTTAGTCTCCTTCAAGTGCTTAAGTTATTTTTATGCCGATAACGACTATTTAGTACCCAATAACATGGTTTGGCCAATAGTCTGTTCAGACTTACCTTGTGATGGAAAAATGATTAAGCGCGGCGAACCGATCTGCAGTTACCTAGTCGAATGCCATGAATCAGAAAGCGAACAATTACGTTTGAATACGCAACACAAAATACATAATCAATTACTTGCGCTCACTTGAAATTATTGAGATGTAATCCCATATTTATCTGAACATGTAACTTAGGAAGATCAGAATGAAACGTATTATGCTTTATTTGGCTACAAACCTTGCCATTATTGTGGTTCTTAGCATTACATTACGCTTACTCGGTATTGGCAGTTTGCTCGACCAACAAGGTGTCAATTTAGATATTAATTCACTTCTTGTTTATGCAGCTGTGATAGGTTTTACCGGTTCATTTATCTCGCTGGTCATTTCAAAGTGGACAGCAAAACACATGACTGGGGCAAAAGTGATAACAGCACCAACAACTGAAACAGAACGCTGGTTGGTCAATACCGTTCAAAACCAAGCTCGGCTAGCAGGAATTGGCATGCCAGAAGTGGCTATTTACAACGCTGATGCACCCAATGCATTTGCGACAGGTATGAATCGTAACAATGCCTTAGTTGCTGTCAGTAGCGGCCTCCTTCAATCAATGACACGCGATGAAGTCGAAGCAGTATTAGCCCATGAAGTCAGTCATGTTTCTAATGGTGATATGGTGACAATGGCACTGATCCAAGGTGTCATAAATACATTTGTCATCGTATTATCTCGGATAATTGGTCATCTGGTTGATAGAACTGTATTTAAAACTGAACGAGGCCACGGTCCTGCATTTTGGATTACATCGATTGTTGCAGAATTAGTTTTGGGAATATTGGCCAGCATTATTGTTATGTGGTTTAGCCGTCAGCGTGAGTTTAGAGCTGATGCTGGCGCTGCGCGATTAGTTGGCCCCGGTAAAATGATTGCTGCGCTTCAACGTTTGGCTGGTACTTCAAAACAAGCACTACCTGATCAACTGAACGCTTTGGGCATCTCTGGTGGCCAAAGTAAAATGAGTCAATTATTTATGACTCATCCTCATATTGAAGATCGTATTGCCGCACTGAGAAATTTAGGATAACGCTTTAATGAACATAAGTTGTTGGCAGACTATTAACGCCTGCCAATGAACTTAAATGATCGATTAGAGATCGTCATCTTCAAAGTTATAATCCAACTTATCAGATGGCTCATGAATGTAATAGCCTTGCGCATAATCCACACCAAGACGCCATAACAATGCCAAACTATTGGCATCGGATACGAACTCGGCGATGCTACGTTTACCAGCTTGTTTGGTCATTTCAATAATGGCTTTGACTGCCGCCTGATTTTCAGCATCTTTCGCCATATTTTCAACAAACGTGCCGTTAATTTTTAGGTAATCAACATCCAAAGCGTTCAAGCTTTGAGAAAAGTCCAGTCCTGAACCAAAATGCTCTAAACCAAATTCACAGCCAATATTTTTTAATTTCGCAATCGTAACAGCAGCATGTTCCAAATTATTCAGGACCGCAGTTTCGCTAATTTCAAATACCAAGGCTGCGCCATCTAAATTTTGTTCATTCAACAAAGCACATAACCAATCAACAAACTCCGTATTATTCAAGGTCTGTTGTGACAGCTTGATAAAAAATCGTGTTTTAGGATGTTTTAGTCTGTGCTCAGATAAACTTAAAATTGAGGCTTTGATAACCCAGTTATCAAGATCCATCATGACATCCAATTTCGATATCTGATCAATAAATTTATCGGCTGTGATTTGGCTACCGTCGCTATCTCGCCAACGAAGCAAGACCTCATAGAGCTCTTGTTCTTCACCATGCAGACTAACAATTGGCTGATAATTTAAATACAAGGCATTATGTTCAAGAGCCTCATTTAAGCGTTCGGCCCATACTTCGGTACTATCACCACTATTAGCCATATCATCCTGAATAGACAAAGTTGGCTGATATCGAACAACTTGATTACCACCAGCATGTTGCGCTTGTGTACACGCTCTATCTGCTAACTCTAAAATAGCCTCGCTGGTTGAATTGCGCTCAGATATACGGCTAATGCCGATACTGCAATGAATATCGATCATCTTACCATTAACGTGTGATGCATAATCGTCAACCGCTTTACGATATGCTTCTGCTCTCGCATCAACATAAGCATCATCGTCACTCGCGACGATAATAGTAAATACTCGGTCAGAATAACGTCCTAAAAGATCGGTATCGACCAATTCTCTACGTAATAAACCAGCAAGACTTTTCAACACAACATCACATGCTGCTAAACCGACTTGTTCACGTATCACTCTTAGATCATCAATAACAAGATAAAGTAATGCAGCGTCACCCTGCCCACTTCCAGCCTCGCCAGCAATTTTAGTCAGCTCATCGACAAAACGAACACGGTTATACAGCCCCGTTAAGAAATCACGTTCACGTAAAAACTCAGATTGGTGATCAGATGGCAGTTTTTCCTGTTGATCACGAACGACAACCTGAATACACTCTTCACCTTCAACTTGGGCGTGACTAAATTCAATATTGGCTTTAAAGCCACTGCCATCAGCACGGACACAATGCACTATAACGGTTTGTGGTTTAGCGTTACTTTCTTCTGTGAATTGTCGAAAACTCGATTTAAACTTAGCATGGTCATCAACAGTGACCATATCCAAAAAAGGTAAACCATCAATATCTTCAGCTTCTTCATAGCCAAATAAGGTTAAATAGGCCTGGTTAACATAAATATGCATACCTTCATGCATATAAGCGATGGCATCTCTGGAGCTTTCCAATAACAATCGAGAACGTTTTTCACTTTCTCTCAAAGCACGTTCATTGCGACGCGATAAACGGCGCATATACAAGTTTTGGAGCTCACGTTCAACGCAAAATTGCAAGCGTTTACTATCTGAGGCAGGCACAATATCTTGAGCACCAATTGAATAGAGCTCATCGATATTTTCAGTGTTTGAAACTAAAACGATACAAGGCAGATCACGACCTAATCGATGAATAAAGCCAGTTAACTCTCTAGGTGGCGAAGCGGTTGCCGTATCACGACAAATCAGTAAGTCCCAGGTCTGATGTGTTAGTGCTTGCTCGATCTCAGATAAAGTATCAAAACAGGTTGCTCTCACGGCATGGCCAATACTGCGTAATGAGTTTGTAACTGTATCGGCTTCAGTCAGTGAATCATCAACTAACAATAGTCGTAAAATACCTTCAGCTCTAGCCACGCGTTTTATCCCCTCTCTCTATTGGTGCAGGTCGTTTGCCTTCTAATTGAGTCATTTGACCTTCCATCCAATGATATATTTCTTTATTTACATCCGCTGCAATCTTACCTTGAGTAGCTATCTTAGCGCCAATCACTATTTTAATCACGCCAGGCGTTTTTATAAATCCATGACGAGGCCACACTTTACCTGCATTATGCGCAACAGGAATAATTGGCACTCCTGCTTCGACGGCCAAACGCGAACCCCCAATACCAAATCGTCCGATAAAGCCGTTGGCAATACGTGTCCCTTCAGGAAATATCACAACCCACGCGCCAGACTTCAATCGCTCTTTACCCTGATCAATAACCTGCTGCAATGCTTTTCTACCGGCACTGCGGTCAATTGCAATCGGATTTAATGCCGCCAGTCCCCAACCAAAAAAAGGTATCCACAACAATTCACGCTTCAATACCCAGACTTGAGGTGGAAAAATGGCTTGCAACGCTAAGGTTTCCCACGTCGATTGATGTTTGCACATAATGACACAGGGTTCATCTGGAATAGTATCCATTCCTTCTACTTGATAACTAATGCCACAAATTTTCTCAAGTAACCACAAGTTTGATATGGCCCACTGGCTAATAATTTTATAGCGCCACTTGAAAGGGAAAGGTAATGACAATACGCCTAAAAGCGAGAACACAATAGCAGTTGTACTGTGCAGCAGTGCAAATATGAGTGAGCGAAAGACCAACATTACAAGGATGGTTCCAATAATGCCGTCGCGACTGCTGCCAAATCATCATAGACAGCTATATCATCAGCCAAGCCAGCCATTTCCGTTTTAGCACCACGTCCCGTTCTGACCAGGATGGGCTTTGCACCGACCGATCTTGCTGCCTTGATATCTTTTTTAGAATTACCTACGGCAGGCACACCTTCAAGATTAATACGCAAACGATGCGATAACTCAGCATACGATCCATCTTGTGGTTTGCGACAATCACACTCATCATCGGAACCGTGTGGGCAAAATAGAATGGCTTCAATCTTACCGCCGACTTGTGCCAACATACGACGCATTTTGCTGTGGATGCGACTCAAGGTTTCGGCGTCAAGCAATCCTTTAGCAATGCCTGATTGGTTTGTGATAACAACAACACGATAACCAGCATGATTGAGCCTGGCGATAGCCTCTAAACTACCTTCGATTGGCTCCCATTCAGCCGGAGATGTAACAAAATCATCCGATCCTTGATTGATAACGCCATCTCGCCCTAAAATTATCAATGCCATCGTATTATTACTCCAATTAAACCTTTTTAACCTTGCAAGCTCGAAATGTCAGCTACACCCAAAAACAGTGCCCGCGTTTGATTTAATAATGCCAGACGGTTATGTCGTACCGCAGGTTCATCAGCCATCACCATCACATTATCAAAAAAGCCATCGACTGTTTCTCGCATGCTGGCAAGTGCCGTCAGTACCGCTTTGTAGTCTGACTGCGCCATCAATGGTGCAACTTCAACTTTAACCAGATTAAGACTATCAGCAAGCGCCTTTTCTGCTGGCTCGAGTAATAAGGCATTATCAATTGCCCCTAGCTCAGCTTCAGCATCATTTTTCCGCAAAATATTAGCAATACGTTTATTCGCTGCTGCCAATGCTTCTGCCTGTTCCATTTGACGAAATGCTGCCACAGCATCCAAACGATGCATAAAATCTAGTGGTTTGCTTGGCTTGACCGCAATTACAGCTTCAAATACATCCGATTTGTAACCTTGCTCTATTGCATAACCTCGCAAACGTTCCAATAAATAAACCGTAACGTGATCAACAACATCTTTTTCAGTGAGTTGATCATTAAATTGCTGTTGTGCATAGGTAAGTAACTCAACCAGATCAATATCCAATTTGCTTTCAATGATAATACGTAAGGCCCCTAAAGCAGCTCGTCTTAACGCAAATGGATCCTTAACACCTGTTGGTGGTTGACCAATGCCAAATAAACCAACCAAAGTATCCAGTTTTTCAGCCAAACTAAGCGATAAACCTGTTTTTGTCTGTGGCAGTTGATCGCCGGAGTAGCGTGGCAAATATTGTTCATCTAAGGCTTCTGCAACATCGGCATGCTCGCCATCTAATTTTGCATAATAACGCCCCATAATTCCTTGTAAGTCAGGAAATTCGCCAACCATTTCCGTCACAAGATCACATTTTGCTAAATGGGCTGCGCGTTCTGCTAATGCAGTATCACCGTCAATCTGAGAGGCAATTTTAGCAGCTAATTTTGCTACTCGAACCGATTTATCAAACACCGTTCCCAGTTTGTTTTGGAAGACAATGGTTTTAAGCTGCTCTTGGCGATCTGCCAATGGGCGTTTCCGATCTGTTTGCCAAAAGAAAGCAGCATCACTCAAGCGAGGTAAGATAACACGTTCGTTACCCGCAACGACTTGAGCAGGATCACGGCTCTCAATATTACAAATCGTAATAAAATACGGTAATAAGGCACCAGAAATATCACGGACAGCAAAATACTTTTGATGTTCTTCCATTGATGAAATTAACGCTTCTGCAGGTAACTCAAGAAAGCGCTGATCAAACGATCCTGACAAGGCAACCGGCCATTCAACCAAGCCTGTAACCTCATCCAGTAAACTTTCGTTAATAACCGCTTCACCGCCTAATTTTGTTGCTAACTCTAAAACTTGACCGCGAATTGCTTCACGACGAATCGCCATATCAACAATGACATGACCCTCCGTTTCAAGTTGTGGTGCATAGGTTTGTGCTGATTGAATACGGATCGCTTGCGGATGGTGGAAACGGTGACCTCGCGTTTCACGACCAGAAGACACACCTAATAAGTCAACAGGTATCACCTCATCACCAAATAACAAAACTAACCAGTGTACAGGACGAACAAACTCACCAGGCAATGCCCCCCACCGCATACGTTTTGCTATAGGCAAGTCATTTAAGGCTTGTTGCAAAATACCTGCGATTAAACTGCTTGTTTCAGCACCTATTTGTTGTTGTTTAAATACAAACCAGGCACCTTTGTCTGTTTCGACGGTTTCAAGATCATTGACCGTCACACCACAAGAGCGAGCAAACCCCTGTAAGGCTTTGGTTGGATTGCCGTCATCATCAAAAGCTGAGGCAACAGCAGGACCACGACGTTCGATTAAGCGATCTTGTTGACGTGTCTGTAAGCCATCAACCACAATTGCCATGCGTCTTGGCGCGGCATAACGTCGGATTGAATCAAAGCCTAATTCCGCTTTTTCTAGCCCTTGTTGCACACCCGCTTCAAATGCTTCAATTAGGTTTTTGAGCGATTTTGGTGGTAATTCTTCCGTACCTAGTTCAATCAATAAATCACGTACATCACTCATTATTTAACCTCCACGTTAGCACTAGCTAACATCGGAAAACCCAATGATTCACGACGATCATAGTAAGCTTGAGCAACGGCACGTGCCAAAGTACGTACTCGTAAAATAAAGCGTTGGCGCTCAGTAACAGAAATCGCTTTACGCGCGTCTAATAAATTAAATGTATGTGATGCTTTTAATACTAATTCATAGGCGGGTAGCGGCAAGCCAGCTTCAATCATTCGGGCACTCTCACGTTCACAGGTATCAAATTGTAAAAACAGATTTTCAACTTCTGCCTGTTCGAAGTTATAGGCAGACATTTCTACTTCATTTTGGTGAAACACGTCACCATAAGTCACTTTACCCATGGGGCCATCTGCCCACACCAAATCATAAACACTACTTACGCCTTGCAAATACATAGCGATACGTTCAAGGCCATAGGTAATCTCCCCGGTTACAGGGCTACATTCTAGTCCGCCAACCTGTTGGAAATAGGTGAACTGTGTCACCTCCATACCATTAAGCCAAATTTCCCAACCTAAGCCCCATGCACCTAATGTCGGTGATTCCCAGTTATCTTCAACAAAGCGCACATCATGAATAGACGTGTCCAAGCCCAACATATGCAGTGAACCTAAATACAGTTCTTGAATGTTTATAGGAGAAGGTTTGAGTACAACCTGAAATTGATAATAATGTTGTAGTCGGTTTGGATTGTCACCATAACGACCATCTGTTGGACGACGTGAAGGCTGAACATAAGCGGCACTCCATGGCTCAGGACCAATAGCACGCAAAAATGTAGCCGGGTGGAATGTTCCAGCGCCCACTTCCATATCATAGGGTTGCAACAAAACACAGCCTTGCTCGGCCCAATATTGTTGTAATCGCAGGATTAACTCCTGAAATGTTTTTGGCGCCTCCGCCACGGTTACTGCTGTTGTAGTCATCAGTTAAACATCACAATCTATAAATAAAAACCTTGTGATTATAGCGAATATCTTGAACGATATGGGTGATAGCTGTATCAATATCTATGATCAAAATTAAATCACCGGTTTGTCATGGTCTAATTTAAGGTAAAATCATGCCCAGTTATTTTCATTTGCGTATAAAGCCATGAGCCGACATATCGGGATCGTAATGGATCCAATTTCAGCAATTAATATCAAAAAAGACAGTAGTTTTGCGATGTTACTTGCTGCTCAAGCCAAGGGCTGGTCTTTGTTTTACATGGAGCAACAGGACATCTTTCTTGATCAAGGAATGGTGTCAGCTCAAATGACACCTTTAACGGTAAAACAAGACGCTCAGAACTGGTACAGTTTGGGCGAGCCACAAACAAAACCATTATCTGATCTTGATGCCATTTTAATGCGAAAAGATCCGCCTTTTGATATGGAATATATCTACAGCACTTACCTATTGGAGCAAGCACAGGCTGCTGGTGTCTTGATTATTAACAATCCACAAAGTTTGCGTGATGCCAATGAAAAATTATTCACCGCCTGGTTTCCGCAATGCTGTCCACCGACCTTGGTCACGCGCAAAGCAAGTTTAATTCGACAGTTTCATCAGCAACATCACGATATTATTTTAAAACCGCTTGATGGCATGGGTGGCGCATCAATCTTTCGTGTTAAACATGATGATCCTAATCTCAGCGTGATCATCGAAACATTAACTGAACACGGTCGAAAATCAGTGATGGTTCAAAAATTCATCCCCGACATTGTTGATGGTGATAAACGCATTTTAATGATCGATGGTGAACCTGTAGACTATGCACTTGCCCGCATTCCTGCTCAAGGTGAAACACGAGGTAATCTTGCTGCTGGTGGTCGGGCAGAAGGGCGACCTTTAACCGAACGTGATCGCTGGATTTGTTCACAAGTTGGACCTATTCTCCGTGAAAAAGGGCTCATCTTTGTTGGTTTGGATGTTATTGGTGATTATTTGACAGAAATAAATGTGACTAGTCCAACCTGTATTCGGGAACTAGATGCACAATTTAACCTCACTATTGCTGGCGATTTAATCAACAGCATAGAACAGCACTTATCATGAAATTTTTATCTTTATTATTAGTCGTTTTCACCTTGTCATTAAGTGGCTGCAATCAAGAGCCACAAGCGCGACAAGCTAAGTTTTATGCCTTTGGCACTGAAATTGATGTCAGTCTTTTTGGTGTTGATGCCGACGCAGCTAACAACACCGTTGATGTGCTGGAACAGTCATTTTCAAACGTCAACACGACTTGGCATGCCTGGCATCCCAGTACCTTAACAACCATAAACACAGCGATTAAAAATGGCGAACCGATTGACGTCACTGATGATGTAGCAAACCTTATTAATCTTGCTAAAACTCTCGCCATTAAGAGTCAGCATCTATTCAATCCTGCTGCAGGTAAACTTTTTGAACTATGGGGCTTTCATGGCGATGCATGGTTTGAATCTCACCCGCCACCAGCTCAAACAGATATTGATACGTGGTTGAACTCACATTCAACCATGGAAGACATTTCAATTAGTAACGGTGTATTAACCAGTAGCAATCCGATGGCCAAGATTGGTTTTGGTGCGTTTGCTAAAGGTTATGCCGTTGATGTCGCGATTGATGCGCTGAAAAACCAGGGTATTACCAACGCCATCGTCAATATTGGTGGCGACTTACGCGCCATTGGTTCTCATGGCAAACGACCGTGGATTATAGGAATTAGACATCCTCGCCAAGATGGTATGGTGGCCTCAATCGCATTAGAAGGCGATGAAAGTGTCTTTACATCAGGTGATTATGAACGTTTTTTTGAATATGAAGGTAAACGTTATCCTCATATTATTGATCCCCGAACCGGTTATCCGGCTGACGAGGCGACCTCAGCAACAGTGTTACATACTAACGCCGCTGAAGCGGATGCCGCAGCAACTGCACTTTTTGTAGCAGGTGATAATTGGCCGCAAATAGCGGGAACAATGGGTATTGAGTACGTGATGTTGATTAAGCCCGATGGCCAAATCGAAATGAGCCCAAAGATGGCAGAGCGCATACAATTGATTAATAATCAGAAACCCGCCACTATTAGACCTATCGAATACGCAAGCAATTCATAATTATGGGAAAAATCACAGCTACTGACCGGCTTATCTTCACGCTGTTATTTTCTATTATTATCAACCTGACTATCGTGTTGGGTGTGAGCTTTGATGCCACATCGCCGCCAACAAATCAGCCTCGTCTTAACCTCGAAATAACCTTGGTTAAGCAACAAACAATTGAAGCACCGGAACAAGCAGATTTTCTTGCTCAGGCAAGTAATGAAGGCGGTGGAGAAACTGAAGAAAAGTCTCCTGAACCAACACCAGATATAACCGAGCCTGCTGAGCAGGATCTACCTCCAGAACCTGTAGTTGAACCTGTACAGCCTGAAGCAGTGATTGAAACACCAGAGCCAGTGGTGGAAACAGTCATGCCAAAACCAGAGCCACCAAAACCTAAACCTGTAAAACCAGAACCATTACCTGCCCAAGCAGAGAAAATACTCACGGCCAAACAAGCTGATCGTAAAGAGGTCACTACGCCAGAAATAGCTGACCAAAAACAAGAACCTGCTGAAATGCCAGAAAAACCACCTTTATCCGCTCGTGAACTGATGATGAATGCTCAAACTCAGATTGCTCAATTAGAACAGCAATTTAATATGTCGCGTATGGAATTAAGTAAACGACCCAAAAAACGTCGTATTTCGGCTGCAACCAAAGAATATGCGGCAGCAGCCTATATTAAAGCATGGGCATCAAAAGTCGAACGTATCGGTAATTTTAATTACCCACAAGAAGCAAAACAAAAAGGGATTAATGGCAGTTTAATGTTATCTGTTGATATCAATCCTGATGGCAGTGTGCCTGCAAATGGCATTGTGATATCACGTTCATCGGGCCATAAAGTGCTCGATGATGCTGCTGTTAAAATTGTACGTCTAGGCGCGCCTTATGCAGCCATTCCTGACAATGTATTGTTAGGCAACGATATGTTAACCATTATCAGAACATGGAAATTTGAAACAAATCAGGGCTTATCTGCTCGCTAAATTCAGACACTTCTGTGCAAGTTGATAACCTTGCTGAGCTTTACTGATGTCACTCAGGCTGACAGGAAGTTGTAAACATAGTTGATCGGCAAGTAGTTTAAGTTGTTCAACCGAGCCTGATTTTAGCTCTAACTCAATTTCATGAATTATTTCACTACTGTTGCCACATCGTACTTCACCACGATCATAGGCTAATTCAACGTCACTACCATCTGCTAGCTTTAACTGGATAGTGTGTCGTATAAAATCGGTAGTAAATAACTCAGAAACGTTATCCCAAACCTTGCTATCACTCACACTATCCGCTAAGGCTGTCTCCATAAGTTTAGTAATATTCCAGTTGGGGCTAGCTAACTCATGCTCCCACTCATCACGCTGATGCAAACCATTAACAACAACGCCAGATGTTTTAACAGTTTGCAGCCATTGACCGTTACAACAACGCATTCGTAAACCCAAACCACGCTGCATCAGATCTAAATTTAAAGTATCAAAGTAAGTACTAACTAAATTATTGAGCTGCATTTTGCCTTGCATCAGCGTTGCAATTGATGACACCATCGGCAAGTCGAGCATGTCAGTCTGCTGTACGCAAAGTTTAATTTCTTGTTCTAAGCTCATCGTTTTAATAAGGGTGCTAAATAGTGGCCAGTGTAAGACTCTGCATGTTGTGCTACCTGTTCAGGTGTGCCCACAGCCACGACCAGTCCACCACCTGAGCCACCTTCAGGTCCCATATCAATGATCCAGTCAGCAGTCTTAATCACATCCAAATTATGCTCAATAACAACGATGGTATTGCCCTTATCACGCAGGCGATGTAACACTTTTAATAGCTGTTCAATATCAAAAAAATGTAGACCTGTTGTTGGTTCATCCAGAATATACAGCGTTTTGCCTGTGTCACGCTTTGATAGTTCTTTAGCTAACTTAACCCGTTGTGCTTCACCGCCAGATAATGTGGTCGCATTCTGACCGAGTTTTATATAGGTCAAACCAACATCAATCAATGTTTCCAGTTTTTTGGCAACCGTTGGAATATTAACGAAAAATTCACTGGCTTCCTCTATGGTCATATCCAATACATCAGTAATGGTTTTACCTTTGTAGCGGATATCCAAGGTCTCACGGTTATAACGTTTTCCTTTACAGATGTCACAAGGCACATAAATGTCGGGCAAGAAGTGCATTTCAACCTTGATTAGGCCGTCACCTTGACAAGCTTCACAGCGCCCGCCTTTGACATTAAAACTAAAGCGTCCGGGACCATAACCTCGTGCACGTGCCTCTGGCGTTCCAGCAAATAATTCCCTGACTGGCGTGAAAATACCGGTGTAGGTGGCAGGATTTGATCGCGGTGTTCGCCCGATTGGACTTTGATTAATCGCGACCACTTTATCAAGTTGTTCCAAACCTAAAAAATCACTATGTGGTGCTGGTTCTTCTGATGCACCATTGAGCGTTTTTGAGGTTAATTTAAGCAACGTGTCATTAATTAAGGTTGATTTACCCGATCCTGACACACCAGTAACACAGGTCATCAAACCAATCGGAATATCAATATCGACATTGCGTAGATTATTACCGCAGGCACCACGCAAACCAATACTGCGGCCAGCAGGATAGGGATGACGTGTTGCCGGTACTTCGATTTTGCGTTTACCAGACAGATATTGACCCGTGAGTGACTGCTCACTTTTCATGATATCTTCTGGTGTACCTTGAGCAACTATCTGCCCGCCATGAACACCCGCACCCGGCCCAATATCTAACACGTAATCAGCAGCACGAATAGCATCTTCATCATGCTCAACGACAATCACGCTATTACCCAAATCACGTAGACGCGTTAGTGTGGCTAATAAACGATCATTATCACGTTGATGTAGACCAATAGAAGGTTCATCCAGAATATACATCACACCAACTAAGCCAGCACCAATTTGACTTGCAAGTCGTATCCGCTGTGCTTCCCCACCAGATAAGGTATCTGCACTGCGTGATAATGATAAATAATCAAGACCAACATTGACTAAAAAGGTTAAACGTTCAGCAATCTCTATCACTATTTTCTTAGCAATTTCACCTTGCTTGCCCTGCAAATTTAAGCCCTCAAAAAACTGCTTAAGTTCGCCAACAGGCATACTGGTCACTTGTGGCAATGATGTGGTGTTAATAAACACATTACGAGCACCTTCATTTAAGCGAGCACCATGACATTCAGGACAGGCGCGTACAGTATGATATTTGGCTAGATCTTCGCGCACACTATTCGATTCGGTCTCATGATATCGTCGTTCCATATTTGGAATAACACCTTCAAACACATGACGTCGAACAACGCTTTTGCCACGATCACCTAAATAGTTAAAATCAATTTTAGTTTTGCCACTGCCGTATAAAATGACGTGTCGAATAGCTTCAGGCAGTTCATCAAACGCGGTATCAAGATCAAACTTGTAATGCGTAGCCAACGATTGCATCAATGAATAATAATAAGCGTTACGACGATCCCATCCTCTTATTGCACCAGCAGCTAAGCTCATTTCAGGATGAGCGACTACCCGTGTTGGGTCAACAAACTGTTTAACGCCCAATCCATCGCAACTACCACAAGCACCAGCCGGGTTATTAAACGAAAACATACGAGGTTCTAATTCAGAAATCGAATAACCACAGGTTGGACATGAAAACAGGGAAGAAAACAAAACGTCACGATCATCGTCATCGATAGAGACAACACGGGCAATGCCGTCGCTCATTTGCAGTGCAGTTTCAAAAGATTCTGCCAGACGTTGTTGAAGGTCGGCTCGCACTTTAAAACGATCGACTACGGCTTCTATCGTGTGTTTTTTACGCAACTCCAGCTCTGGTGGCTGATCAAGCTCAATCACTTTGCCATTAACTCGTGCCCTTACAAAACCTTGCGTGCGCAAATTTTCTAATACATCACGATGTTCACCCTTACGATCTTGCACGACAGGCGCCAATAACATCATGCGCTCACCCTCTGGCATCGCCAACACGGTATCAACCATTTGACTCACCGTTTGTGCCGCAAGAGGCAGATGATGGGTAGGACAACGTGGTTCACCAGCGCGGGCAAACAATAATCTTAAATAATCATAAATTTCTGTAATTGTGCCGACTGTTGAGCGCGGATTATGCGACGTAGACTTTTGTTCAATCGAAATCGCTGGCGACAAACCTTCAATATGATCAACGTCAGGCTTTTCCATCATCGATAAAAACTGTCTGGCATAGGCCGATAACGATTCGACATAACGACGCTGACCCTCAGCATACAAGGTATCAAATGCCAATGAAGACTTGCCTGAGCCAGATAAACCAGTAATAACAATCAACGCATCCCTAGGCAGATCCAGATCAATATTTTTTAAGTTGTGGGTACGCGCACCGCGGATTTTTATGCTTTTCATCAAGCTTCCGTATAAAATAAGATCAAACCACTCAATATACTCTTACCGGCCACCATGACGCAAAACCAAAACAACACTGAAACCATGACCTCTTCGGAAAAACGTAGCGTAATTGGATTATCAGGCATCTTCGCATTGCGTATGTTGGGTTTGTTTATGATTTTGCCCGTGTTTTCATTAGCTGCAGACCAATATACTGGTGCAACTCCAATCTTGATTGGTGTTGCTATTGGTGCTTATGGATTGACTCAAGCTGTGTTCCAAATTCCGTTTGGTATGCTGTCTGACCACATCGGGCGCAAACGGGTCATCACCATTGGCTTATTGCTATTTGCAGCAGGCAGTATTGTTGCCGCTGTTTCTGACTCTATTTATATGGTGATTGCTGGTCGTTTGTTACAAGGTAGCGGTGCCATTGCAGCAGCGATCATGGCTTTGACCGCAGATCTCACTCGCGATGAACATCGCACTAAAGCCATGGCCAGTATTGGTATCAGTATCGGATTATCGTTTTCAGTCGCACTTGCTGTCGGTTCTGCGTTAGAGCATTGGATAGGTTTGTCCGGTATTTTTTGGGCAACAGCAGCATTGGCATTAGTCGGTATTACAATTCTTCATTTATGGGTACCAACGCCAAAACGCAGTATCAGTCATCGTGATATGGAACCAGTTCCAAAACAGTTTATTAATGTATTTCATAATGCTGACATTATGAGAATGGTATTTAGCATTATGATTTTGCATTGCTTACTTACAATCAGCTTTTATGCCTTACCCATAACATTGTTAGAACAAACAGGCCTGCCTAAACAGCAACATGCTTTAACCTATTTACCAATACTTGTTTTAGCCTTTATCAGCATGGTGCCATTCATCATCATTGCTGAAAAAAAACGCAAAATGAAGCAAATATTGATTGGTGCCGTAGCGACTTTAGGCTTAGCGGAACTGGGTTGGGCCTTTTTCCCAAGTTCACTCACCAGCATCTTAATTAGTTTATGGCTGTTCTTTACCGCATTTAATATTTTAGAAGCCAGCTTACCTTCATTAATGTCCAAATTAAGTCCATTAGCGAATAAAGGTACAGCGATGGGTATCTATTCGACTGCTCAATTTATTGGTGCTTTTATTGGTGGCGCATCAGGTGGTTTTATTTATAGCCATTTTCATTTAAGCGGTGTATTTATTTTTGCAGCCATTTTAACGCTGCTGTGGTTAGCTATTATTGTACCTATGCGCCAACCTAAACACTTATCAAGTAAAATTATCCACCTTGATACAGTAACACTCGCCAATGCTGATGCTATCAATGAGCAACTTATGGCGATTAGAGGCGTAGTTGAAACTATCGTCGTCATTGAAGAACAAGTGGCTTACGTTAAATATTCAGCCGATGATAGTGATACGTCAGCTTTGGATGCATTTAAAGCCTAGTCATCGTAGAATAGCCAAACTAATAAACAAACGAAATTAACAAGGAGCAAACTATGTCAGTCAATAAAGTCATTTTAGTAGGACGTCTCGGTGTCGAACCTGAAAGCCGTGCATTTCCTAATGGTGGCTCCATCTGCAATTTGCGCCTTGCAACCACTGAGAGCTGGAAAGACAAGCAAACAGGTGAGCGTCAGGAGCGCACGGAATGGCATCGTGTTGTCTTACGTAACCGTCTGGGTGAGATTGCGCAACAATACCTGCACAAAGGCTCACAAGTGTATATCGAAGGTCGCATCACTACCCGTAAATGGCAAGATCAAAACGGCCAAGATCGCTATTCAACTGAAATCATTGGTAATGAAATGACCATGCTTGATAGTAAAGGAGCAAGTAATAACACAGGTGGCGCGCAAGCTTCATATCAACAGAATACACCTCAACCAGCTTCACCTTCTGCTGGCCCTGATTATGGTCAACCACAAGGTGGTGCAGATTATCTTGATGATGATATTCCGTTCTAGACGAGATACAGAATGTACCGCTTTACTGGAAGGCCACGTTATTTGTGGTCTTTTTGTTTGTAGCTTTTAGTGCGACAGATCAACAAAAAGCTTGATCGCTTAACCTAACAGTGGGAGCATCAATTTAGCTAGTCAACATAGGAAACAGTATGAACAAAGTTGCCCATACCTCTATCCGCCCAACGCGTGGCCTCAACCTGTTGTCTCAGGAAGAAATTTACCAATTGAGCAATCCAAGTGCTGATCTTTATCAATTATTTCGCGATTGCGCACTCGCGGTACTAAATACAGATAGCAATGAGGATGATGCCGAACAGATATTCAATCTGTATTCAGATTTCGATATCAAACTTAAACCTCAACCTCGCGGTGTCATGCTTGAAATATTTAACGCCCCCGCCCAATCTTTTGTTGATGGTGAGATTATTAAAGGCATTCAGGAGCACTTGTCATCAGTATTGCGCGATATCGTCTATGCTGATTTTAAAGTACTTGCGGATGGATGTAGCAACGGCAATACAACTGACAAAATATTTCATATTTTACGAAATGCCGGCACGATAAAACCGAATGTTGCACCTAATATTGTTGTTTGTTGGGGTGGCCACTCTATTCCGCGTCAGGAATATGATTACGCCAAACATGTCGGCTATCAACTCGGTTTGCGTGGTCTTGATATCATTACCGGTTGCGGTATTGGTGCCATGAAAGGCCCAATGAAAGGTGCTGCTGTCGGTCACGCCAAGCAGCAAAATAACAATGGGCGTTATATTGGTATCAGCGAACCTGGCATTATTGCCTCTGAATCGCCCAATGCCATTGTCAATGAACTGGTGATCATGCCTGATATCGAAAAACGCTTGGAAGCGTTTGTTCGATTGGGTCACTGCATCATTGTCCTTCCAGGCGGTGTCGGCACGGTAGAAGAAATTCTCTATCTGTTAAGTATTTTGCTTCATCCAGAGAATACGACCGATACGCCTCTTATTTTTGCAGGGCCAGAATGCTGTCGTGATTATTTTGCAACCTTAGATAAGTTTTTACGTAACTGCCTCGGTGATGACATAGCTGAACTCTATCAAATCATCATTGGTGAACCGGATAAAGTAGGCACATTAGCTAAAAATGCCGTGCATTTTATCCATAAACAACGTAGCGCCAGTAGCGAGGCTTATTACTTTAACTGGCACCTTAAAATATCCCCTGATTTACAACACCCATTTGAACCTACTCATGAAAATATGGCGGCATTACGACTCGATCCAAATCTGCCTAAACATGAGTTAGCCAGTCAATTACGATCTGCTTTTTCAGGCATCGTTGCTGGTAATGTTAAATCATTTGGCATACGCCAGGTTGCTAAAAATGGGCCATACAAAATTCATGGTGACCGCACGATTATGAATGCAATTGACGAACTACTTCGTGTGTTTGTGAAAGAACAGCGGATGAAGCTTGGGCAGGGAGAGAAAGATTACAAACCCTGTTATCAAATTGTTTAACGTCACATAGACAATCTCACCAGCATGATTGCCAGCCGCCAAGGGATAAATCGCTTTCTGGCACGAACACAGTTTCTTTATTTAACCTAATGGAATGGTCACCGGGTCTAACTTGAAGTGTTTGTCGGCAAAATAAATAAGTATCAATACGGGTAAGCCCATCAATGCGGTTAGTAAGAAAAACTGTTGATATCCGAAAGCTTCAACCATCGTCCCTGAATAACCTCCTAGCACTTTTGGCAATAAGGTCATTAACGAGCTAAATATTGCATATTGCACAGCGGTAAATGAAATATTAGTCAGGCTGGATAAAAAGGCAATAAATGCCGCGCTGGCTAAGCCGGCTGATAAATTATCTGCCGAGATAACTAAATACAACATCGGCATATCGTAACCAATTTGCGCTAATAACATAAATAACAAATTAGTCGCTGCCGACAAGATCGCCCCTAGAAATAGTATCCTTATCACGCCAAACCTAAGCACCAATATGCCGCCAACAAAGCCACCGACAATCGTCATAATCAAACCAAATGTTTTTACCACGGTGGCAATTTCTGGCTTACTAAAACCCAGATCTTGATAGAACACATTGGAAATCACACCCAGAACGATATCCGAAATACGATAAAGCGCAATTAACGCCAACAGTAACCACGCCAACCTCAAGCCATAACGCTGAAAGTAGTCTTTAACAGGCGCAATATAGGTTCTATCAAGCATATCTTGCTGGATCAGGCGAGACTGCACCAGCGTTTTTGCGATAATGAAAGCAATCGTAAGCGCAAATGCCAAACGACATAAGTCGATAATAAATCCGGCTAGATAGCCATTTGCCAAATGCAGCGTTAATGTTTGTTTTGCAAGTTGAGCAAGATCCGAGCTAATCGCAAAGCTCGCGACAAAACCACTGACAGATAACGTAAATAACACCAACAAGCCAAGATACTGTTTTTGTTTAATTGCTGGTCGACTATCTCGTGCAGTGATTGGTTCAGAAATAATGAGTGTTGTCACAACACCAATCAACATCATAGCCGCCATCGCAAGATAGGTGTATTTCCATGCAAGATAACTATACTCTGCTGTTGACGAACCTAAGTAACTTGCTAAAAATAAGCCGCCAGCACCTGCCAGCAACATACCGATCCGATAACCTGCGATATAGCTTGATGACATCAAGGCCTGCAAGTCAGGCTCGGCTGATTCAATGCGATAAGCATCAAGTGCAACATCTTGTGTTGCAGATGAAAACCCTAAGATTACGGCTGCCCACGCCATTGCCGTTAAGGCATTTTCGCCAGGGTCAATCATAGCCATAGCAGTGATTGCCAACATAATTGAAAGTTGAGATAAAAGTAGCCAGGCACGTCGTCGACCTAACCGTTTGGTCAATACTGGTATAGGTAAGGTATCGACCAGTGGTGCCCACACAAATTTGAAAGAATAACCTAATGCTGCCCAACTAAAGTAGGTAACAGCGGCTCGTTCAACGCCTGCTTCTCGTAGCCATAAACTTAATGACGAGAAAATGAGTAATAAAGGTAAACCCGCTGAGATACCAAAAAACAGCATGGTCACAACGCGAGGGTGTGCAAAGGCAGTTAACGTCTGTTGCCACGTGCGTTTAGATATCTCACTCATTGAGTAATGGAATAGTCATAGTCAATAATCAATGGCGCATGATCTGAAAATCGTTCGTCTTTATATATTTCGGTGGCCTTCACTTTACCTTTTAAAGAAGGTGAAAGTACATGGTAATCAATCCGCCATCCAACATTGTTGGCCCATGCCTGTCCACGATTCGACCACCACGTATATTCATGCTCTTGTTGTGGCAACGCCCGAAATGCGTCGATAAATCCTTTTTGATCAAATAATACATCCAACCACGCCCGTTCTTCTGGTAAAAATCCGGAGTTTTTCTGATTGCCTTTCCAATTACGAATATCTTCATTTTTATGCGCAATATTCCAATCACCACAGATAATATAGTCGCGACCAGATGCTTTCATCTGATCGAGTTTTACCATCATATGATCCATACAACGGTATTTGGCCTGCTGACGTTCTTGTTTTGAGGAACCCGATGGCATATAGAGCGAAATAACACTCAAATTACCAAATTTTGCCTCAATATAGCGCCCTTCATCATCAAACTCTTGATTACCCATGCCTTCAATAACAACATCCGGTTTTTGCTTACAATAGAGTGCAACACCGCTGTATCCCTTCTTTTGGGCATCATGATAATAACAGTGATATCCTTCTGGGCAATAAATATCATCTTCCAATTGATGAAGTTGCGCTTTCGTTTCCTGAATACAGACCACATCTGCTTGTTGCGTGGTTAGCCAGTCAAAAAAACCCTTACGTCCAGCGGCACGAATACCGTTGACATTAGCAGTAATAATTCTCATAATTTCGCCTAATTTACAATTTTCGACATAATACCATTTACAAGCGATAAAAAAATCGGGATAATGCTCGGTTCAACATACCAATAGCTGGTTTTAGGAGAAGCATTTTGGCAAACTCAGCACAAGCAAAAAAACGCGCAAAACAAGCAGAAGCAAGTCGTCAACTAAATTCTAGTCAACGTTCTGCAATGCGTACCACGGTTAAAAAATTGAACGCAGCAATTGCTAGCGGCGATAAAGAACAAGCAACTGCTGCTTTCCAAGCTGTTGTACCAGCTCTTGATCGTGCTGCACGTAAAGGTCTTATTCATAAAAACGCTGCTGCTCGTAGCAAAAGCCGTTTGAATAACGCAGTTCGCGCACTATAATTCAAAGCATCATTGCTTTTAAAAAAACCGGCAGATGCCGGTTTTTTTATGTCTGTAATTTAACCGTTCATCCTGTTACAACTAAATTATCACGATGAATCAGTTCAGGCTCGTCAACATATCCCAATAAAGACTCAATTTCGCGACTGGCATACCCCATGATTTTTAGCGTCTCGTCAGTATTGTAATTGACTAAACCACGCGCCACTTCCTTACCATTCATATCAAGACAAATTAATAAGTCACCTCGTTGGTATTGACCTTCAACATGTTTGACGCCTACCGGGAGAACACTTCGTCCCTGCTGACGAATCACGTCAACGGCACCATCATCCAGAATGATTTGACCTTTTGGCTTCAAATGACCAACTAACCATTGTTGTCGTGCGGTAAGCGGCTCATTATCAGGCCACAATAAGGTGCCAACTCCCTGACCGGCCGCCAGAAATCGTAAATTTTCAGGATGTTTACCAGACAAAATAACAGTAGCAGCACCTGACCGAGCAGCACGACGAGATGCCAATAACTTGGTCGCCATTCCTCCACGACCTAATTGGCCTTTACTATCACTTGCCATTGCATCTAAAGCAGGATTACTTGCGGCTGATGCTGCAATCATACGTGCATCAGGATTGACTCTAGGATCGGAATCAAACAGACCATCTTGATCGGTCAAAATGACTAATACATCGGCTTCAATTAAATTAGTTGTCATCGCTGCAAGCGTATCGTTATCACCAAACCGAATTTCGTCAGTTGCTATCGTGTCATTTTCATTAACAACGGGCAATACACCTAAGTCCAATAAACTGTTTAGCGTGCTTCGTGCATTCAAATGCCGACTGCGATCAGATAAATCCGAATGAGTTAGCAAAATTTGAGATGTCAAAATACCATGCTGTCGACATTCAGACGCATAGGCTTGAATCAAATTCATTTGACCAACACTGGCCGCCGCTTGCAGTAGATGAATCGCATGAGGACGCTTTGACCAGCCTAATTGTTGCATGCCAGCAGCTACTGAGCCAGAAGTAACTAATACAATCTCTTTGCCTTGATTACGCAAATAGGCAATTTCACCACTTAACCATTTAATGCGCTCATGATCGAGTCCTTCACCAATTCGAGTCAGTAAGGCACTACCGATCTTGATAACCCAACGTTTGGTATCAACAAGTTGTTGGTGTGGTGTCGTCACACATTATTCCTCTATGCTTTTTTGCTCTAGTGCAGCTAATTCTGCCGCTTTTAATTGGTCTAGATAATCCATGATCTGTGCGCATAATGCATCACAACCTTCACCAGACTGACCACTGACACGAAATACTTTGCCTTTCCAGTTCAATCGTTCCAGCACTTCTTGACATAGTTCTTCTCGAATATCTTCAGGCACAAGATCCATTTTATTCAAAACCAACCATTGTTCTTGGCTACCCAAGGCATCACTGTAATGTTCTAACTCACGGTTGATGATTTGAACACTTTCGACCGGATCCTGTTTAACATCGGCAGGCGCCATATCAACCATGTGTAATAACAAGCGCGTGCGCGATAAATGTTTTAAAAATTGGATACCAAGCCCCGCACCTTCTGCCGCACCTTCGACTAAGCCTGGAATATCGGCAATAACAAAACTGCGCACATCTTTCATCGTAACTACACCCAAATTTGGGTATAAGGTGGTGAATGGATAATTAGCCACTTTTGGTTGTGCAGCAGATACCGCACGAATAAATGTTGATTTACCTGCATTTGGCAAACCTAATAAGCCAACATCAGCCAGTAATTTCATTTCTAGCCGTAAATGCCGCTCTTCGCCTGGCGTACCATCTGATGTTTGACGTGGTGCGCGGTTAGTGCTTGATTTATAACGTGTATTACCAAGACCATGCCAACCACCTTTAGCGACTAATAAACGATCACCATGCTTAACCAAGTCACCAATGAGTTCGTCGGTATCATCATCCCATGCTTCGGTGCCGACTGGAACCTTGATCACAAGATCATCGCCGCGCGCACCACTGCACAATCTACCGCGACCATGTTCACCACGTTGCGCTTTGAAATGTCTTTGGTAGCGGAAATCGATCAGTGTATTAACTTGCATGTCGGCTTCCAAATAAAGATCACCGCCATCACCGCCATCACCACCATCAGGACCACCAAAAGGAATGTATTTTTCTCGACGAAAACTAAGACAGCCATTACCACCTGCGCCAGCAACAACTGTTATTTTCGCCTCATCTACGAATTTCATTACGTCCAACCATTGTTATGACTTATGTTCAACATAGTCATTATTAAAATTAAAGTCCAGAAACAAAAAACCCCGCATCAGCGGGGCTTTTAGCTGTTTGCCCCATATGCGGGCCAACATACTGTTCTTAGTCAGCAACTACGCTAACAAATGTACGGTTTTTTGGACCTTTAGTTTCGAATAAAACTCGGCCTGCAGCTTTTGCAAATAAAGTGTGATCTTTACCAATACCTACATTGTTACCCGCATGGTAACGTGTGCCACGTTGACGGATAAGAATATTACCACCATCAACAGCTTCACCACCGTAGCGTTTAACGCCTAGACGTTTCGATTCCGAATCACGTCCGTTTCTAGTACTACCACCCGCTTTCTTATGAGCCATCTCTAAATCCTCTAATGTCGCTAATCTTAGGCTTTGATGCCAGTGATTTCGATTTCAGTGAAAGACTGACGGTGACCCATCTGTCTGCGATAATGTTTACGGCGATGGAATTTGATAATTTTAACTTTATCAGCACGACCATTAGCAGCAACTGTTGCAGTTACTTTAGCGCCATCCAAGTAAGGAGCGCCAACTTTAACGTCATCACCTTCGCCAATCAAAAGCACTTTATCTAACTCAACTGTATCACCAGCTTCTGCAGATAATTTTTCTACACGGAGCTTTTCGCCCTCTTTAACACGGTACTGTTTACCACCAGTCGCGATAATAGCGTACATCGCTGTCTCCAAAAAATAATTAGATCATTGGGCTGCCCCAACAAAGAACCGAGAATTTTAGCCTCTTTCATCAAAGAGATCAAATATCATTGCAAATATTTGCGAATGTTTGCTCCACATGAGAAAGTACGCTCTTTTAAAGCATATTATATAGGCAGATTATAGCGCCGTGGATATTCAATCCATTTACTCATTAATAAAAGAGGATATGTCCTTTGTTGATGCAATGATTCAATCGCGTCTACAGTCAGATGTTGTCTTAATCAATCAACTTGGTTACTACATAATCAATAGTGGTGGTAAACGACTGCGCCCGGCATTAGCGATTTTATGCGCTCGCGCATGTGGTTATCAGGGTACTCAACATCTCAATCTTGCGACCATCATTGAGTTTATTCATACCGCAACATTATTGCATGATGATGTCGTTGATAACTCAGAACTGCGCCGAGGTCGCGAAACCGCGAATAACTTGTGGGGCAATGAAGCCAGCGTATTGGTTGGCGATTTCTTATATACCCGTTCATTTGAAATGATGGTTGAAATGGAATCGATGCGCTTGATGAAAATTCTATCGCACACCACAAATGTGATTGCGGAAGGTGAAGTATTACAATTGCTCAACTGTCATGACGCTGGCACCACAGAGGAACGCTATCTTGAGGTGATCCACCATAAAACGGCTAAATTATTTGAAGCCGCTGGGCAACTTGGTGCGGTCATTTCACACTCTGGCCCTGAAATAGAACAGGCAATGGCAAACTATGCCATGCATCTCGGTAGCGCATTCCAACTGGTTGATGACTTATTAGATTACAGTGAATCTAGCGATACCATTGGTAAAAATATTGGTGACGATCTGGCTGAAGGCAAACCAACCTTACCGCTGATCTATGCAATGAAACATGGCAGTAAAGGGCAAGCGCAGATTATTCGTGAAGCCATTGAACATGGTCAACGCGATAAAATTGATGAGATTATTACCGTCATTCATGAAACTGGTGCCATCGACTACACATCTCGAGCAGCTCAAAATGAAGTTGAACAAGCAAAAGCGGCACTATCGATTATTGTTGATTCAGACTACAAACACGCATTAATCAGTTTGGCCGAATTTTCAATTAATCGTACCTATTAAAACGAGTAATTGATTCATGGCTCAGATATACACACATCACGTCTTTTTTTGTACGCACTTACGTGATGATGGCACAGCTTATTGCCAACAACATGGTTCAAGTGCGTTACGTGACTATGCTAAACAACGCATCAAAGACTTAAAACTTAAAAAAGTACGCATCAACAATGCCGGCTGTCTCAATCGCTGTAAGTTAGGCCCAATTATTGTCGTTTATCCAGAAGGCATTTGGTATCAATGTAAAACTGAAGCCGACGTAGATGAAATTATTCAATCACATGTTCAAAATGGCATTATTGTAAAAAGGCTACAAAAATGACTCCAGATGACTATTGTCAGGATAAGACTGCTAAGAGCGGTTCCAGCTTTTACTACAGTTTTCACTTTTTACCCGAACAACAACGTCAAGCTATTATTGCCCTGTATGCATTTTGTCGTGAAGTTGATGATGCGGTTGATGAAATAGCTGACATCGACGTCGCTCGCAAGACTTTGGATTGGTGGCGTGATGAGATTCATCAAACCTTTGCAGGTAATCCGAGCCATCCAGTAGGCAAAGCATTAGTCACAGCAATAAATAACTTTAATTTACATGAAGAATATTTCATGGAAATTATTGATGGCATGGAAATGGACTTAGAACAGTTCTCCTATCCCGAATTTAAACAGTTAGCCTTATATTGTCATCGAGCAGCCAGTGTGGTCGGTTTATTATCTGTCGAAATTTTTGGCTATACGGACCGTAAAACACTTAAATATGCTGAAAATCTGGGCATAGCACTACAGCTGACTAATATCATTCGCGATGTAAGAGAGGATGCCGAACGAGGCCGCATCTATCTTCCTCTCGATGAGCTGGAACAGTTCGGTGTCAAAACCGACGATATCCTCAGTCTAAAATCTAGTCCGGAATTAATCGCTTTATTAAAATATCAAACTGATCGAGCCAAACAGTACTATCAACAAGCCATGCAGTTTTTACCTGATGTTGATCGCTACAACCAGCGTACAGCCTTAATCATGGCTGCCATTTATCGCACGACCCTAGATGAAATAGAACAGGATGATTTTCAAGTGATGCATCATCGCGTGTCATTAACACCCATCAGAAAGTTATGGATCGCATGGAAAACTGCTCGCGCTGAAAAACAACGTTATAAAAAACAGTTATGAGCGTTGTGATTGTTGGTGGTGGTTGGAGTGGATTAGCAGCAGCGATCACATTAACTGATCACGGTATCCCAGTTCATGTCGTTGAGTCCACCAAACAACTAGGTGGACGTGCACGCAATGTAAGCTGGCAAGATAAAGTCATTGATAATGGTCAACATGTGATGATCGGTGCCTATGATCATATGTTGGCATTAATGTCATTGATTGATATCGATCACAGTAAGCTATTCAAACGTTATCCCATCGACATAACTATCGTTGATGACATATTCACGCCTTTACACATTTCAGCAAAAGGTGGCTGGCCTTGGCCGTTATCATTGGCATGGAATGTATTTCGTTCTGCCGGACTCTCCGCAGTAGTTCAGCTGGTTCGATTGCAACGTGATATTCCCAAGCTTCTGGCTAATGACGATATGTCTGTCGCAAACTGGTTACATAAAACCAGACAATCTCAACGCTTAATAAAACAATTGTGGGAGCCCTTGTGTCTGGCAACACTGAATACGCCAATAGCAAATGCTTCAGCGCATGTCTTGGCACATGTTCTTAAAGACAGTTTAGGTCAACATCAAACTGCCGCTGATTTACTTATTCCACAGCAGCCACTTGGTACACTTTTTCCACAACCTGCGGCAACATTTTTAACAAAAAATGGCGGTAAAATTACCTTGCGATGCCGCGTTAAAGAACTGATCAATGATAATGGCCAAATTAAAGGCATCATCACCAATGATGGCAATACGTATTTAGCGAATCATGTGATTATCGCAACAGGCCCGTCACAATGTGCAGACTTGCTTTCACCCATGTTAGCGATGACACAACCAGATCAATTACCTATTTGTACTGTTTATCTGCAATATGGACAAGAAGTGAGGTTACCTGCGCCCATGTTAGGCTTATCTGGCACACACAGTCAGTGGATTTTTGATCGAAGTCTACAACATCCTGGATTAATGGCTGTTGTGATCAGTGGTCCGGGACAACACGAAAACAGGTCCAAACAAGCCCTTATCGAATGCGTATCGGCAGAAATTCATCAATTAATTCCCTCGCTGCCAGCTCAAGCACAATCGGCTTGTGTCATCCGTGAAAAACGCGCTACATTTGCAAGCACCATTGCTTACCAACAACAGCGTCCAACACATAAAACATCAACCAGAGGTTTATGGCTCGCTGGTGACTTTGTTGCTAATAATTATCCTGCAACACTAGAGGGCGCGATCCGTAATGGTGAAAAATGTGCCCATGCAATTCTGGCAGAAATTAGCTAAAGTCGAACATGTGTTCGAGTCTTGTTATACTCCAGTAGCTAAATTCTTTGTTTAAATCATTTTTAGGAGTTCGAAATGTCTACACGCGTTAGCTTGCTAGTATCGTCATTAATTGTCTGTTTGACACTTATTGCCTGCTCAGAAAGTGAGACACCGGAAACTCATGCACTTTCTGAAACGGCTACAGCCACATCTGCCACCATACAAAATACTAAAATCGAAGTTGGTATGACCGAACAAGAAGTCAAAGCTATTTTAGGTGATCCAAAGATTATTCAAACACGTACTATTGATGATCTAACCATTACTTACAGTGAATGGACTGACAAATCAGGTAAAACCAGCGTGCAATTTCAAAATGGTAAAGTGAAATTCAATCAATTTTTTCCTGCAAGTGAAGAATAATGGATTACACCGCTAAACCGACTTTTCTCAAAGACAAAGTTATTCTGGTCACTGGTGCCGGAAACGGCATCGGTGCAGCTATTGCTAAGCATTATGCCAGTTATGGTGCTCGTATCATCTTGCTTGATAAAAACATTCCAGCACTTGAAACAAGCTACGATGCTATTTTGGAACAATCCCCTTCCAACAATTCGGCTATTTATCCGCTTGATCTTAAAGGCGCAAGTGTTGAAGATTATGCCAACTTAGCCTCCAGCATTAATGATAATTATGGTCGACTTGATGGTATTGTGCACTGCGCGGCAACATTAGGTCAGATTGCACCTATCGCACATCAAGATCCCAAGTCCTGGGCTGAAACCTTGCATGTTAACCTTACTGCGCCTTATTTACTGACAAAAGCATGTTTATCCTTATTGGAAAAATCTGATACTGCCTCAGTGATTTTTACGACTGATGCCAATCAAAATAAAGCCTATCAATCGGCTTATGGTATTGCCAAGGCAGGAATAGAAGCGCTCTCAAAACAACTTGCTGATGAACTGGAGTCAGAGGGACGAATTCGCGTGAACTGCATCGATCCAGGAACAGTCAGAACCGATCTACATGCTCGCGCCTACCCTGGGATTGATCCAACGCATTTACCAGCAGCACACGACATCACTAATGTCTATTTATTATTGATGAGTGATGATAGCCTCACGACAACAGGACAGGTTTTAAACGCACAGTAATACACCGTCAAACTATTGCCACACCAACCATAACATACTGATAAAAAAGGACAATATCGACTTGGCATGTTTATAGCTAGTATCTAATCAAACACAGATACTGGAACAAGGACATGCAACATGGCTAAGCAATTAAATTCAGACAATACAAAGTTATCACTTGTAAGTGATCGTAACCATGCATCAGCATTTATCGAATCACAGCCTAAACAAGATAGCATCGAAGCTGTGGCAGCGAGCTTACCCGCTATTTTACAAACCAGTTTGGATTTAGATGACGTTATCGGCTTATTTCATAAGCAAATCAACAACATACTCAACTATGACAGTTTTAACTACCAACACCAAGGCGTGCATTGCGATATTACTATCGGAACACGCAGCCATCATTCATGTAATTACCGCCTGGAAATGAACGGTGTCTGGCTTGGTGAAATCACCTTCACACGCCGAATTAAATTTGACGATTTCGATAGCGAAAACATTGAAAATTTACTCTGTAAATTAATCTACCCATTACGCAATTCATTGCTCTATCGCCAAGCTCAGTCGGCAGCGTTAACCGATGGTTTAACAGGATTAAATAATCGCGCTGCTTTTGACAGCAGTCTGCAACGTGAAATTGGTTTAGCACACCGTCAACAAACACCAATGTCATTAATCGTACTTGATATTGATAACTTCAAAGTTGTTAATGATACCTACGGTCACAGCAGTGGCGATCAAGCATTAAAAAGCTTGGCTGAGGTTATTACTGAAACCATGCGTGGCAGTGATATTGCATTCCGATATGGCGGCGAGGAATTTGTACTTATTTTGAGCAATACAGATGCACAAGCTGCTGTTTCTGTTGCTGAACGTATACGTGTAGCCGCATCACAACTTTTTTGTACTGATGGTAAACGCAGCTTTGGCTTCACAATCAGTTTAGGTGTTGCTCAACTAAATCGTGGTGAAAAAGGATCAGCGCTATTTGATCGTGCAGATCATGCTTTGTATCAAGCTAAAAAAGCTGGTCGTAACCAAACAATCCAGGCAAAGACGGCTTAATCCTGAATAGAAAGCGTTGTTTGCAAACGCTTTCTAGACCCCATCAACTTGAAGATGCTTACTACTTTTACCGTTCGTGGTCGACTGCATGGATGCAGGAGGTAGAGCAACGCAGGAGCAGTTGCCGAGAGCTTGTCGAACCATGAACCTAAGTATAAGCTAACCCTTCGGCTCTTCGACGAGCTCAGAGCTCAGGGTGAACGGAAATTTTTAGCCATATCTGCATCTTCAATGATTACGGGTATATCATTCCAATGGAGTTAACGCCCTCTTAAACGTGGCGAACGTTTAGTATTAGCGTCATTACTGACATTTTTTTGACGTGGTTTTACTGTCTCAGTTTTTAACGGTCGAAGTTTTTTCTCACGCTGAGCACGCCCCGCTTTAGGTGCTTGTTGCGTTTGCAGGTCTACAGCCTCATATAAGGCATCCAAATCCTTGCCTTGTAACATCATCCACTTACCCATTTTAAGCTGGTTTGGAATAATGATAGGCCCATAACGTACACGCATTAAACGGCTAACTTGCACCCCTTGGCTTTCCCATAAACGCCGTACTTCACGATTTCTACCTTCTTGAATAACGACATGATACCAATGGTTAGCGCCTTCGCCGCCTGCTTCCTGAATATCAGCAAATTTGGCTTTACCGTCTTCTAATTCAACACCATCACGTAAAGTCTGCATCATGTCGGTGGTCACTTCACCTAACACTCGTACAGCATACTCACGATCCATTTCATTCGATGGATGCATCAATTTATTGGCTAATTCACCATCGGTAGTCAAAATAATAAGACCGCTGGTATTAATATCTAAACGACCAACACTGACCCAACGTCCTTGTTCAGGTGTCGGTAGTGCCTGGAAAATGGTGCGACGACCTTCCGGATCTTTACGTGTACACACCTCACCAACAGGTTTGTTATATAACAATACTTGCTGCGGTTGTTGCCATAAGCGTTTTGGCGAAAGTGGTTTACCATCCAAACGTAAGGTATCACCGATTTCAGCTTGATCGCCCAAATTGGCAACCTCGCCGTTTCGAGTCACTTTACCTTCCTTGATCCACGTTTCTATTTGACGTCTTGAACCGTAACCTGCTCGAGCTAATATTTTTTGAATTCTTTCTGACATTTCTGTTGTCTCCCGACATGATGAAATTGATATAACAACATATCGACTTATTTATAACTTAACCCCATTGCTGATCGCACTTCTTCAAGGGTATCTTGAGCTACTTCACGTGCAGCTTCATTACCATCTTCAATAATACGTCGAACATCTTCCGGGTGTGAGCTTAACTCTTCGGCACGTTGTCGAATTGGTTTAAGTTCCGCTGCAATCGCATCAATTAACGGACCTTTACAGTCCAAGCAACCGATGCCAGCACTGCGACAGCCTTGTTGAACCCATTGTTTTTGATCTTCCGTTGCATACACTTCATGCAACTGCCAAACAGGACATCTATCCGGATCACCTGGATCGGTAAGACGTACTCGATTAGTATCCGTTGGCATTTTTTTAATTTTTTCAGTGAGCGACTGTTCTGGTTCACGTAATGAAATGGTATTGCCATAGGATTTAGACATCTTTTGACCGTCTAATCCCGGCATTTTAGACGCAGGTGTTAATAGCGCTTTTGGCTCAGGCAAAATAACTTTACCACCACCTTCTAAATAACCAAACAAACGTTCAGTATCACCTAATGCTAAATTTTGCTGACTTTTTAGCAATGCGCGAGCAGTTTCTAGAGCTTCAGCATCACCTTGTTCTTGGTAAGATTTTCGCAAAGTGTTATATAACTTAGCATTTTTCTTGCCCATTTTTTTAATCGCGGCTTCTGCTTTTTCTTCAAAGTCTTTTTCGCGACCATAGATATGATTGAAGCGACGCGCTACTTCACGGGTTAATTCAACATGAACAACCTGATCTTCACCTACTGGTACTTGGCCTGCACGATAAATCAAAATATCAGCACTTTGCAGCAATGGATAACCTAAAAAGCCATAGGTTGATAAGTCTTTTTCTTTTAATTTTTCTTGCTGATCTTTATAGGTAGGAACACGTTCTAACCATGACAGTGGCGTAATCATTGATAACAATAAATGTAATTCAGCATGTTCAGGCACTTTTGACTGTAAAAACAGTGATACAGCAGATGGCTCAATACCCGCAGCGATCCAATCTATCACCATTTCCCAGACACTTTCTTCAATGACGTGGCTATCTTCATAGTGCGTAGTCAACGCATGCCAATCAGCGACAAAAAAGAAGCAATCAAACTCATGTTGGAGTTTAATCCAGTTTTTAAGTACGCCATGGTAATGACCTAAATGTAACTTGCCCGTTGGCCTCATGCCAGAAACTATACGACGGGATTGTAATGCTACCGTATCCAAAGTGTTCTCCTACGTCTTGTTTGCAACAAGAGTCATCTCAAAGTATTGAAAAAATTTGTGGTGGCAAATTAAAAATAACTGCCAATAATTTAATAAATGCACCTATCATTGGCCACAGCACCATGCCGAGAATACCAAAATAAAGTAAGCCTAATAAGATAAAAAAGCCATATGGTTCTAGGCGGCTAACCTGCCAGGCCAGAGGCCCAGGTAACACACTGGTTAAGATTCTGCCGCCATCAAGCGGGGGTAATGGCAACAAGTTTAATACCATTAACATCGTATTAATTAATACGCCTGCGATCCCCATATAGAGCATCGGTTCACCAATTGTTACGCCTGATTGATACAAGCCTAATCCCAGCTTAACAACTACTACCCAAATAATCGCCATCACTAAGTTAGCCATAGGACCAGCTAAAGCAACCCATGCCATATCTGATTTAGGTCGACGTAAATTTTGATAGGTCACAGGCACCGGTTTAGCATAACCAAATATAAAACCACCGACCATTAACAGCAGACCTGGAATAAGTAATGTGCCAATAGGATCAATATGCTTAATTGGATTTAAGGTTAAACGCCCCATCATTTGGGCAGTTCTATCACCCAATTTTAAGGCTACCCAACCATGCGCCACTTCATGTGCCGTAATCGCAAAGATAACTGGAATAGCCCAAATAATAATTTTTTGAACTAAGCTAAACTCATCCACCTATAACGTCCTTTCCACCCATATAAGGCTGCAATGCTTTAGGAATATGAATACGACCTTGCTCATCTTGATGATTTTCCATCACGGCTAATAATGTTCGTCCGACAGCAAGGCCAGAACCATTAAGTGTATGCACTAATTCCGGTTTTCCTGTTTCAGGATTACGCCAACGAGCTTGCAAACGACGCGCCTGAAAATCACCAAAATTACTACATGATGAGATTTCACGATAGGTATTCTGACTGGGTAGCCACACTTCCAAGTCGTAGGTTTTGCTTGATGAAAACCCTAAATCGCCCGTGCATAAAATAACTTTGCGATACGGCAGTTCTAATGCCTGTAAAATCGCTTCAGCATGACCGGTTAATTGTTCATGCGCTGCGGCTGAATCTTGTGGTCGTACAATTTGCACTAATTCCACTTTTTCAAATTGATGCTGACGAATCAGACCACGAACGTCACGTCCATGCGAACCCGCTTCACGTCGAAAACACGGCGTATGTGCGACATATTTAAGCGGTAGATCTTTATCAGAGGTAATGACATCACGCACGATATTGGTCACTGGCACTTCTGCCGTCGGGATCAGATACAGATCATCATTTGTTTTAAACAAATCTGCTTCAAATTTTGGCAACTGACCAGTGCCACGTAATGAATCTGCATTCACTAAATAAGGCACATAGGTTTCAGTGTAACCATGTTGTTCGCTGTGCATATCCAGCATAAATTGGGTTAAGGCTCGTTGCAGCTTAGCTAATGGGCCGGATAAGGTCACAAAGCGTGCCTGGCTGATTTTGGCCGCAGTTTCGAAATCCATTCCAGCTAAAGCATTCCCCAAATCAACATGATCTTTCGGTTCAAAATCAAATGTTTTTGGTTGGCCCCAACGTAACACTTCCTGATTATCATCTTCATTGGCACCATCTGGCACATCATCTTGAGCAATGTTGGGCATTTCCATCGCCAAATCGTTAATTTTGTGCAGCACCTCAGCAAGCTTTGTTTCTGCCGCTTTATGTTGATTACCTAAATCGTCAATTTCAGCCAACAATGGTGCAATGTCTTCACCGGCTGCTTTCGCTTTACCAATCATCTTCGAACGGCTATTACGTTCTGTTTGTAATTGCTGGGCATTGAGTTGTGCCTGCTTTCGCTCTTGCTCCAAACGTTCTAATACAGTGACATCTAATTGATAGCCACGTCTTTGTAATAGAACAGCTACGTGTTCAGGTTCATTTCGTAATAATTTTGGATCTAACATAATTCTCTTAAATTCCAGATGTCACTGGCCAACTAATAATATGATCAGGATCAACAAACGTTTGTAACTGTTGCAATATCTGACTGATTGTTTCAGGTTTATCAAAAAACTCAAACACTAATGGCAGCGATGAAGATAGATCTAATAATGATGCCGTATGCATGTGGCCACTATTACCTAAACCAGCGATACCTCTGAATAAGGTAAAGCCATGGACACCACTGTCTTTTTCCAACCATTGGATAACGTCATCAATACCATCCTGGCCTTCGGTTAAATACACTCTTACCAAAGTCAATTCAGTTGAGCTCATAATTGTCTCCCTAATCCTAAGCCCAGCCATGTTGCGCCAAGGCATAGAATAATACTGATTACTATATTTAACATCGCTCTTAGCAGTGCACCTGACTGGATCAAACTAATCGTTTCAAATGAAAATGTTGAAAACGTAGTAAAAGCACCCAGAAAACCAATAAAAATAGCTGATCGCCATTCCGCTGATAGTGCCAAGCGTTCGACAAAAAGCGTAAATAACAGTCCCATTAACAATGAACCGATAACATTTACGGCCAAAGTACCATAAGGAAAATCACGACCTAATACACGATGGACGCCATTAGACACGCCAAACCGAAATACAGCACCTAACGCACCACCACCAGCAATGGCTAATAACTGTAGCACCTTGTTTTCCCAATCGTCGAAAAGTGAGTAGTTTACCTTATTCACGCCAATACTAATAACTCATTGTATTTCAGAGTCTATCCATAAGGTTTCAGCTAAAGTCATTTGGTAATTAACTGGCGATAAAGTCTTTCGATCATGCTCTCAACCATTATTACGGTGTTTCAACATAACACTAAATACCCAATCAACTTGAAGAAGATGCAGATTTAAGGATCTGAAAATTGTCGTTGTTCCGAGATGATAAATCATTGCCGATTACAGGCAATGTCGCCTTGAAGAAGGTGGCTAACACCGTTCTAAATTCGCGTTTAAAAAATCGAGTGATGCTTTCACTGTTTACAACGTCAAATTCACTCACCGTTGCGTTAGCAAGATCATCAAATGCAACTGCGGCAATCTGGTGTTTAACCCGGCTTTTTCCTCTTCTCCAGGCTTGCCAGAAATACCCTGCTTCCGACACGTTACTGCAAGGATAAGATGACGGTGCTGTTCTTATCCCGAGCTGAAGTTATTTAATTTCGGCTCTCCCATCAAGATAATAGTTCTACTTCTACGCTGCTTGCCAGTTGACCGCGATAGCCATCGAGAGTTCTTCATCCAGTGTCGTTGGTAAATTCATTTCTCCAGAAGCAGGCGGTGAAAATGCCGCCATTGCCTGTACCAGTTGTTCAACATGGTGATTGGTCAATGTGCTGTTATTGCCGGCCCTGATGGTTTCAACCTGATAGCTTTCATTGGCATACCAGTTTTTGACTTTTACGTTGTCATCTGTACCGATAACACTGATGCGCAGATCCATGCCAACCTGTTCAAACCAGAGTTGCTGCTCACTGATGCCTTCACTGAAGAGTAAACTGTCATGGCTGGTCGAAACGGGATCAAAATTGTTCACCACGTCCTGTCCGTCGCCACGCCCGAACAGATACCTGTCATCACCAACGCCCCCCGCCAGTTTGTCATCACCAGTACCACCATTCAGCAAGTCGTTGCCCGAACTGCCCCACAGCACATCGTTGCCCTGCCCGCCATTCAGTTCGGCATCGCCATAGGCATAGCGGGAACTGGTCAAATCGACAATATCATCGCCAGCCCCCATATCGAAACGTTCAATTCCGCTGATACGTGGCGCATTTCCTCCCGGCAACGGACTGTAGCCGTCGTCAAGGAAAAGCGTGTCGTTCTGCTCAGTGCCCGTAACGGTATCATGGCCTTCGCCGCCATCAAACAAATCGTGACTGCGGCCTCTCGCCGTTAACCCTACACGCTCACTTGTGCCTCGATGACCGGGGCTACCTGCGTTATAGGCAACAAACGACCTTGTCCAGAGCGCATCTTCGGAGAACACCAGCGTGTCATCACCGGCGCCGCCCTGCAACCAGTCGCTGCCAATGCCACCGGCCAAAACATCATTACCGGCATTGCCTATCAAGACATCATCGCCAGCATTTCCAGAAATCAGATCGGCGTATTCAGTACCTGACAAAGTCTCGGCACTATCACCGCCACCGATATCCGGGTTGATATCAGCAACGTCAAGGTTAAACGAAGTGACGGCAGATAAACCTCCCGTATCCGTAGCGGTGATTTCTATCTGATAACTACCGGCTGCATCCAGAGTCGGCTTACCCGAAAACGTCTGGCTAACAGCATCAAAATGCAGCCAAACCGGCAGGGCTTCACCACCTGCCAGCGTCGCCATATAGCTGAGTTGATCGCCAATATCGATATCGTTAAACGTATCAGTGGACAATACAAAATTGAATTCTGCATTTTCGTCAGTAGCCTGATCTGCCAAGGCGTTGATCACTTCCGGTGCATCGTTGATGTTGTTGACTGTCAAAACGAATGTATCCGAAGCACTCTGGCCGCCTATATCGGTAGCTGCGACTAAAATCTCAAGCTGGCCTACATCGCCGTTTGTCGGGGTGCCGGTAAACGTCCTGGTGTTCACATCAAAATTCAGCCATCCCGGCAAGGCAGAGCCATCAGCCAACATCACGGTGTAATTCAAGTCACCGTCATCGACAAAGGCATTTTCCGGTATCGGCAAGGAGAGAATATCATCTTCATTGACAACCACATCAGCGAGTGGGGTCTGCACTAATGGCACTATGTTGATGGGGTCGCCGTTGATAATACCTTCAAGCAGCTCACCTTCCCAGATCGTGCCATCAGCAAATTCGACTCTTTTTAATTGATTATAAGCCGCATTAAACCAGTTGTTGAATACGACTCCACCACTGCCATCTTTCAGTGCAAAACTCAACGATGCATTTTCCCTTGTGACAATAGTAGATGTGTATGAGGTAGCTCGCTTTACTTCAATATCGCTCACTGAAATACCATTACCAAAACGCAAGATATCAGCAGTATCATTCAGTTGTTGCCGCTGGGCTGACGTCAAATCGCCAAAACCGAAATCATCAGGAAAATCTAGTGCCTCATCGGTATGATACACATCGGTTATTGTATCGAGCCCATCACCGGCACTATATTCAATGATGTCACTGCCAGCAGTAGTCCAAATCGTATCAGCCCCCTTACCGCCGACAAAGGTGTTCCCTGCATCCCAAAGACCACCATAGGCAAACCTGGGTACACCGTCGTAATAAATTCCTTCCGTTTGATATAGCTCTCCGCCCATCAGTTCATCTACACCGTCGCCACCCAGCAAGGTATCAGTTCCACTCCCCCCTACCAGCCTCGCCCCATCAGGATTGTAAAGCTGGTCTGTTCCTCCCCCGCCAACAAGAACTGGAAACGGTATGAGGCCAACGGATGAACCTTGGTCAGTGGAATATCCTTGCAGTATATCGTTGCCGCCACCGCCGTAGATTTGTCCTGTTCCTACTAACTCATTGGCATGATTGTACAAATCTAAATCTGGAGCTGGGCCAGCCTTGCCAATCAGTGTTTCGAAGTCAACCCGACTGCCATCTGAGAATTCGATGAGATCTATCCCGTAAGCAATATTGAGATTAGTGTGTGGCAGTACGACGGTGATACTGTCATCACCACCCCAAGACAACGTTAATGTAGTGTGAAGCGACTGCAACTTCCCTTTCCAGTTTGTTTCCGTGATTCGGGAAGCAATGAGCTTTTCACCCCACGAAAAGTTCAGATCAGATACTGAAACACCCTCAGGCAACTGAATAATATCCTGCTGCCGCATACCGACATTTGCACCATCGTCAAACACGGCATCTTTACCATCGCCAATAAAAAACAAATAATGGTCATTGCCCAAACTACCATTTAAATAATCATCGTCTCGTCCACCAATTAAGATATCGTTACGTAAGCCGCCATAAATCTGGTCATTGCCATCGTTACCCAATAACCAATGCCCCACCGTGCCAACATTAGTGAGTTGCGATGAATCGGGAAGCGCGATACCAGCTTCTGACAAAGCAACAGATAACTTATCATCTCCTGCACCTGCATCAACCATAGTGAAATAATTATCTGAAATAGTGATCTCATTAGACACATCTTCTGCTGTCAAACTGCCAATATTAAGCGTCACATTGACATCTTGCGTCTTACGGGTGACTTGCAGTGTTCTATCTTGATAACTGGGTGAGACACCATCAGGATAAATCCAGTATCCCATCACTTCAGATCTCCATTGCCCGGTCAATGGATCATAGGTGTTGCCTGTTCCATATATCGGAACATGATGACCTTTCAGTTTAACTGAACCGGAACTCAGACTCTCGTCTAGTGATACATAATCAGGTGAAGCTAAACTACCAGTACGACTTTTTTGGGCATAAACCGCACCCAATGAGTTCAAACTGGTTTCCGTTTCTATTGAGGTGCTACTACTGGTTTCAGTAAATTGCTTAATCAGGTCCGAATGAGTCCAATTTATCGTCTCAGCATGATCATGCTGATTTTGAATAGCTACTGAGTAGTGATCAGTGTAATACGTTTTTGATGTGTAACCTGTACTCCAATTCACCGTTTTACTGTAAACATCACCTTGTTTAACATAACCATGAGCCTGTAAAGCACTACCATAGACTTGCTTGACCTGACTAATATACTGATCTTTAGACTCAGCTATTGAAGCAGCTGTGGAAACAGCCGTTGCTGTGTCTGCCAATGACGAAAGTGACATAATGACATCATTGTCATCAATAATTTTCCACGCCTGAGAATGTTGATAATAATCAGAGATAATAACGCCATCATGGCTGTTGTTGATGTATAAAGATAAATCATTCCCCTGTCGCTCAACAGATAAATCTGAAACATTCAAACCAGATAACAGCTTCAAGGTATTGATTTCATTTGCTTCACCGTTGATCAGATCCTGTCCGGTACCATGGCCAATCAAATAAGTATCATTACCCTTGCCACCCTCAAGTAAATCATCACCAGTACCACCAGCTAATACATCATCCCCCTCTCCACCATATAAATGATCTGCATACGCCGAACCCACCAAAGTATCAGAAAATGCACTGCCAAACACCGGAGCACCAGCATCATTTGTTGTATATTCAATCGCTTGCTTAAATGTAGCGTGAATGAACTCCTGCGTATTGAATACCGTTCCATCATAGAATTGAAAATGTGCTATCCCGCTTTCATAGCCATTTTTGATATAGACAGTACTGTTTGCATCGGCATAGCTGATCGCCAAATAAGAACCATCAGTACCATTAACGATCTCGGCACTAATATCATCAAGCATAATGCCCTCTGAAAAGCGTACAATATCACTACCATCAGCATCATAGATAACATCAACACCGCCATTCGTGTTCAAGACAAACGTATCTTTCCCTTGCCCTCCCCATAACGTATCATTGCCAAGTCCACCATCCAGCACATCATCCCCGCTACCACCATTCAAATAATCCTTACCCGCACCGCCAAATAATGTATCTGCATCGGCCTCACCCCACAGGTCGTCATCACCGGCACCGCCTCGAAGCGTGTCATTACCAGCGCCGCCTTGGAGGTTATCATTATCTGTGTTCCCCTCCAGCACATCATCCCCAGCTTCTCCGAACAGTGTATCTACACCCTGTCCACCGATTAATGTGTCAGAACCAGCCCCGCCAACAAGCTGATCATTACCATCGCCGCCATCCAGGTAATCATCACCATGAAGACTTTCATCTAGATATTCACTATCACCCCAAAGAAAATCATCTCCCGAACCACCAAAAACTCGGTCGTGTCCTTGCTCACCATATAGATAATCTACATTCTTACCGCCTTCAAGCACATCATCGCCTTCGCCGGCAATCAAAGTGTCGTTGCCATCACCGCCCGATAAGGTATCGTTGCCAGCATTGCCTGCTAATTTATCATCACCTATGCCACCTGATAACCAATCATTGCCAGCATTACCTGCCAATAAATCATCACCAGCCTCTCCAAAAAGTGTATTCGTGTTTGTGTCCACTATCGGCAGTGAAGACACCCTAAGGTGATACAAGCTCGTATTTGATGAGCTCAAAGAATTCACATTTAAACTGCCAATGCCAAATTGACCACCGCCAGGGATATAGGTGTATGCAACATCTGCATTGGTTGCTAACACACCACTAAAAGGTGTACTGGGATAAGCAGGGGCAAACAAAAAGTTCAGCTGATTGTTACTGTCATAAGAAATTCCTTGATATGAAAAACGAAACGTCGACTGTATGATCGACCACAATTCAGTTCTAGATAACGCAATATCGTTATCAACAGCATCTATCAGCGGATATTCAGGCACAATGACGCTATTTGCTAAAATAAAATCATTTCCCTCCCCACCTTTAGCCGTATTTTTTCCTTTCCCCGTGAATAGGTAATCATTATCGTCACCACCATCTAGCCAGTCATTATCACCACCACCTAACAACCAGTCATCACCACTACCTCCTTCTAATACATCATTTCCAGCCTGCCCAGATAGCAAGTCTTTACCACCGAATCCACGTAATGTGCTATCGATATTTTGATCGCTATCAAGTGCATAGAGATTATTTGCGTCATCACCTATATAGATATCGGCAGGTATAAGATCTGGCTGCTCGGGCTTGAGCACTGCCTCTGTCAAGCCAAGCTGCCCCAATCTATATTTATTAATCGTGATACTGGATTCTGCTGGGTTGGCTATATCAAACAGTTTTAAGGTTCCAACACTGCCGCTCACTGCATCTGGCTCAAACAGATAGCGTATGCCGTTGTCATCATCAACATGGCTGTTGGATTCATTGAGTGAAATGGCAGTGAGAACCTGCCCTTTCCAGTTAATATTGCCAAGGCCATCGCTGTCGAGAATGATGTCGTTACCTTCGGTGTAAATGTAGGTGTCACTGCCACTGCCGCCTTCTAGATAATCATCACCATCACCGCCGTTTAAGGTGTCGTTGCCATCCCTGCCATAAAGCCGGTCATTTTGTGTGAAACCTTCAAGACTATCCGCAGTACCACCACCAAATTTCACACGCTGGCTGACAGGTGAGATAGAGGTATCTTGACTAAGATAGTTGGCTTGGAATCCGCTTCCTGAATCTTGATAAACGATAGTGCCGTGCTGTGAGTCATAGTTGAAAAACGCATCATTATCTCGTACATAGGCTTCATTTTTGGCCTGTAACAATATGGCTCTATCAGCCAGATAGTGCTCGCTGAAGTTGTCTGCATTGAGTTCACCGTTCTGGTTGTGTTGGGTGTATAAATTGACATCGCCGGTTATGGCAAAGGGATCCAGGTTTTCTAAAGCATAGCGGTAGGCGAAGCCGTCGGTGTTGTTGAGGTGGGCTGAGTTGGCCAAGTCACTGGTAGATACACTATTTACCGCACCAGCGTACTGCTGGATATCACTTTCCATATCGTAAATTGCATTATAGAGCGCGTCACGATTATCATTGCCGGTTAACAAATTGACATTATTGATGCCAAACAGGGCTTCAAGTGTATCAACGATTTTTTCATAACTCCCAGATGTGCTATTTGTTGCGGCATGAACAATTGCTTTATATTCGTCAGTTGTGAGATTTGGATCCAAACGGGTCAATACATTTAATACAGCCAATGAATCAGTCAATATCATTTGGCTATGATTTAATGCGTTCGGAACATTCTCTATCTCCTCATCACCGAAAATTTGATCTTCAATAGCAATGTCTATGTTTTCACCCGGTTGAGAATACAAACCAGCAATGGGACTGAATCCATCATTTTCAGAGGCTTCATTGGCAATGACGTTAGTTGTTACTGCACCGTCAGGCACATTTCCTCCTAACATTGAGAAGAAACTTTGGTTGGTGGTTGAGTCAATAAAGCCGGGAGCATTAAAAACGGTGATCTGATTTGTAAAATCACTAAAGAGTGAGCCAAAGGCCATCGCGAGGTGGCCGCCGAGCGAATGACCGCTGATATTGAGCTTTCCATCAGGGTCGGATACCAGCGCCGCTACCAACTCTCCTGTTGCAGGTACTGTTGATGATGGTTCCAGATAATAGTTTTTATAAAGCCCTTGACCGATTGGCACTGAGTATAGGGCGCCTTCCGGGGCGGAATTATCAGATGTATGATAGTTGATGCTGAATTGTTGAACGGCTTGACCTTCCGCTGTGGTAGCGCTTGACCACCAGTTATACATGGCAACGATTTGGTCATATGCTGCACCGTACTGAGCGATATAACTGTTTGTCTCCATGTCAGGGAGATTAGTAATGCCTTCTGTACCTCGAATAGCGAGATTCAGGTTGCCCGATGCATCACTAAACACGGTGGCGCTAAAGCCACTGCCGTTAGGGTCGTCGTATTGGGTTATTACATTGTAGTGGGCGGCAAATTCTTCGGACTGTCTTAGAGTGAAATCTTTATTAATAAGAGCATTAATATTTTCATCTAAAATTTTGCCAAGTGTTAGGCTGGCATAAGCAGCCATAGCCAGTTCCGCTTGTTTATATAAAAAGTTCACATCCGTCATGATTTATTTCTCCTTTATTATAAAAATATTTTTCTTTTCTTCTAGCAAATATTCTGATGTTGGGCAGCTATATGAACTGTTGTGCCCAATTCCCGTTGGAAAATCACCTCCGATCCTAGAATTTCTAATATAGCTAGCAATAATTTTGTCATCGGTAATTCTTCTTAACTTAACCTCAGTTCTCCTAATTCGAACTAAATTATGACGATATTTCGTATCGATGCTTTGCGCGTACAAAATATCTGTCGAAGATGCTGATTTTTTAGGCCCAAAATCAATTCCTGAACCAACTTTTGGTAATTTGGCATATTCCTCCGGTGTCACATCAATATGCTGATAAATCTCAACCCCACCATCTTCCTCACACATTTGATTGATTCTATAATCCCAATAGGTTTTATTGAGTTCACACGCTAAAAACAACACAACCAGTACACCCAATAAAATAAAAGGCATGAGTCCAAGCCAGCCAATAAGGCTGTATCCGCTTTGTTGATTTATCTTCGCCATTATGCGGCCCTTTTTTCAATGAAACCTTGACCAACTAGCCAGTCATTGCCACCACCATAAATATGGTCGTTTTTATTGCCTCCCATCAGTTCATATTCTTGTTCACTTTCATCTGAACCAAACAGGTACTGCTCTCGCTCAATATCCAATGCCGACAAACCAACGGTTTGTCTTAGTTCCAGTCCGCTTGTGGTGTCTTTGAACAAGGTATCTGCTGGAATATCGGCATTAAATTCAGCCGTTGTATCTTCGGCAAACAACTGGTTTTTGACGGCAAGCATCTCGGCTCTATCAGCCAGATAGTGCTCGCTGAAGTTGTCACTCTTCAGTTCACCGTTCTGGTTGTGTTGGCTGTATAAATTGACATCGCCCGTTATGGCAAAGGGATTGAGATTTTCTAAAGCGTAGCGGTAGGCGAAGCCATCAGCGTTGTTGAGGTGGGCTGAGTTGGATAGGCTGGCGACTGAGACGATTTGCAGGTTTTGGTATTCGGGTTTGAGGACAGGACTTATAACATCTGGATTGACATATATACCGGCTGATATAGCTTGTATATGTTGATAGTATGTTTCACGGTCGCCGATAACAGCTTCCTGACCGAAACCAAGTAAATCGCCTAGAGTATTGATGATGCCTTCCAAATCACTATTTGCATCACTCGCACCCAATTCAAATAATGAAGTGATTTCATCAAAGCTAGTATCTGGGGATAAATTACTCAATACCGAATAGAGGGCTAATGCGTCAGTAATACCTACTACACTATGAGCTGAAAAGTAATTTTGGGCCTCACCAAACTGGTTTATTTGTCCAGCAGGAACTTCTCCAATATCAGAGATCTTGTCAAGAGGAATGATAAGATTATTTAGCTTATCTTCAGGAAAGCTATCTTCGGAAACGGTGCTTGTTCCTTGCTGTTGTATTTGAAGCTGGCGCACCGCATCAAAAAACCACTCTGTATCATCAGAACCGATAATTCCGGTATCAAACCCAGGGGCATTATAGGTATAAACTTGGTTGATATTGTCAGGGTCGAGCCTTGACAAAATCAACGCCAAATGACCACCTAGGGAATGCCCCGCCACATTAATTTCTGCTGACTCTGGTATTTCTCCCAATCCTTCTACAGAAGATATTACCTTTAAGTAACGATATTTAGGCACACTCCCATCATCCAGAATAGTTTGATAGGGAGTGCCGGGGTCTGGGGGCAAAACACCTTGATAATAATCAAGTTGCATCGCTTCACTACCGACTGGCGTAATCAGTTTTTGATAGTAATTAAACAGATCAACAGCCTGTTTTAATGCAATGCCATCCGCACCGATGTCGGCAATGTCAGTTAATAAGACATCATTAGAAAAATCTGTTGTTAACTCTGTGCCTCTGATGGCTAACGTGTAAGTGCCGGCCTGATCTTGAAACAGGGTTGCAGAAAAGCCAGTATCCGTATTTTGTTGTGAATCAATAACATCGTATTGTTCAGCAAAAATATTTCCTTGGGTTACAGAGTAATTGCTTTGCTGTTCAAAACCTAATGCAGCTTCAATTTGAGGTGGTGTCATTCCTTCGGTAAGCACTGCGTATGCTGCTTGAGCCAACTGTGAATTTTCATAATATGCATTTATTTCTGTGGTCATTTTTCAACTTCCTTGTTATCAGTTTTCAAAAAAATATAACTATCAAATTTTCTATATCCCCAAGGATCAGACTTTTTCGTCATAGGGTTGTCATCAAAATCACTAGGTTTGGGATAATCACTAAACCGGGGACAGCGCATCCCACTTGTGCTAAAAGGCTGCCATGTATTTATCACCCAACCATTTGTATAAAGATAAGTAACAACTTCACCTAAGACTGTTTCAGACGTTAAATCTATTATTTGTGTTAACTCTCGTAAAATTGGCAAGCTCGTTTCAAATTCTTGATCTCTTCTGACAGTAACTAGACGATATTTATTATTAAAATATCCTTCATCAAAATCACCTTTTTTGGTATAAAACTTCGGACTACCATCCGGATACCAATGCTCAGGCCCAAGCTCTACAGTCTGGTAGATATGAACGCCACCATCCTTATTGCATAGATACTGAAAATAGGCTCGCCCTAATATCACATCCCAACCTACAGGCAGATAGAATAAGAAAGCCAATAAGATACATCGTCGCCATTTGTGCTGGCCCCGATATTTTTTCATCAGTTTATAAATCACAATCACAGCAAAAATAAAATAAATAGGCATTAAAAAAATCATAGTGAGTTGATTCCTTGTAATGATGTTTCATTAACTGCCCAAAAGACAAAAAAGGAAACAGCTTTATTTTTATAAAAAAATGCCGAACTGCTTAAATTAATCAGATTATTGCCGCTGGTGCCTGTATACGTTTCTGCTTCTGTCGGTATAGTGTCTGGCTCATCTGATGCTGTCACAGTCTCAGTTAACTCAAGCTGACCCAATGTATAGTTTTTAATAGTTATGCTAGATTCTGTAGGGTTGGCTATATCAAACAGTTTTAAGGTTCCAACACTGCCGCCCACTGCATCTGGCTCAAACACATAACGTATGCC
>JARGFJ010000014.1 GCA_029210875.1 Gammaproteobacteria bacterium | reverse complement strand
AAAATCTTTTGTGGTAAAAGATCTGATCGGTTAACAGGCTTTTAGTTCCCTTCTTATCCCGAGCTGAGGTTAATTAGATAATACTCAATAGCACTTAAGGCCATCACATTGCACATATGATGGCCTTTTTTTATATGTAAATTTACGATTCATGTTTACATTTATCTCGACTAATGCACATTATATTAGTGGCATATTGAGCTATTATTTAATACTAATTGTTCTATAATCGATAAAATAAGCAAAGGATCCCTTTATACATGAAGTTTCAGCAAGAACACCTGACATCTAAAATGACATTAAATAAATTGGCGACACCTTCTCCGTTGCCTGATGCCAATTGGGTGTTAGTGTTTGGCTCTATTTCTGCTTTTAAAGAACGTAATCTCGGACAACTGCTCCAAAAACGTTATCCTAAAGCTGAAGTAATTGGCTGTACTACTTCGGGCGAAATTGCTCCTGATGGTGTGCATGATGACAGCCTTCAAATAACCGCAATGAAATGGGAAAACAGTCACTTAAAGTTTGTTGCCAAACCTATTGCCAGCATGGGCATGTCTTATGCTATCGGTACACAAATTGCGCAAGATCTTGATCAGGAAAATCTAAAAGGGATTTTTGTATTAAGTGATGGCCTCAACATCAATGGTTCCGATTTAGTGCAAGGGCTGCAAGCGACCTTGCCCAACATTCCTATTACAGGCGGCTTGGCAGGTGACAATGCTCAGTTCAATCAAACTTTAATACTTCATGACAGCAAAGTCACAGATAAAATAGTTGTTGCAGTAGGCATTTATGGCGATAAAGCGATAGTCACCAGCGGTGCCTTGGGTGGTTGGAAACCTTATGGTCCCCCTCGTAAAATTAGCAGCTCAATTAAAAATGTGGTTTATCAGCTGGATAACAAACCTGCCTTACCACTATATAAAATGTATCTTGGCTATTATGCCAATGCCTTACCGTCGTCTGGACTTAATTTTCCTTTTGCTATTATGACCGAAGACAAGAATATCTCAGTTATTAGAACCCTATTGTCTGTCAATGAAGACGATAACAGTATGACCTTTGCTGGTAATGTTGCTGAAAATTCAACCATACGTTTTTTAAAGTCTGATCATGATAGCTTGGTTAATGGTGCCAGCTCAGCTGCACAACAGATCCTCGACAAACACGTTAATTTAAATGATAGTGGTCTCGCTATCTGTGTCAGTTGTGTTGGTCGAAAATTGGTTATGGCAGATCAAGTCTCTGATGAGGTCCTCGCTGTGAAGCAATTACTTGGGAACAACACCGGCATTACTGGTTTTTATTCAAACGGAGAAATCTGTTCTGGTGATGATGACAGCCATAGTCAATTGCATAATCAAACCATGACTATCGCTTATTTAAGCGAACATACTGATTAACCAGCCAATTCTCTCGCTGCTGCCAATAATGCCAATCGAGCAATAACACCATATGCATAAAAACGATTTGGTCCAGCATCTGGCTGCTCTGTTTTATCTGAGGTAATACACGATTGAGCAAAGGCTAACGGTTCAAAATGCATGCCTGGTGCATTCAAATTTTCATTGACGCCACGACCGGTATGAACACGATAAAAACCACCTACAACAAAGTGATCCATCATATACACAACAGGTTCAGCAACAGCATGATCCTGACCAATTGTTTCAAAGGTATAAACCCCTTCTTGAATTAACACATTTTCTACCGTCATTCCTTCTTTAGCCGATGCCATTTTTGTACGTTGTTTTCGGTTTAGACTGGAAATTTCATCGGCACTTTTTACCATCATAATGCCCATGCCATAGGTACCAGAATCCGCTTTGACAACAACAAATGGCTGTTTATCAATGCCATATTCGTCGTATTTCTTCTGAATTGAGGTTAACGCGAATTCAACATTTTTTGCCAGACACTCGGTGCCAGTGCGTTCCATAAAGTTAACCTCACCACATTGCAGCGACAGCGGTGAGATTAGCCAGGGATCGATGCCTATTTGCTCGGCAAATTCTTGAGCGACGGCATGATAATGTCTGAAATGGTCCGATTTTTTACGATCTGACCAACCCGCAGATAATGGCGGTACAAGCTGTTGTTCCAGATCTTCTAATATCGCTGGTCGTCCAGCTGACAGATCATTGTTTAACAACACCAAACAGGGTGAAAAATCAGCGACCATCACTCTATTTCCCTTACGTATTAAGGGTTCCAATTGACTGATTTTGCCTGATGGTAATTCGATTGTTGTTAGCTCGGTAATATCATCACGCATACTACCGATTCTGGCCTCCAAACCGGCTTGTTCAAATATCTGACGTAATGTTTCCAAACTTTCAAGATAAAATAGGTTTCGAGTATGATTCTCAGCAATAATCAACACTCTTCGTGCATGAGGGCAATGCCTTTCAACCGCTGATTGTACTGCATTTATACATAGCGGCATAAATGCAGCATTGAGATTATTAAAGCCTGCTGGAAATAAATTTGTATCCACTGGAGCCAACTTAAAACCGGCATTTCTCAAATCTACAGAGGTATAAAATGGTGCTGGCGTCAACAACCATTGTTGCCGTAACCATGTCTCTACACTGATTTGATGTTCTAATAAATGGCCTTCCAGTTTCAATAGCGGACCAGTCAATGCCGTTGTCAAATGTGGGACACCAGATATCATAGTTTTTACCTTAAAGATTGGGTTAAAAGCGTCGCGCTTAATGTAGTCATGTGAACCAGAACACAGTTTATGTTTTCCGTCTCATTCATACTGCATTTTCTTATGACGGTCGGAGTTTAGCAAGAAGAACTTTTATTTGATATTGACTAGCTTGACGTTGAAAAATAGGGTATCTTCGTATTTTATATGTCCCATCCAATACAGTTAAGTTTTTAAGGTAATGTTTTAGCGTGAGTGAGAATCAAACTGAATTTTCTGGTCTAAAGGTAATGGTAATTGATGATAGCAAAACGATTCGTCGTACCGCTGAAACACTGCTAACACGAGCTGGCTGTGACGTTATAACGGCTGAAAATGGATTCGAAGCGTTGCCTATCATCAATGCTCAGCATCCAGATATTTTATTCATTGATATTATGATGCCTCGCCTGGATGGCTATCAAACCTGTTCTTTAGTCAAAAATAACGCTAAATTCCATGATACGCCGATAGTCATGTTATCAAGTAAGGATGGTCTTTTTGACCGTGCTAAAGGGCGCGTAGTTGGTGCAGAACAATACCTGACCAAACCATTTACGCGCGAAGATCTCCTTGGTGCTATCCGGACTCATTTGTTAGATAAAAACAAGGATACTTAACTAAAATGGCACTGATCCTGATTGCTGATGACTCACCAACCGAGGTGTATGTTCTAAAAAAGATTCTGGAAAAACATAATCATCAAGTGCTTATTGCCGAAGATGGTGAACAGGCGATGGAGCTCGCTCAAACCAAGCGACCTGCTTTGATCTTAATGGATGTTGTCATGCCTAAACTTAATGGCTTTCAGGCAACACGGCGTTTAAGTAAAGATCCTGACACCAGCTCCATTCCCGTTATTATTGTCTCATCTAAAAATCAGGAAACTGATCGACAATGGGGCTTACGTCAGGGAGCCAAAGGTTATTTGAGTAAACCCGTAGATGAAGTGCAACTGATTCAAGAAATGAATATCCTGTTAGGACTTTCAGCATGACATCAACGCTTTCATCATCTCAAATTTTTAGCCTGCTTCGGGATATTGAACAACGTAGTCATCAAGATTCCTCGCAACATAACAATCAACACAGTGTGTGGACAGCAATTGGCTTTCGCATTGCAAATGAACTTTTTTTGGTTCCGCTCGAACAAACGCGTGAAGTGTTCCCCCTTCCCGCTCAAATAACGTCTGTACCAAAATCAGAACCTTGGGTGTTTGGCATTGCCAACCTGAGAGGTGAATTACTACCGTTATTTGACTTGAAGTACTTTTTATATAGCAAACCAACTAAAGTAAATAAACACAGTCGCATCATGGTTATCAATCATCCCGATATCTATTCAGGTTTGCTGATCGATGAAGTGTTTGGCTTAAAACATGTTCAACAACAACCCGACCAACTTCAGGAGCAAGATAATGACATTATGCCCTTTGTTGACGGCTGCGTTACCCAACAAGATACCCAATGGAAAGTCTTTAGTTTCGAAAAACTGGCTTCCGACATACGCTTTTTAAATGCAGCCGCATGATATTTTGATTTCAGGATAATGACCATGAATGTAACTAAACTTTTTCTTTCTTCACTGGTATCGAAAGGTAATAACGTTAACCTATTACTGACAATCATATTTGCAATAGGAACATCATTTGGACTTTGGCTTATAGCGACAGGCCAATACCAAATTTACCTAAACGACATCATGTTATTTTCAGGGGTCATTTTTTCCGGGTTGGCACTTACTATCATATTTGTACTGCGCCTAAGTTACATACCATTCAAACATCTAAAAAGTTCACTTGATAACATGGAATTACAAAACCGCCATAATCAAGATGCCATCTTGCGTTTATTGGATGAAATGGGCGATCTGGCTGATGGTGACCTCACCGTGTCAGCAACAGTGACAGAAGATATTACTGGTGCGATTGCTGATTCCGTAAACTACACCATTGATGCCTTGCGTAATCTGGTACAACAAATTAATACCACCACGCTACAAGTAGCATCTGCTGCACAAGAAACACAAGCCACAGCATTACATTTAACAGATGCCAGTGATCATCAATCACAACAAATAAGTGACGTGAGTAGTGCGATCACTCAAATGGCCGGCTCTATCGAACAAGTATCACAAAATGCCAGTCAATCATCTAACGTTGCCGCTCAATCTGTAACCTTAGCCGCTCAAGGTAACGAAGCGGTTAAAAAAGCCATTAACGGAATGGATACCATTCGTGAACAAATTCAAGAAACATCTAAACGCATCAAACGTCTAGGTGAAAGTTCGCAACAAATCGGTGATATTGTCGAACTTATCAATGACATCGCTGAGCAAACCAATATTTTGTCATTAAACGCGGCCATTCAAGCTGCAATGGCGGGTGAAGCAGGTCGCGGCTTTGCCGTGGTTGCCGATGAGGTGCAACGTCTGGCAGAACGTTCAAGTAATGCCACCAAGCAAATTGATGCACTTGTAAAAACGATTCAAAGCGATACTAATGAGGCTATCAGCTCAATGGAGCGTAGCACCACAGAAGTTGTTTCTGGTGCAAAGCTATCTCAAGATGCCGGTACATCCTTGGAGCAAATTGAAACGGTATCACATCAATTAGCTGATCTCATCACCAACATTAGTGATGCCGCTAAACAACAGGCACAAGCAGCGATCAGTACGTCTGATAGCATGAATGTTATTCAGGAAATAACCATGCAAACATCGACGGGCACCAATGAAAGCGCGGCATCTATCGGGCGTTTATTGGAATTAGCCAATGAATTACGTACATCTGTGTCTGGCTTCAAATTACCTTAATCTAAATTGCAACAACATGGTGAGACATTTGATATTACAATTCAACATCACTCAATTCGGAGTAGCTGATGGCACAGACAAATAGTGGTAATTATGACGCCCTTGTCTGGGTTCAAGATGACATTCAGCAATCGCTGGCTGATGCACTAACCATAGTAACTCACTTCATCGAATCACCCAATGATACAAGCAAATTAGTTCCCTGCATAAACCAATTAGGTCAAATCCATGGCGTAATCGATATGCTGGGGCTTGCGGGTGCAGACGTGCTGGTAAGAGAGATGTTAAGCTCAATTTCAATGCTAACAAAACAGAGCAGCACTAACTCAGAAAGCATTGCCGATAGTGTATTGAAAGGGTTGTTACTACTGCCTAATTATCTTAAGTTAATTGGACATGACTTCGACGATCATCCCTTACGCCTGATTGAAACTATCAATGAACTCAGAACAGCTCGGGCAGACACGCCACTTTCTCCTACAAGCTTATTCAACCCAAACTTATCAATCGTTTTACCTGATGACATTACCTTGCCCTCACAGCCAGGATCAGTAACTGGTTTATCGCTTGATAAAGCAAACTATGCTTTTCAAATTTCATTGTTGCAATGGATCAAAACTCAGGATAGATCCAGTCTGAACAAAATTAGTCAGATTGTGCATTATTTGAGAGCAAAATCAACTCATGATCGCCTGGTTATTTTATGGTGGGTAGCAGAAGGCTTTATTGAAGCACTACTTGATAATGGCTTACCAATAACTACTGAAACCAAATTAACCTTGGGTAATTTAAATCATTCGATCAAGTTATTTGGTCAACATGACATTCAACAATTGATGGCTAAATATCCAACTGATTTAGTCAAAAACCTCCTTCTGTTAATTGCTCGTTCAAGCAGTTCTGGTAAACATGTTAGTTTGTTAAAGCACGTATTTAAGCTAGATTTTTATAATGTGCAAAAACATCAAAAACTCTATAGCTTCAGTGATAATGCCTTGGCAGAAGTGCATTCGGCACTATTAGAACAATTACAAGAAATTAAAGAACAAATTGACCAGTTTGATCGTCATGCTGTTGATTCTCAACAAGCAGTAGACATACTCTCTGGCCATTTTAATACGGTTGCAGATACGCTTGATTTATTAAGCGAATCGACCGCAAGCAACATATTGCGTCAGCAGGCTCAACAACTTGCAGCTATCTACAACAATGAAACATTACCTAGTGATGAGCAATTATTGTTATTGGCAGATGACGTATTAACTGTTGAGAGTTTACTGCAAAGAGGCAGTACTAACACGGGTGATAATGGCAATGAAACTGCCCAGCTTCAACCTATTGTGATTAATGAATGTCTGACAGACTTGATCACTATAAAAGAAGCGTTAACACAGTTAGAAAACCATCTTGACACCGCTCAAGAAATATTACCGGAAACAGCAATTCAGGTGGAATTGATTGCTGGAAGTTTAACCATGTTGAACATGACAGAAGCGGCCTCTTTATTGGAAAACACTGCTGCTCGAATGCGTGAACCTCAAACTATCACTCTTGAGCTGTTGTCTATTTTTGCAGAAATCATCGCAGCCATTGAACTTTACCTGGATGGCGTTACTAAGCACGGCCAACAGCAATTACACTTATTGCAACAAGCACAAAACAAACTGGATCAGCCAACTCCAACTATCACTAAGACTACATTATCTGAAATTGAGGACAAACAAACCAGCTCTGTTCAAGATTACATTAACATGCAAAATGAAGATATTGGCCAACAATTTAATATCTCAGAAACTTATACTCTAAACGTTGATAAAACACCCTTCGATATTGGCTTGGAGTCCACTTCAATCACGCCAGATCAAAAATCGCGAGATCTTACTGTCGTAGATAATGACTCCGATGTTAATCATGTAGAACCTACTAAGCTTCAATTAACAGGTGTACAACGCTATATTGATGCTGTTGAAAACCAGCAACACACCGTAACATTAGAACCTGTCTATCAAGCGTCAACGGAACTAGAGGCTGAATCAACGCCATCGTTTGCACAAGATATTGACCCCGAGATAGCAGCGGTCTTTATTGAAGAAGCCAATGAGGTTTTAGATGAATTAGCAACACTCATTCCTGAATGGCAGAAACAGCATGATGCTGATGTGTTAGCTGTAATAAGAAGACATTTCCATACCCTTAAAGGTAGCGGGCGTATGGCTGGTGCTGACGTTATAGGGCAACTGGCATGGTCTATTGAATCGTTATTAAATCAAGTTATAGAAAAAAACAGTACGATTTCAACCGATATTGTTCAGCTTGTACTCAATGGCTTTGAAATCATTCCCGACTTGTTAACACGCTTTATCCATGCAGATAGGTCATCGACCATTGAACTCGACACTATTTTAGCTAGAGTAAATGCATTACTTCTCCCGGAACACGTACTTGAAATTGATGACACAGCACTTGATTCAACGCTCGACGCGATTGAATCTGAGCCTGAATTTATACCTGTCTCTGAACCTCGACCAACGTCTGTTCAGCGGTATATTGATGCACTTGCAACCAAGCAAGACAATGTTGAACCAGTATTTGATAGCACTGAACAGCAACCGCTAGAACGCGATGATGCATCTCTGGATTTAACACTCGACGCTGTTGAATCAGAGCCTGAATCAGCACCTGTTTCTGAACGTCAAGCGACTTCAGTCCAACGTTATATCGATGCACTAAGTAATGACAAGACCGACACAACGCTCTTACAAGAACTTGCCGCCATCGGCGATACATTAGAGCTCGATAATGATTTTTCTGGGCCGGAATTGACAGACTCTTTTGACGTCACAGAACCAGAGATATCTGAACACGATGAGTTGCTGCAAATATTTCATGCTGAAGCTCAGCAACATCTAGCCACCTTTAAACATGCCTTCGAACATGCACAATTTCCATTTGCATTAAATAAAACCTTATTACGTGCAGCCCATTCTTTAAAAGGCTGTGCGAATATCGCTCAAGTTACTCCCGTAGCCTTGATCGCAACTGAACTCGATCACTCTCTACGGACAATTTACGAACACGATCACCGTTTAGATATCGACGAATTTTTGTTATTACAACAAACAATTGAGGCTATCTATCAAATCGTAGAGCATCAAAATAACCCGGAAATCGAAGAGCCAAATTTACGTGTTCTATCTGAACATTTATTCAAGATCACGCCTAGACAAAATAACGTAGAACCTTTGATCATCGACCCAGAATTCCTGCTTGTCTATTTGGAAGAAACCGATGAATTATTGGAGCAATACAGTCAACAGCTTGCTAATTATCAAACCGATCCAGGCAATCTAGCGTACAAACAGCCAGTTAATGACACCTTAATCCAGCTTGCTGACAGTTCACGTAATGCAAAATTAACAACCATTGCCAAGCTGTATGAGTTGCTTGGTCAAATTATCACTCATACCAACTCATCTGATAATCAACATGGCTTCAAACTACTCGAACAGGGATTCGAACATATCAACGTTCAAATTGATCGTGTCATTCAAAATCAGGCTGCTACTGATATTGGAACGTTTCAATCTGATGTCGAGCAGTACATTGCTCAACAGGCATCTTCGATGGTTGAGCCAGATGTTACACCGGCTACATTATTCGCAATTCCAACTGGTGACGAGGAACTACTTGAAGCATTCACTGAAGAGTGTGCCGAGTTACTGGAATCGAGTGGCAATGCAATTAAACATTGGCAACACGCTTCAAATGATGTTGATGCTGCAATGCAACTTCAACGCGATCTTCATACTTTAAAAGGTGGTTCGCGTTTAACCGGTATCACGCCAATTGCTGACTTAACTCATCAGACAGAATCATTAGTGCTGTTAGCGATAGATCATAAATGTGATGCTAATGATGCATTTTTCAATCTTCTACAGCGCTGCCAAGATCGTATGGCAGATATGCAAGATTTATTAGCACAACAGGCCTCCATTCCTTTTGCTGATGATTTGCTGACAGAGATCGCGGCATTCTCAGGCCAAGAATCTGAATTGAGTGAACCGAAAGCTGATAAATCGTCAGATGTCAGCAATGACTATGTCACAAAGTTACCAAATACAGCACCCGTTGAGGCACCAGCAACACCACAACAGTCCGCCCATGTAGAACAAGTCAGGGTGCGTTCTGACTTACTCGATTTCTTGACCAATTTCGCTGGCGAAGTCAATATTTCGCGCGATCGCGTCAGCCAACATAACACTGCAATTCGCCAACAACTCAGTGAAATGGAAGCCACTGTTGAGCGTCTACAAGATCAACTACGTAATCTTGAAATTGAAACGGAAACACAAATTTTATTCCGTTACGAGGGTGAGTTAACCAGACAATCTGAATTTGATCCACTTGAACTAGATCGATTCTCGATGATTCAGCAATTATCTCGTGGCTTAACGGAGAGTGTCAGCGATCTAAATGACATCACACAGTCACTTAATAGTTTGGTTCGTGATTCCGATGCCATTTTATTACAACAATCTCGTCTGAGCACGGATATTCAGCAAGGTTTGATGAACACCCGTTTATTACCTTTTAGTGGTCTTGTACCGCGTTTAGAACGTATTGTTCGCCAAACAAATGAAACCTTGGGTAAAGTGTCTGAACTTACTGTTTATGGTGCTGATCGTGAGTTGGATCGCTCCATCCTTGATCATATTATTGCCCCGATTGAACATATCTTAAGAAATGCAATTGGTCATGGTATTGAAACACCGGAACAACGAATTAATGCAGGTAAAAAACCATTCGGGCAACTGAGTTTAACCATCACCCGGGATGGTTCCGAAATTCTGATTACGCTTGCCGATGATGGGCGCGGTATAGATGTTGAAAAGATAAGACAAAAAGCATTAAGTCAGAACCTGATTAATCCCGACAACATGCCGAGTGATGAAGAATTAATCCAATTGATTCTGACCTCAGGCTTCACTACAGCCGACGATGTCTCACAACTTGCTGGTCGGGGTGTAGGCATGGATGTAGTCAGTAATGAAATCCGAGCATTAAAAGGCCGATTATCTATCCACTCTGTATTTGGACAAGGCACAACCTTTAGTATTCGCTTGCCATTAACCCTATCGATCATGCAAGCCTTATTAGTCAGTAGTTATGACCACCAATATGCTATTCCTCTAGCAGCCGTCCATGCTGGCGAACGTATTACCGTTGCCAAAGTAAGAGCCTTATTAGCTCAAGAAGATGGTCCTCGCTATGAGTTTAATGGCACTTATTACCACTTTATTGCTCTAGCACAACTACTCGACTACCCTGTCAACTTACCCGAAGATCCCAGCACACAATTACCACTATTGTTATTCCGCTATGGTGATAAACATGTCGCATTATTAGTTGATTCTATCAATAGTAACCGTGAAATAGTGCTGAAATCTGTTGGTCCGCAATTAGGCCAGATTCACGCGATCAATGGTGCTACGATCATGGGTGATGGACAGGTCACATTTGTTTTAGATATTCCAACTTTAATTGAAGATGCCACTATTTCCGGACAAGCTGACAAACAACGATCAAAAAATTCAGTGTTGGTCGAACCCGAACAAGTTGAGGTACGTACCCCTGTGGCAATGGTAGTAGATGATTCAATCACTATGCGTAAAGCATCTGGAAATTTACTTAAACGTCATGGCTTTGATGTCATAACGGCACGTGATGGTATCGATGCGGTTGCACTCATAAATGAACAAATACCCGATATTATTTTGCTTGATGTCGAGATGCCCCGGATGGATGGGTTTGAATTTGCATCTGTAGTTAGGAATAACCCTGAAACAAAGTCATTGCCCATTATTATGATTACCTCTCGCACGGGTGATAAACATCGTGAAAGAGCATCAACCATCGGTGTAAATGCTTATCTGGGCAAGCCCTATCAGGAAAATGAACTTGTTCAGACCTTACAAGAGTTGTTAGGTGATATTTACCCTAACACTCAAAATTAACCCAGGATTACTGTATGGCTGATATTTCCTTTGACTTTATTCCATGTGTGTTGATTCCATTAAAATTGCATTATTTAATACTGCCCAACACTACTATTGCCGAAGTCATTCCTTTACCAAAACTTAAATCGTCAAACATGAATGCACCATTTTGGCTGGGGCAATATGATTGGCAAGATAACACCCTGGCAGTCATAGATTTAGACAGTTTAATTGAAGACAAACCGTCTGCTTGTGATGATGCCAATAAATTGTGTATTGTTCGAGGCATTAATACTGAAGCAGCTGTCACTAGTTACGCCTTTCCATGCTATGGCGCACCGCAATTAATTCATTTAACTGAATCGGCACTTAAAGTTATTGACACACCTGAGCAATCTGACTACATACACTGCCAACTACAAATAGGTAACAAAATTGCTTATATTCCAAATTTGGATGCAATTGAAATCGTAGTTTCCAGACAAAAATAGTCTGTCACCCCCTCATAACTCGCACTCATTTGGTTTATGATAGTGCGATGAATAACATTAAATATCTGATTATTGCTTTTTGTTGCTTACTTTTGCCCTTAGCTGGTTATGCGGATAGTCATGCGTTATTAAATAAACAGAGACAGTTATTTCAACAAGCCAAAAAAGCCCTTGAAACCAATCAAATCCGTCAATTCAACAAACTTAAGCAACAACTTGATGGCTATCCGTTACAACCCTATCTTGATTACCTGTATTTAAGGCATCGCCTTGATCACACTGATAAGCATGTGATCAACAATTTTATTACACAATATCAGGGTACATTTTTCGCTGAACGACTTCGTAATGCTTGGTTAAATAAACTGGCTAAAAACAAGAACTGGTCTCTTTTTATCCAGTTTTACCAACCATCTCCGTCAGCTAGCCTGCAATGCCAACAACTACAAGCCTTGATTAATACCGGCAATCAACAACAGGCCTTTGAGCGTGTTCCAGAACTTTGGTTAGTGCCTAAGTCACAAGATAAAGCCTGCGACCCAGTGTTTAAGATTTACCAGCAAAAAGGCTTATTAACAGATGCCATGCACTGGCAACGAATTGAGCTTGCCCTTGAATACAACCAATATAACCTTGCCCGCTATTTGGCCAAATCACTGCAAGAGCATGAACAAGCAAATGCATGGATAAATTTATGGAAAAGTACACACGATAATCCATTTGCATCGCTAAAGCACTTGCCTTCTAACAACACGTCAAGCAAGTCTGTCAGCCTAACTCAAGATACACCGCTATCTCGCGCTATCATTGCACATGGTATTGAACGCTTGGCAAGAAAATCTCTTGAACAGGCTTTCCAAACATGGCTACGGATCAAACCTGCCTACCAATTTAGTGAACAGGAAAAACACGATATTCAAAGTTCAATAGCAAATCGTGCTGCCTTAAATAGAGATGATAACACCCTCACCTATTTTGGTGACTTGGTCAATGAGCCTTGGCATGTCCGAGCGGCACTTTGGCAGCAAGATTGGAAAACAGCACAAAAAGCCATTCTTAATCTGGATTCACAAGAGCAAAAAACACCCGTTTGGCAGTATTGGTTGGGCAGAAGTCAGGCAGAACTAGGAGATAAAACAACTGCAACTCAAACATACCAAGGCCTAATAATGGATCGAGATTATTATGCCTTTTTAGCTGCCGATAAACTCGGACTGTCGTACCAAATGAATCATAATCCTATCGTGGTCACAGCGGCTGAGCTGGAGGAGTTCCGTCAACGCCCCGAGGTATTACGTTTACATGAGTTTTATGCGCTTAATATGAATTTAGAAGCACGTCGTGAAGCCTATCAACAACGCCAAAACTATACGTCGCGTCAATTGCAATTACTCGCAACCCTAACCCATCAATGGGGATGGCATAACCAAAGTATCGCTTTATTAGGTACTGCTCAGTATTGGGATGCATTAGATATCCGCTTTCCGGTGGTATATGACACTGCGATTTTAAAAGCGAGCAAGAAACAAGGCGTCGATCCATCATGGTTATTTGGTATCGCCCGCCAAGAAAGTGCGTTCAATCCTGAAGCCCGTTCCCGTGTCGGTGCGACGGGGCTTATGCAACTTATGCCTGAAACAGGCAAACTAATAGCCAAGCTTATTAATCGACCACTTAAAAACACCTCTGAGTTATTAAACCCTGATAGAAATATTGAATTAGGTAGTGCCTATTTACGCCGTGTCTATGACCAACATCAGCAAAACCCGGTACTCGCTACAGCATCCTATAATGCCGGACCTCATCGCGTGAGTAACTGGCTTCCAAACAAAACGATTGACGCTGACATTTGGATTGAAAATATTCCCTTTACTGAAACGCGCCGTTACACACGAAATGTACTCAGTTATGCTGCAATATTTGACTATCAACGCAAACAGACTATCAAGCCAATGATAGAACGTATGCCTAAAGTAAACCCTGACAAATCTAAATAGCTTATGGAAACGTATCTTGTAGGCGGCAGTGTTCGCGATAAATTACTTGGAATACCAGTGAAGGACCGAGATTGGGTCGTGGTCGGCAGTACGCCGGAACAGATGATTGATCAAGGCTACCAAGCTGTTGGCAAAGATTTCCCTGTGTTTTTACACCCCAAAACTCATGAAGAATATGCGTTAGCAAGAACAGAGCGCAAAACAGGTCCTGGCTATCGAGGTTTTGTCGTTCATGCAGCCCCCGATGTAACCTTGGAGCAAGATCTGGCTCGACGCGATCTCACTATTAATGCGATTGCCCAGTGTAGCGATGGCACTTTGATCGATCCATTTAACGGTCAAAATGATCTTAAAAATAAAATACTTCGCCATGTCTCACCGGCTTTTGCTGAAGATCCTGTTCGTGTACTACGCCTTGCCCGCTTTGCTGCCAGATTTAATTTCACGGTAGCCGATGAAACCAAAATACTTATTCTTGAGATGATTCATGCCGGTGAATTAGACCATTTGGTACCAGAGCGTGTATGGCAGGAACTGGAAAAGGCACTAAAAACCAATCAACCATCGCTATTTTTTACGACATTAAAACACGTACAAGCTCTCGCTATATTATTTCCTGAAGTTGACCGCTTATTTGGTATACCGCAAGTTCCCAAATGGCACCCAGAAATTGATACCGGCATCCATGTAATGATGGTGATCGATCAAGCGGCACGACTAACTGATGATATCGCTGTACGCTTTGCTGCTTTATGTCATGATCTCGGCAAAGGCACCACTCCATCGGATATTTTACCGCAACATATCGGCCATGAACATCGTAGCATCGGACTGACAAAAGCATTGTGTCAACGCTTACGCGTGCCTAGCGATATTCAGGCTTTGGCAATGAAAGTAGCAGAATTTCATACTCATATCCATTTATTAAATGAACTTCGCCCAGCAACCATTCTCAAGGTTTTTGAAGCGATTGATGCCTTTCGTAAACCCCATCGGCTTAAACAATTTTTATTGGCCTGTGAAGCTGATTTTCGTGGCCGACCTGGTTATGAAGACTTACCAATGCCAGCAATCAGATTGTTTCAAGATTATTTTGATGCGATTCAGATGGTCACAGCAAAACCTTTTATAGACTCAGGATTAACTGGTCCAGCCATTTCAGAAGCGATCAGAAAGCAACGAATTGAGATCATCAAACAATATACTGAAATCGCTAAACAAAATAAATAAGTGCCAGTAGATTACAGTTAAACACACATAACGTATAATTATCTATTTGATTACACACGGGAACTTTACCATGAGCAGTAACATTTCTGCCAATTGGACCAGCGTTAACGCTGCATGCCAACCTTTAGTAGAGAGCCTTGTTGCTGACGCACAAGCACTCCAACTCGAAATCAGTACCCTTGAAAACGGTACACGTATTGTAGACGCAGGCATTAACTGTGTCGGTGGCCTTGAGGCCGGACGCCGTATCGGTGAAATTTGTATGGGCGGTTTAGGCACGGCTACGCTGGGCACAAATAGTGGTTTTGACAACTGGCCCTGGTCGGTCAATGTGCATGCTAAAACCCCCGTTTTAAGCTGTCTAGGCAGTCAATATGCTGGCTGGAGTCTTTCTCATAAAGACGAAAATACAAAATTCTTTGCTTTAGGTTCAGGCCCAGGTCGCGCCTTGGCTGGTCGTGAAGAAGTATTAAAAGAATTTGCTTACAAAGACGAAGCAGAATCAACCTGCATCGTATTAGAAGTTGATTCATTTCCACCGATTGAAGTGGCAGAAAAAGTCGCAAACAACTGTGGCATTAAACCTGAAAACTTAACGTTCATTTTGACACCGACATCAAGCCTTGCTGGTGTGATGCAAATTGCAATTCGTGTACTTGAAGTTGCCATGCACAAAGCCCACACCGTTCATTTTCCTATGGAAAAAATTGTTGATGGTTTTGGTGTAACACCTGTAGCACCACCAGGTGGTGACTTTATGACAGGTATGGGTCGCACCAATGATGCGATTTTGTATGGTGGTATGGTGCATTTATTTGTTGATGCAACTGACGATGAAGCCAAAGACCTGGCTGAAAAAATGCCGAGTAATTCATCATCAGATTATGGTCGTCCATTTGGTGAGATTTTTAAGTCTTATGAATACGACTTCTTTAAAATTGATCCGATGTTGTTTAGCCCAGCAAAAGTTATTGTGACCAATACCAATACTGGTAAAAGCTTCACAGCTGGAACCTTGAATCAAGAATTACTCACATTGTCGTTCGGACTATAATGATTCAACTGGGGAGTAGTGATGTCACTACTCCCTAACACCAAATCGACTATTATGCCTTCACCTAAAATCGTAATATTTAATGACACACATGGCTGGCATAGTCAGCAATTGGTTGATGCCTTTGCCAAATACAACATCTCCGTTGTGTTGAGTGATCTTGCTGACTGCTGCATCGATCTAACACATCCAACAGGACTACATATTCCCGGCTTTGAAAATAAGCTACCTGCCGCAGCCCTGGTACGCGGCATTGCTCCCGGCACGCTAGAACAAATCACCCTTCGTATGGATGTCTTACATACACTTGCCGAACTGAATGTACCGGTATTTAATCCAGCCAAGGCCATAGAACACACTGTCGATAAAGCGCGCACGTCACTTCGACTTCACCTTGCTGGAATAAAGACACCAACCACTTGGGCCTGTGAAAATAGAGCGGTTGCGCGTGATATCGCTATTGAGCAATTTAGACAGAATAAAACCTTAATTTTAAAACCTTTATTTGGTTGCCAAGGCAAGGGACTGGCTAAAGTCAGCACAATCAAAGAATTTGATCGCTATGATGCCATTGGAGATGCCTTATATCTTCAAGAATATGTTGCTCCTCATGAACAGAAACAATGGCAAGACTGGCGATTAATGGTCATTGAAGGCAAAGTCTGTGCAGCAATGTCACGTCATTCAAATCATTGGATAACTAATTTCGCTCAAGGTGCAATGTGTTCCGCCACAACCATTACCGATGAAATGACACAGCTTGCGATCTCGGCCACCAAAGCAGTAGAAGCTGATTATGCCGGTGTTGATCTAATCAGACATCAGGATGGTCACTATACCGTGCTAGAGGTGAATAGTGTTCCAGCCTGGAAAGGACTCTATCAGGCTACGGGAATTGATGTCGCAGGCACCTTGGCGCAAGCATTAGTTAATAAAATTAACGCGGCACCGATCGATACATCTGAACATGCTCTCAACTGAACAAATTCATGACTGTGTCATTTGGGCTTGTGAGCATGAAGTTGCAGCGCCTAAACCGGGTAATGTAAATTGTTTTAGTGATGCACATAATATGCAGCTACAAGACTTCATCAATAGTGCCCATGCTATTGCACCTGCTTTATCGGCGCCCAATAGTAATGTTGGTCAGATGATCCTGGACGCAATTACTGCCACGCGAACCGTTGTCGATTGCAACACTAATCTTGGCATAGTGCTATTATTCGCGCCTTTATGCCGCGCCATTCAAAGCTGTGATTCTTTTGAGCAATTGCCGCAGAAACTCGATCATGTCCTCAACAACTTAACGATTGAAGATGCAATAAATACCTATCAGGCCATTCGATCAGCTCAGGCTGGTGGCTTAGGCCACAGTGATGAACAAGACATTAATAACACACCAACCGTCACCCTCAGACAAGCAATGGCAATTGCTCAGAATCACGATGCTATTGCCGCACAATACCTGAATAATTACCATGAAATATATTCAATTGGGCTGGTGAAGTTGACAGAATCATTAAATTGTGGAGAAAGTATTGAATGGGCCACCACTTTCGCGTATCTTAACCTTCTAAGTAACGTTCCTGACTCTCTTGTATATCGTAAATATGGTCTTGAACGCGCCCATGAAGTGATGAAATTTGCGAAACAATTACTACGAGAACCCTTGCAATTCAAAGGGATAAACCGGATAGAACGCGATATTATCAAATGGGATATAGAATTAAAAAAGGAAGCGATAAACCCAGGAACAACCGCTGATTTAACCGCTGCAACGCTGTTAGTTCACGCATTCCGTCAGGCGCTTTCTTAACATAGAATTTCAGTACCAACGTGCGTTTTTTTGCAAATCGGGGTTCTGAGCAGGGTATACGGTCCTTTAATACGTATATAACCTTGCTATACAGTGTATGGTTAGGAATTGAGCTTTTTTATTAATTTTTAAACAGGACAAATAACATGCCAGTTATCGATCGCGTACTTGTAGGTGAATCTTTAGTCATTGAAGATGGTGACTTAGACAACGTTGCTCACATTGACTTAATCATGGGCCCACGTGGCTCAGCTGCAGAAGATGCTTTCTGCCGTACTCTAACAGACCAAAAACAAGGCGTTAACGGCCTTTTGGCTGTAGTTGCTCCTAACCTTATGGTTAAACCTGCAACAGTTATGTTCAACAAAGTTACAATCAAAAACATGAAACAAGCTGTTCAAATGTTTGGCCCAGCACAACGTGGCGTAGCTGTCGCTGTTGCTGAATGTGTTGAAGATGGCACAATCCCGGCTGCTGAAGCTGATGATTGCTTCATCTGTGTTGGTGTATTCATTTCACCAACAGCTGACAGCGATGCAAAAATCCAGGATTGGAACTACCGTGCAACTAAAGAATCAATCAAACGTGCAGTAGCTCGCGAACCAAAAGCAGCTGATGTAGTAGCACAATACAAAACTAGCTCGCATCCTTTTGCGGCAGCTGAGTAAGTAATACTCTGATAAACATCACTCCTCCAGCAATGGAGGAGTGATGTTTTATTTTAAAAGCTTAATCTTTTGTCATGTAACGCACTGGCAACAAGCGCTCCCGATATTCCCATTTGTTTTAATAGTTCGATATCCTGCTGATTTCTCACGCCCCCGGCAGCAATAAGCTCACAGTCAGATCTTAAGTTTCTAATTGTATCCAACAGCGCAAGATCCACGCCTTTGTTAGCGCCAATATAATCAATATTCATTGCGATAACTGTGTCTGGCCAAATCTCAGGATGTGCTAACAAAGTTTGATCCCCCAACAAAGTTCCTTTTTGAAAATCGAGTGATAATATGCCTCGTTTGAGATCTTTCAATAATGACAGGTCTGATAGCGTCTCACTCCCAATGATAGGAATAACACCCAGTTCAGTAATTTGAGACAGACGATTTTGATCTTGAATGCCAGCATCTATCAAAAAAGTAACCGCAGGAAAACGGGATCGTAACGCCTGATAAATATCCCACCTCGGTTGCTGATGAAATATCGCATCGAGATCTGCGATATATATCTTTTTGAAATTATACAGAGCCAACATATCTGCAATAACGTCAATTGGATTGATATATTGCGTTATTAATGATGATAAAGGCGGATACTGTGTGCGATTGCCGCCACCAGCTCGCACAACTATTCCCCCCATTAAATCAATCACCGGTATAATTTCCACTTAAATTCCTTTCTGCCTAACTCATGAAATTATTTGCTTACGAACACATTACCAGTGGTGCTTTTGCCGAGCAGGAGTTACCGACAAGTCTCGCGCTTGAAGGTACTGAAATGTTGTCTGCTGTTTTGACTGATTGTCACGAGTTAACTGACATAGAGCTGATCACTTTATGTGATGCAAGACTATCAAATCATGACCAGCTGATAAAACCTGAGCGTCACTGCCGCCATCTCATTTTTACATACAGTGATTACAGTCGATTATGGCAACAATGTCTAGATAATGCCGATACTATTTTTATTATCGCACCTGAAACAGACGATATATTAGCCCAACTTCAACAACAGGCTTTGCAAACAGGAAAAGTCATTTTAGGTTGTTCTCCAGAAGCGATTAGGCTTACAAGCAATAAATACACATGTGAACAAATATTAACAGCAAATAACATTGCCACAACATATAGCTGTATCGCTAAAGAATGGCCTCAACACCGCTTTATCTCAGAATCTGGTTATATTGTTAAGCCGATTGATGGTGCAGGCTGCATTGATACCTTCCTGTTTAATTCCATTCAGGAACTTGAATACTATTTAAGCTCATTATCGGTAGCGCAACGCCAATCTTATCTGGTACAAGCCTATGTTAAGGGTATTGCAGCTAGCTTATCTGTATTACTATCAAATGATGAGATAGAAGTGCTTGCGATAAACCAACAATTGATCTCGATCAATAATAAACTTGAGTTTCATGGCTGCATCGTCAATGAGATAGATAGTACAACCTTGTCACTTGAACAGGCCTATCAGCTAGCATCATCGATACATTGTGCCATAGAAGGCTTATCTGGCTTTATTGGCATTGATATTATACTGACGCCGGATCAGCTCGTGGTTGTGGATATCAACCCTCGTTTAACCACATCTTATACGGGTTTGAGAGCGTCTCTCCAACTAAATCCGATGGAACGTTTTTTTACTATGCAAAATACTGGTTCAATGCCACCATCAGCTATTACTCATAGAAATAAGGTTCATATTCAATTATGAGCAAACAGTCATCCTATGTGTCGGGCTGGGATATTGGTGGTGCTCACCTAAAAGTCGCGCGTTGCGATCATGAAGGCCAGCTAATAGAAGTCAAACAATTTTTGTGTCCTTTATGGCAAGGGCTCGATCAATTAGAGAATGCAATTAAAGCAGTACAAACTGAATTAAATAATCACAATGATCTAACAGCCATTACTATGACTGGAGAATTAGTTGATCTATTTGCAAATCGTGAAACCGGTGTTGCCGAGATTTTGGATTGTGTTAGTCGTTTAATTCCACAACAACACTGTCAAGTCTACGCTGGTCAACAAGGTTGGTTATCTTTTGATGATGCTAAACAAGAATGGTATCAAGTAGCATCACGCAATTGGCAAGCAAGTGCTAACTTCGTTGCATCCAAGATTACAAATAGTGTCTTTATCGATCTTGGTAGTACTACCTGTGACATCATCCCCATTATCTCAAATCAGGTTGTTGCCTCAGGTTATGATGATCATCATCGCCAAATTAGCCGTGAATTACTTTATACAGGTACGATACGAACACCTCTAATCGCGTTAACGTCCGTTGCGCCCTTTAATGGCCAACTAATGAGCCTTGCTGCGGAAGTATTTGCTACCACTGGTGATGTCTGGATGATATTAGATCAATTAAATCCGAGTGAGATTTTAGACAATTCAGCAGATGACAAGCCATGGAATAAGGCTAATTGCGTGTGCCGGTTAGCCCGTTTATTAGGTACTGATGCTCATGATGTTGAGTCAGCCTCGTGGCAACTCTTGGCTAAATGGTTTGCTCAACAACAGATCCACCAAATTACTAACGCTATCTTGCAAGTATTATCTGGTCACCCACACCAACAAAATCACACTATTGTTGGCGCGGGTATTGGTCGCTTTATTATTAAGCAATGTGCAGCGCAACTGGGTTATGACTACATTGATTTTGCAACACTTTGCCAACCAGAGTTAACAGCTGCCGCAGATCATGCCCCAGCGGTAGCAGTTGCGCTTTTAGCATGGCAAGAGTTAACGTAAAATACTGCCATGCCATCATCACAGCCACCACTCTATTATGAACTGCCCTATTTAGCCGACAGTAGTCATTATTTTGAACTATTACGTAACATGCCTTGGCCGGTCTTTCTTGATAGTAGCCACACTAAAAAAAATCAACAAGGTCGTTACGACATAATTGCTGCCGATCCATTAGTTAACATAACTACAACTGAACTCGGTACGGTTATTACTAATCGACTTGGCGAGCAGACGCTATCTCAAGATGATCCTTTCCTAGTGTTACGCCAACAGCTTGCACACTATCCACGCCAAACACCGAGCGATCACCCTTTTAATGGTGGTGCAATAGGTTACTTCTCATATGATTTAGGTCGCTATATTGAAACCGTGCCCGTTATCGCACGAAACCATGAACAGATCCCAGATATGGCCGTTGCGATCTATGATTGGGCTGTTACGGTCGATCATCAGGAACAACGCTGCTGGCTTGGTAGCTTTGGCTTAGATGAACATACTCATAAACAATGGCAAGTACTGATAGACCGACTCACAAAAACACGGTCTTATGATGAAGAAAAATTTACCGTCAGTGGTGATCTCAGATGTAATCTAAACCGACATAATTATCAACGTGCCTTCGATAAAATCCAAGATTACATTCATGAAGGCGATTGCTATCAGGTCAATCTTGCTAAACGTTTTGAAATTTCAGCGCAAGGCGATCCCTGGTTTGCCTATAAACAGTTACGTCAGGCTAACGCAGCACCCTTTTCAGCCTTTTTATCCTTTGCAGGTGTGACCTTATTAAGCTCATCGCCCGAACGCCTGTTACAAGTTAAAGATAATTATGTTGAAACAAAACCTATAAAAGGAACTCGCCGCCGAGCATTAAACAATCCCGAGCAAGATAAAGCGCTTGCTGATGAGTTAGTTAATAGTATTAAAGATCGTGCTGAAAACTTAATGATTGTTGATTTACTGCGTAATGATTTAGGTAAAGTTTGCACACCGGGTAGCATCAAAGTGCCCAAACCCTTTGCACTTGAATCTTTTGCTACTGTTCATCATTTAGTGAGTACCATTACTGGCACCTTAGCATCTGATCAGGATGCTGTTTCACTACTTCGTGCCTGTTTTCCGGGTGGCTCAATTACCGGTGCCCCCAAATTACGCGCCATGGAAATTATTGAACAACTAGAACCTGATCGGCGTGGTGCCTATTGTGGTTCCATTGCCTATATTGGTTTTGATGGTGAAATGGACAGCAATATTTTAATTCGCACACTTGTTTATAGTGATAATCGACTTAGGTTTTGGGCTGGTGGTGGTATTGTATCTGATTCAACTGCAGATGCAGAATATCAGGAAGTACATGACAAAGCCGCAGCGATGTTCTCATTAATTAAACAATTACGTTGATATGATCATCGTCAAATTGGGTGGCAGCCTTTATCAAAGTTCACACCTAAAACACTGGCTAAAGGCATTAACCAACTTGGCAAAACAAAGTTCGATTATTATCGTGCCTGGTGGCGGCCCATTTGCTGACAATGTGCGCAAAGCTCAAGATAATTATCACTTTGATGATAGTACAGCGCATCATATGGCACTACTGGCGATGGCCCAATTTGGTCTGTTACTAACCGGAATTTCATCTGATTGTCAGAGTTTCCGATATACAGATTCACCAATAGCAGCAAATTCTCTTTCTATATGGCTACCTGACGAGACATTATTAGCCGAAACGGAACTTGTCCACAGTTGGGATATTACTTCTGATAGCTTGGCATTGTGGTTAGCAAACAAACGCAATGCTGAACAACTGATATTAGTTAAATCGTGTGATATTCCAAATGATGTCAGCATTCCATTCTTAACTAAAAACGGTATTATTGATGCTGGCTTTGAGCAACTTTACCAAACATCACCAGTAAAACTTCAGCTGATAAATGCAGCAAATCATCATCTGCTTGAACAGTCACTCCACACCAGCAACACGACCAGAATCGATTTGTCATGAACCCATTCTTTACTGTTATCTCTGAACTAGAGCGTAGTTTGAATAATATCGTTCAAGCACAACCATTTAATATAGCTATACATGATCAGCCCATAGATTCAGAGTCGCTTGAAAATCTAATCAACAGTGTCGTATCTGAAGGTAACAAACATCATAGTCAAACCTGGGCAGCACACATGACTGCACCAATCTCTGCTGCCAGTATGTTTGGTCAACTCGTGGCAAGCTTACACAATGGTAACCTGTTATCAGCATCGCTCTATCCTGTCCTTGCCACTATCGAGAAACAGCTATTATCATGGTTTAGCCAGTTATTTCATCAGCCCTATGGTCATTTCACCTCTGGCAGTACTTATGGTAATTTAGAAGCACTGTGGCAAGCCAAAAAGCACTCAACAACATCACGTATCGTTTATGCATCAACAGCAGCACATTATTCAATTGCTAAGGCCTGCCAAATACTCGATCTTGAACTTAGACTGATCGAAACAAATGATCATGATCAACTCATCCCAAGTGCTTTGGAAGCAGCCTGTCGTATCCAAACACCACTCGCGATTATTGCAACGCTAGGCACGTCAGCTGCGGGTGTAATCGATCCAATTGCAGCATGTTGTGACATTGCTAAACGTGTCAATGCTTGGTGTCATATTGACGCGGCATGGGGCGGTGCCTTAGCAATCTTACCTGAATATCAGTCTTTATTTGCGTTGTGTGGGCAAGCTGATTCGATCTGTTTCGATCCTCATAAAGGCTGGCAACAACCTAAACCTGCAGGTGTCTTACTCTACAAAAAAAATATTGAACCAATGCTGTCTTTTGACACTAATTATCTTGAAACTACGCCGTTGAACAGCTTGGTTGGCTCACATGGTGGCGAGCTATTTTTAGCCTTGTGGTTTGATCTGATCATCAATGGTGTTGATGCACTAAGTTCGCGGCTTAAACAACGTTTGGAACAAGCTAATGCTTTTTCTGACATGCTTGCTGTCACAATGGAGTTTGAACTGTATCGATCAGAGACGGGCATTGTGTGTTTTAGCCTAAAACCAATGTCAGCCTTAAATACGCTAGTTGATCAAGGCATGATTTCAAAAGCTAAAATTGCCGGGAAGCCAGTGTATAGAACCGTGTTTTCCCATCACTATGTTCAGGCAGAATCTTTAATGAATGAAATTGCTAAGAACCTTTAATCTGCTTTTGTACACTGTCAAAACGTCGTAACCAGGATGGTAAGGTATTTAATGGCGCTGGCCATTGTTTACTTGCTGCCAAGGCTTCATCTTTATTATTAAACACACCATAAATAAGTGCATACCAAGGCCGACCATTTCGCATGCTTTCCAACATGGCAACATCGCCAGTAAGTGCATATTTATTGACGAAGTCATATACTTCTTGCTGTTGCCATGATCCCATTAATTGAAACGTATAATCCGTACCCTGTTGTTGCAATACCCATGGTTCTCGATACAGTTCTGGTAAAGGCACCTTTGCAACGTCAACCTCCAATGGCGGAGTCGGTTCAGCATTAGGAATGTTTTCGATTATAGGCTTATCATTTTTCTCTATATTCTCTACCGGTGTAATGTCATCTTCTGGCGGTGGTAATTGTTCGACAAGCTCGACCAATTCTTGTCGAACAGCGTCCTGATGTGACATTACTTTATCGTGTTCAACATTAATGGTGGCAACATCGTCTTCTGGTTGAACCAGCGTAATATCATTATTGATTTGGCTAGTTGTATCAATTTTAAAAAAGGTATTAACGTCATCTTGGTAAACAAGTAATAACACTAAAAATGCAATAACAGTAGCGACACCAAGCCAGCGAAAATTCAATAACGAACTTACGTTAAAAGCCTTTATATCTGTTAATCCAGATTTTATTCCTAATAGTTTTTGATGCGCCAATTGATTTACTAAAGCAGGGTTGCCACGAGAGCGTTTGTAGAATTTATTCAACTCTTTATCAGTGAAAATAAAATCACCGATGTAGCCAGCTTTTGACATCCGGTCTGTTAAATAAGATGCAAGCTCATCTTGAGCTAATGCGGGCAGATCAATGTGCTGAATTCGTGCCAGAACTAACTCTGACAGTGGCAATGGATGCGTTGTTGCAATAATGGCTTGTAGCAGAAATTGATCGTTGTCCTGCCAGCTAAGCCAGTGTGATATTTCAGCGATGATCGAGGCAGATAAAGTCTGTGCATCATCAAGCACGAGAATTGGGCGAATATTAAGTTTTCGTAGTTGTTTAAGTCGATTACGAAAATTGTCAGTCTGACTTACATTTGCATCAAGATCATTCTGTTCAACGCCAAGATCTTGCAGGCATTTGATTAATATAGTTTCTATCGTTTGATGCTGTTTGGCATCAATCATACATAACCGTAATTCGTCACCAGCCCGTGATGCTAACTGTGTGAGTAATGTTGTTTTACCAAGACCATGTTCGGCTATTATTAGACCAATTTTATTACTGGCCCTAACAAGGTGAAGTAGCAGATTAAGTCGATGCTCTAATTGTCCACCACTATAGTAAAGCGTATTATCGATACTGTTGCTAAAGGGGGCACACCTTAGTGCTAGCCTGGAAACATAGGCTGGTTCAGCAAAAGATGTCGATAATTCACTCATCGCATAGCCTCAGCTCTGAGATTGGAAGTAGTCTAAAGTAACCTGTAATGCCTCAGCATCATAATCATCAGTGACAATCGCTTTACCAATATCTGTAAGTAAGACAAGGCGAATACGACCATCTTGTACTTTCTTATCTACTGCCATCAAATCCATAAATTGCTGCGTTGACATAGTTGTTGGAGATTTATCAGGTAAGCCAGCAGCCTGGATCAACCGAGTAATTCGATCGACTTGCTCACGACTTACCCATCCCATCCGACATGATAATTCAGCAGCCATAATCATACCGACCGCAATTGCCTCACCGTGTAGCCAACTACCGTAACCCATACCTGTTTCAATCGCATGCCCAAAGGTATGACCTAAATTTAATAAGGCTCTGACACCATGCTCTAACTCATCGCTTGCCACAATATCGGCCTTGTCTTGGCATGAGCGTTCAACGGCTTCTATTAAGGCAGATGTTTTTCTAGCCACTAAGTCATCAATATTTTTTTCAAGCCAGCTAAAGAACTCAGGATCGTTAATAATGCCGTATTTAATAACTTCCGCTAAACCCGATGATAACTGGCGTTGTTCAAGTGTATTTAAGGTTGCGGTGTCAGCAATCACACATTGTGGTTGGTAAAATGCACCAATCATATTTTTGCCAAGAGGATGATTAACAGCAGTTTTGCCACCGACAGAAGAATCTACTTGTGAAAGTAATGTTGTTGGGATCTGTATAAAAGGAACACCACGTTGATAGCATGCGGCTGCAAAGCCAGTCATGTCTCCAATCACTCCACCTCCAAGTGCAATCAATGTAACTTGTCGTGAAAAATGGTTTTGTAATAATGCATCAAAAATTTGATTTAGAACATCAAGCGTTTTAAATTGTTCACCATCGGGCAATATCACTGAATCGCAACGATACTCTGTCAAATTAGCTAATACAGTTTCTAAATAAAGGGGTGCGATAGTTGTATTGGTTACAACAAGCACTTCTTTACTCTTAATGTGCTGACACAGTAATTCTCCATCTGAAAGCAGCGCATCACCAATGTAGATAGGGTAACTGCGATCTGCCAGTGAAACCTGTAATGTATTCATTATTTTTGTCTTATTGACCTAGTTGTTCTAATTGCTTGATTAAGCCGGATACTACATGTTGAATTGATTGATCGCCAGTCCTAAGCTCAATATCTGCAACATCTCGATACAGGGGATCACGCTGAGAGATAATTTCTTTAATACGTTGCCTGGGATTATCTGTTTGTAATAAAGGTCTGGATTTATCCTTGGCCGTTCTTTTCAATAATTGTTCTACCGATGCTGACAAATAAACAACATGGCCACGCGAACGTAATATACGGCGATTTTCTTCGGCAAGAACGACGCCACCACCTGTGGCCAAAACAATATCTTTGAGTCCTGTTAACTCATCAATAATTTTCTGTTCGCGGATCCGAAACCCTTGCTCACCTTCCATCTCAAATATCCATGAAATTGAAACGCCAGTTCGCTTTTCCAATTCTTTATCACTGTCATAAAAATCTCGACCTAGTGATTTGGCCAGTTGTTTACCAACGGTCGACTTGCCAGCGCCCATTGGTCCAACTAAAAAAATATTGCCCGATATCACGTGATAATTATCTCTTTTCTCTGATTAATGTTGCGATAAAAAAGCCGGATCATGGGATCCGGCTTAGTCTGTCTTTCAACATTAGTTTTAACTAAAAACTAATGTTGTCTTTGATAATCTTCGGTGTGACGAAAACGAGTAACTCAGTCTTATCATTTGTTTTATTGGTTGTTTTGAACAAAAAGCCGACATAAGGTAAGTCACCGAAAAATGGAACACGCGTTGAACCATTGATCGTTCTTTGTTCATAAATACCGCCTAAAACAACCGTTTCACCATTATCAACCAGGACTTGTGTTTGAACAGATCGTGTATCGATACTAGGCACACCGTTAAAAATGGTGCCAACTTCATCCTTTGTGACTTCCAGATCCATAATGATGTGATCATCGGGTGTAATTTGAGGTGTTACACCCAGTTTAAGTGTCGCTGATTTAAATGACACTGATGTTGCGCCACTGGAACTTGCTTCCTGAAAAGGTATTTCTGTACCTTGCTCTATAACTGCTTGTTGTTGATTTGATGTAATTATCCTCGGACTGGATACAATTTCACCTTCATTTTCTTCTTGCATTGCTGACAGCTCAAGTTCTAATACCGCGCCTAAAGGAAGTTTTGCCAACGCTAAGGCAATCGAACCAGCAGGATTAGTAACAGGTAAATCAACATTTAATCGATCTGCTTGTTCCAGAGTATCGCCATTAAGTATCTGGGTAGTACCATTTAACGTTCCTGACGTAGCCGCATTTGTAACAAATTTATTGTTTGATGTTTTAGATTTGGAGGCACCAAATCTAACCCCTAACTCTTTCGCAAAGTTATCATTTGCAATAACAATACGTGACTCTATCAACACCTGGCGAACAGGTTTGTCTAACTGGGCAATCAACGCTCTAACTTCATCTAATTGTTTTGCGGTATCACGTATCAATAATGAATTTGTGCGAAGATCGACTGTGACACTTCCTCTCTCTGAAATAAAACCTTCTTCTTCATTGTTTGATGAATTAGAACTAGTAGAACCCGTATTTTTATTTAGTATTTTTTCTAAGTCAGTTGCTTTGGCAAAGTTAATTTCAAATACTTCAGAGTAAAGTGGTTCCAACTCCTTGAGTTGTTTTGTTGCTTCTAACTCTTGTTTTTCTTGGGCTGCGAGTTCAGCAGCCGGCGCGATCAGCATGACGTTACCATTTTGTCGCATCCCCAACCCTTTGGTTTTTAGAATGATATCCAAGGCTTGATCCCATGGCACATTCTGCAAACGTAGTGTTACGCTACCCTGAACAGTATCACTTGTAACCAGGTTTAATTTGGTGAAATCTGCTAACAATTGCAACACAGCTCTCACTTCAATATTTTGGAAATTCAAAGATAATTTCTCACCTTTGTATCCGAATTGATCTTTTTTACTTGCTTCCTGAACCTCTTTTGATATCGGTTTAACCTCAATAACTACTGTATTTTCAGATTGATAAGCCAAATGTTCGAACTTTCCATCTGTTGATAACGTTAATCGTGTATTACTGCCTTTTGATTCACTATCGATGATCTGGACAGGTGTAGCAAAATCAATCACATCCAAACGGCGACGAAATTTTTCAGGCAATGTAACATCGATCAAATCAACAATGATATTTTCACGTTGCTGTTGTACATCCAAAACCATACTGTCATTACTTAGCGTTATTGTAAGTTGAGCTTCACCTTCTTTGCCTCTTCTAAAATCAACATCTGTAACGTGATTATTTGCTGTGTTTTTATCGGTATTGCTGGCCGTTACACCACCACTAATAGTAATCATAACAACATTAGCTTCATGACTGATTGTGTATGAAGACTTGGACACTAAATTAACAACGACTCGTGTTCGATCACCCGCTTCAACTGCAGAAACACTTCGAGTCATTCCAACATTTATCTGCTGTGTTTTTTTGTCTAATTTGTTTGAAACACCAGGAAAATCAACTACAACTCGAGCAGGATCATCTATTGCAAAACTATTTGGGGCTTCAACTGGTTCTGAAAATGTCAAAATTAGCTGGGTCTTATCGCCTGGAAGCGATGAATACCCTAAAGATTGAAGATCTGCAGCCTTAACAGAGGCCAATGTCAGTAGTTGCAGTCCGAATAAAGCTATAATCAATGACACATGTCTAACTGACAACGTTGCGATGTAATATTTTACTGCAGCTAACGGTTGATTTTTCATTGTAATTCCATCTTTGTTAGTCATAACTATTTATTTGCCTTTAGTTCACATCAGCTATCGTCAGGGATGATTCACGTTCTATATAAGCCCCACGTCCATCAGAAACAATTTCTTTTAATGTTAATTCAGACTCCGTCACTGAAAGGATCTGCCCATGATTTTGTCCCATATAATTACCTACCTTGACGCGATGTATTACGCCATCAGATGCTCTTATTAACGCCCATGAAACATCTCTACCCAAAGTTCCAACAAATTGGAGCTCTGATAATGAATAAGACTCTAATGCTTCTTTTAATCTGTTTTTATCTGGATGAATGCCATTATCAACGATGGGAGTCGTTTGTTCGTCAGTTGGCGCTTCAACCACTGTTTTGACAAATGGGCTACGCAAATCCGATGCAGAATAGCTAAATTTTTCATATGCCTTCATAACAGGCATAGGTTCAATATCAGGTCGTTGTTGGGCTTTTACACTCGCAACATATGACGCCAAATCTTGTTTTTCTTGCTGACAACCAACTAGCAAGCTCACTATTATCAACAGTGAAGCCTTAATTAAATTTGTCATACAGTATTACCTTTAGTTTTCATTGGTGTCTTTAAATTAGGAGCTCTATTGTTCTTGTTCATCAAAATAACGGTATGTTTTTGCAGTAATCACCATTGATATCTTACCTGAATCACCCTGTGGCGTTAATGTAAAATTATGCAACGTAACAATCCTTGGCAAGGCGGCAATAGCGCTGACAAATTCGCCAAATTGATGGTATGTACCACTTACATTCATTGATATTGGTAGTTCTGCATAGAAGTCTATCGGGCGCTCTTGTTCAGGCTTAAATAATTCAAACTCCAAACCATTCACTAATCCGGTGCGAGATATATCAATTAAAAGATCTGCCACCTCACTTTTACGAGGTAACTGTTGCAACATCCCAGAAAATACCACTTTCATCTCTTCCATTTGCTCTTTATACGCATCCAGATTTGCTGCCTTGGCTTGTTTTATTTCAAAACTGCTTTTTAACTGTATTTCTTTTTGTTCCAGACTTTCCAGTTCTATCTTTTTGTCACTTATCACAAAATAGTAGCCAGCGCCCCAAATCACCAGACACAGCAACACAATTGCTATTGTTTTAATTAAAGCTGGCCATTCGCCACTTTCGTTAAAATCCAACTCACTTAGTGAAGGGAATTCCATTTATTGGTCTCCTTCTTCTGTTTTGGGTTTTGATTCTGACACTGCTAGTGCAAACTTTCTAATTGCATCTGGACTAGTGGATGTTCGTTGTATTACTTGTAATTTTGATTCTTCAAATTCCACATCATCATCTAATTGCCGCATAAAAACAGACACTCGTGCATTTGATTGGGCAACGCCATTCAACGTTAATGCTGTACCCTGTCGATCAACCTTCTCTAAATAGACGCCATCTGGCACAGTCCGAACCAATGAGTCAAACACCTTAACCACTTTAGGTCTACTGGCTTGTAGCTCCTGAATAACTTGCATACGGGCTAATAATCGTGCACGCTCCTCGTCCAATTTACTGATTTCTTTTATTTTTACATCCAACAGCGCAATCTCATTCTGCAAGAATACATTCCGATTAGTCTGCTCAGAAATCAAACCATTTACAAACAAAAGAACACTATATAGAACTAAAGCGGCAAAGATAACGCCACATACCAACACAACATAAAATTGCTGTTGTCGCTCTTGTCGTTTTTCTTCTCGCCAAGGGAGTAAATTGATATGTGCCATTAATCAAAACTCCTCATTGCCAAACCACATGCAATTAACATTGAGGGTGCATCGTTACTCAAAGCCTGTTTTTTAACCTTAGGTCCCAAAATCATATCTGAAAAGGGATTGGCAATTGACGTTGATGTACCCGTATCTTCTTCAATCATTGCATCGACACCATTTATAGATGCACAACCTCCTGACAAAACTATATGGTCTATCGATTGATATTGCGTTGATGCCGAAAAGAAAAACTGTAACGCACGCGTAACCGTTGTAGTCATTGATCGCTTAAAAGGCTCTAATACTTTGGGACCATAGTCATCCGGTAGATTATTCTCTTTTTTGGCCCTGCCAGCTTCCTGGTAGGACATGCCATAATGGCGTTCAATATCCTCGGTTAACATACGACCACCAAAGGTTTGTTCACGAGTAAAAACAATTTTGCCATCAACCAAAACATGTAACGTAGTTACTGTTGCACCCATATCAACGACAGCAACAGTTAGGCCCTGTCCATGATTAGGCATTTGCTCTGCAATTAAGCTAAACGCATTTTCAATGGTATAGGCCTCGACATCAACCAGTTTAGCTTTTAAGCCAGCTTGCTCAATAACATCTGTTCGCGCATCAACATTTTCACTTCTAGAGGCAGCTAACAATACATCAACGGCATCAATATCTGCTGCCGAAGAACCAAGTACTTCAAAATCCAATCTCACCTCTTCAAGAGGATAGGGAATATAGTTATCAGCTTCCAGCATGATCTGCTCTTCCATTTCACGTTCAGACAGATCAGCTGGAAAAGATATGATTTTAGTGATGGCAGAATTGGCTGAAACAGCAACAGCTGCTTCTTTTGCTTTAGTGTTAGAACGCTTTATCGCCCTTTTCAATGCGCCAGCAACTTCTTCTACATTTTCAATTCGGCCTTCAATGACAGAATTTAGAGGCAGGGGTTCAACAGAATATGCCTCAACACTATACTTGCCATTTTTATGGCTAAGCTCAAGCACTTTCACCACTGATGAACTAATATCGATCCCTAAAAGGGGGGATTTTTTTCGTCCAAACATGTATTGCCTCAATTCCAGTTAAATGCAATCTCTCAATCACTACTTAGCATATCAACTTAAAGTAGTTTCTCAAGACTATAGATCAAGCTTTGCAAAAACACAATATTAAACAGCGTAATTTAGTTCTGTTTAATTCAGCCCAGAATTACTATACTTGGCTTGTTGTTTTTTTAACCTACTTAAATTTTACAAAACTTATGCTGCGTATCACAAAGTATATTCTAACTTTAAGCTTGATTGTAACCATATTACTTATAATCTCCGCCAGCACAGTGTATTTACTGTTGGCTCCAAAGCTACCTTCGACTGCGCAATTAAAAGAGATTCAACTTCAAGTCCCACTACGAATTTTCAGCGCTGAAAAATTACTTATCGCTGAATTTGGTGAAAAAAGACGTGTTCCTGTTGAATACAATGATGTACCGCCATTACTAATACAGGCTTTCCTTGCCTCAGAAGATGATCGTTTTTTTCAGCATCATGGTGTTGATTATCAAGGTCTGCTTCGGGCAGTTTATTCATTAGTGACTACAGGCCACAAAGCTCAGGGTGGCAGCACCATCACAATGCAGGTAGCTCGTAATTTTTACCTTAGCAGTGAAAAAACCTACCTTCGAAAGCTAAACGAAATTATATTAGCGTTTCAGATCGAACAAGTTCTTACGAAAGAAGAAATTCTCACACTTTATTTAAATAAAATTTATTTAGGTAATCGCGCATATGGTGTTGGTGCAGCCGCTGTGGTTTATTATGGTCGCCCATTGCAAGAGTTAACACTTGCAGAATTTGCGATGATCGCAGGTCTTCCAAAGGCACCATCCAAATATAATCCAATCATCAATCCAGAACGGGCAATCCAACGCCGAAATTACGTATTACACAGAATGTGGGAGGTTGGCTACATTTCTGAGCAAGATTATCAGCTTGCATCTCAGCAACCCAATACCGCTGAATATCATAGCCGTGACGTTGAAGTGTACGCACCTTTTGTCGCTGAAATGGTAAGAAATGAACTCGTCAGCCAATATGGTGAAGAAGCTTATAATATGGGGCTAAATGTCTACACAACCATCCGCGCCAATCACCAGCGAGCCGCTAACAAAGCACTACAAACCGCGTTAATAGACTATGACCAACGTCACGGTTACCGAGGCCCTATCGACACAGTCACTTTAGCCGATACTGATTCAACAACCGAAGCTCTGGAACAGGCTCTATCTAAATTCGATAAAATTGGTCCCTTACACCCATCTTTAGTCATTGATTCGACTGAAACAACAGCTAAAGTCTACATCAAAAGATCTGGTTTTATTGAACTTGATATAAAATCCTTATCTTGGGCTAGAAACTATATTTCAACCAATAGCCGAGGTAAAACACCTAAAACAATTAGCGATGTTTTAGCTAAAGGCGATGTCGTCTATCTGCGTACTGATAATGATGACCAATGGCAACTAGCCCAACTCCCTAAAGCTGAAGGAGCTCTGGTTGCCGTTTCACCTTATGATGGTGCGGTAACAGCGCTTAATGGTGGCTTTGAATACTTCCAAAACAAATTCAATCGTGTCACTCAATCACGTCGCCAACCTGGATCTGGTTTCAAACCTTATATCTATTCTGCCGCACTAGAAAAAGGTTATACGGCTGCCAGTATTATAAATGATGCGCCTGTCGTATTTGATGATCCCGGATTAGAAAATGTGTGGCGACCAGAAAACTACAGTGGTAAATTTTTTGGCCCAACCAGGTTAAGAGACGCACTCACTCACTCAAGAAACCTTGTTTCTATTAGATTATTAAGAGATATCACTCCTAACTATGCTATCGATTATGCAGCTCGTTTTGGTTTTGACATCAGTCAGATGCCACGAAACTTATCACTCGCATTAGGAAGTGGTAGTGCAGCTCCTTGGGATATGGCTCGTGCCTATTCAGCACTTGCCAATGGCGGTTATCGAGTCGAACCCTATATTATTCATCATATCGAAGATGCCTTTGGTTCAATTCTTTACCAAGCACAACCTGCAACTGTATGTGAAACCTGTATCCTGAGTGAAAACACACCTGAAATAGAACAAGAATCAAACGATAGTGAAATACACTTCAATGCAGCGAAACGTATAATGACACCGCAAAACAACTACATAATGAATAGCCTGTTAAGAGATGTTGTTAAATTTGGTACGGGTAGAAAAGCACTGAGCTTAGGCCGAAATGATTTAGCCGGGAAAACGGGGACAACCAATGACCAGGTCGATGCCTGGTTTAATGGCTTCAACCCGGAATTAGTTGCTATTGCATGGGTAGGCTTTGATTCACCTCGTACTTTGGGCCGTTATGAAACCGGTGGGCGAGCAGCCTTACCTATGTGGATTGATTTTATGAAAGTCGCACTACAAGATGTCCCTGAAGAACCGCTAAAAGTACCGGTAGATATGGTAACAGTCCGTATAGATCCTAAAACTGGCTTACTTGCTCGTCCGGAAACCGTAGATGCAATCTATGAAACCTTTCGTAAAGAGTATGTTCCATCAGAATTAACACCGATTAATTCTGATGCTAACGAAACAGAAAGTGTGCCAGAGACATCGTCATTGATTGAATTGTTCTAACTAAGCAGCCTAAGCTCTCAACTATCGAACTCGTTTTGCACGTTGCCCCAAAACGAGCTCTCCATTTGGATAATCACCATTAAGTAGTTTGAGCTGAGTTAGCGGGCTGTTTGTAATACGAGAACCTTTTGCCCATGATGTGTAGTTATCAGTCTTTTGGATGTCAACTACTTCAATTTTTTGTGCCTTTGCCAAGGCTATTTCATCCTCTCGCAAGCGATGTAAACTATTTGCACAATCAACAAATTCTTGGTCAAATTGGTCAAATTGTGACTTATCTTTGACACTTCCGAAAAAGATAAATGCTCGATCCATTAGATACACAACTGAAATGCGTGCAGGTTTGCCCTGTACTTCGAATAATCCGGTATAGCCAGTTAGTCCATTTGGATTCAAGGGCTGACCATTACGTAAATTATCGATTTTTAAACGTTGTTTTATGAACGCTTGCGGCCCAATTTTACGGTTGATATCAGCAGCGCCAACCTCAATCAGTGCTTTGCTTTGATTGGCAATAGCTTGCAAACTATCGGGTTTATTATTCACATGCCAGTTTTGTGGGAAAGTCAACGCGAACTGCATTGCTAAATGATAAAAGTTTCTACCCGAACGAATGCCTTGTTTCTCACTATCACCAAAGGTCATTCCATCTATTTTAGTTAGATAAATATCATGGTTTATCAGCGTATCTTTTGTTGTTTTATATTTGGCTGCAGCTGCAACAACTTGTTTTAGCCGCGTATCATTGTCAGGGTGACTAGCAAACAAGCCATGATAGCTACTCTGGCTTTCTTGCCCAAGTTTTTTAGCTTGTGCTGCAGCAAATAGCTCTTGATCTTTCAATACCTTAATAACATCAATCATCGCATTAGGATTGTAACCTGATCGTGCTAAATATTCCGCACCTAAACCATCAGATTCCAGTTCATGTTCACGACCATAACCACTTAATAAAGCTCCGCCTAAAATATTAAATAAATCCTGTGAAGGTGCTGCACGTAATTCAGGGAACAAAATAGCGCCGAGCGTATAACCAAGGCCTGCTGCCTGTGCAGCACTTTGTTGACGTACGCCATGACGCGCAGTGACATGACCAATTTCATGACCTAACACCGCGGCTAATTCTGCTTCAGAATTAAGATAAGCCATAAGGCCACGTGTTATGTATATATAGCCGCCAGGTAAGGCAAAGGCATTGATAACCGGAGAATCCAACACGGTAAAGCGGTAATGTAAATCGCTACGATGACTCACTGCCGCCAGCCGCTCTCCCACCGATTGAACATAACTTTGTAAGGCTTCATCTTCATATCGCCCATACTGCGCAATGATTTTAGGATGATTGGTGCGACCAATTGCGATTTCACTATCTTCGCTCAACATCACAAAATCGCTAGTACCGGTAACAGGATTTTGTGCACAACCCGCCACAATAAAAAACAAAAAAGCCCCTGCCATTAAGCAGAGGCTATTCAGTCTAGTGCGATATGTACTCATAAGCAGCACAAGCTCGTTAGTTATAAAATCAGTGCCAGACTAACTCGTCTGGCGTGATTATTTACCGTATTTTTGACGGAATTTATCAACACGACCAGCAGTATCAAGCATTTTTTGCTTGCCAGTGTAGAACGGGTGACATTCTGCACAGACATCTAAAGTCAAAGCACTACTGCGTGTAGAGCGTGTTTTAAATGAATTACCACAACTGCAGGTAACATCAATCTCGTTGTATTCTGGATGGATATCCGCTTTCATATCTGTACTCATCAATTAGTGTTTGGCTAAAAATAGCCCTTCATCTCAACATGAGGGCTCTTAGAACCGAGTAATTTTACTGATCAAACTTGTTCACATCAAGTTTTTCTTTAATTTAACTTACAGTTACAGTCTACCCAGGCTTTTGTGCAACCAACATCGCCTGATTCCGCCACCCTTGATCGTGCTGTCCTAATAGCGCTTCTTCACGATAAACCCGTATATTTAAACCTGAAAACAATGTCAGCAGTTCATTGTCTGTCAATAAATAATCTGGGTTTGTTGGCCCCTGTTCAAATACTTTTTGTTGACAATACGTCTGATAAAACAGCACACCACTAGGTTTAAGCGCTGCAATAATTGATGAACATAAAGTCCGTTCAAGAAAATAACTTACGGTGATAACATCAAATTTACTGATCTCAAGTGGATGCGCCATCACATCAATAACCTTAGTATCTATCGTTAAACCTTTTTGCATTGCAATCAAATCAAGCTGTTCAATCGCTACTGGTGATAGATCCCATGCATCCACAGTCAAACCGGATTCAGCAAGTAATACTGCATTTCCACCCTGACCACATGCGATATCCAAGGCCGTTCCAGACCTCGGCAGTAAGTGTTTATTTTGCTGTAACACTAGCGATGCCGATGCTAAAATCGGACGATCTTTGTAAATGCGATCCCATTTTATTTGACCTGATTGCAACTCAGCGTCTCCAAAATGCAGGTGTCAACACCACCAACAAGGTGAATATTTCCAAGCGCCCAAGCAACATGGCGACACACAATACCCATTTCGATGGCGCATTGATACTACTAAAATTAGCGCCAACATCACCTAAGCCCGGACCCAAGTTATTCAAACACGCTGTTACGGCAGAAAAAGAGGTCACAATATCTAATCCGGTAGACATCAACATGAGATGCATTACACTAAAACAAAATACATATAATGCAAAGAACCCCCAAACAGCGCCAACAACTTTAGGCGGTAAGGCTTTATTATTCACTTTGATAGAAAAAATGGCATTCGGGTGAATCAAACGCAGTACTTCGCGGTATCCCTGTTTAAACAATAGCATGACCCTGATTACCTTAATGCCACCACCAGTAGAACCAGCACAGCCACCAACATAACTTGCCATCAATAATAAAATCGGCAAAAACCCCGGCCATAAAGAATAGTCTGTAGTGGTAAATCCGGTTGTTGTGCCAATTGATACAGCCTGGAATATCCCTTGATGAATTGCTGTCCACGGATCATCAAAAGTATGCGTAAAAAATAAATAGCCAGACGTAACAGCAGAGATCAGGAGCAGAATCCAGACATAGGTACGTAATTCGGCATCTGCCCAGTAATTTTTAATCGAACGATGTCGCCACGCTAAAAAATGTAATGAGAAATTCATACCTGAAATAAGCATAAATACGACGGTAATCATTTCTATCAATGCGCTATCAAAAAAACCCATGCTGGCATCATGGGTTGAAAATCCGCCAATTGCCACCGTCGAAAAACTATGGCCAATTGCATCAAACCAAGACATTCCCGCCCAATAAAATGCCACTGCACATGCAATCGTAAGTGATAAATAGATATACCAAAGTGCTTTGGCTGTTTCGGCAATACGTGGGGTTAGCTTCGAATCCTTGATGGGCCCGGGAGTTTCAGCTCGATATAACTGCATCCCCCCAATACCCAATAAAGGTAAGATAGCGACAGCCAATACCACGATCCCCATTCCACCCAACCATTGCAAAAATTGGCGGTAAAACAACACTGATTCAGGTAAATCATCCAAGCCAGTGAGTACCGTCGCTCCGGTCGTTGTCAGGCCAGACATCGACTCAAATACAGCGTCGGTAAATGACATTGCAGGTACTTGCGTCATAAAAAAGGGAATAGCCCCAGATAGGCCAAGCGCAACCCAAAACATAACAACAACTAAAAAACCATCACGAATTTTTAGTTCTTTACGATGTTTGCGTACTGGAAACCAAAATAACAAGCCAAGCACTAATAGCAATAAAAATGCGTTAATAAATGCCTGCGTTGCACCATCGTTATAAAACAAAGACACAGCAATCGGTGGTAATAACGTGAAACTAAACAGGCCTAATAAAATACCTAAGATACGTTGTATAGTTAAAAACTGCATTACGACTTCTTGTAGATAACAATGCGACGATAATACGCCCACACCATAAACATGAACAGTGACAATAACATTACCGGCCACTGCCGCCACTGAACATAGGGTGTTGAACCTTGTTGTGGCTGTATGTTTCCTGTCAATACAGCTTCTTCAAATTGCTTGGTCACAGCCTGTAAATGTCCATGCGAATCAATAAGTGCTGAGATACCATTCGTGGTTGCGCGAATAATGGGACGGCCTGTTTCCAAAGCGCGATTTTGTGAAATTTGTAAATGTTGATGTGGTGCAAATGAATCGCCATACCACGCATTATTGGTCGCATTAACTAAAACACTTGCCTCTGGCACTGTCTCAAGCACTTCTGTTGAAAAAACATCCTCATAACAAATTGAAACACCGATATTCTGCCCTGCTGCTTTTAATAGCGGCTGTTGTTGTGGCCCTGGTTCAAAACTGGACATCGGCAAGTCAAAAAAAGCGATCAAACCTCTAAGCCAGGCAAATGGAACATAATCACCAAAAGGCACCAGATGTTTTTTGTGATAAAAACCGTCATGACTGCCTAAACTCATCATACTGTTAAAGTATTTTTTTGAGTCCAAATCCATATAAGGCAAGCCTAGCAAAATATCAGTATTGTTGGCTCGTGCTTGTTCGGCAAGAGGATCGAGATAAAACTCTTTTGCCTGATGATAAAAAACGGTCACTGCATTTTCTGGCCAAACAATTACATCGCTGGCCCAGTTTTGTTGTGTTCGCTGCTGGTAGAGCGCTAATGTTTTGTAGAGTTGTGCTTTGTTCCACTTTATCTCTTGTGGAATATTACCCTGAATTAAACTGACTTTAATTGAACCATCCTTAGCTTCGGTCCAGCTTTTATCGCTCAGTAAATCACCACCACCCCAGATAACAACGACTAACATTAACGTCCACCAGCGTTTGGTCATTATCGTGCTTGCAACCAGGCCTGCTGAAAGCGCGGTTAATAAAGACACACCTACTACGCCAATTATCGGGGTATAACCTCGCAATGGGCCATCAATTTGACCAACACCAAGGTTTAACCACGAAAAACCTGTAAGAAACCAGCCTTTAAATAATTCAAATGCCAACCAACTAACAGGAAACAATAAGACGTAATTCAGGTGGGCAGATGAATAATTTGCAAACCGTTTTAAAAGCCAGCCCATCGCAGCCAGATATAAGGCTAAAAAACTAACAAATAATGCGGTTAAAAATGTAGCCAAGGGTAAACTGGCACTGCCAAAATCATGGATGGCAACATATACCCATGACACACCAACACCAAATAATCCTAAACCAAATAAAAACCCTCGCACTATGGCATAACGCAGCTCATCGGCCTGCCACGTTAAAAACAGTAGGGTAAGACTAACTACGGCAATAGGATAAAAATGAAAGGGCGAAAACGATAGCGGTAACACCATACCCGCTAACAAGGCTAAGACATGACCGCGCCATCCAGCAAACAATTGCTCAACGCCAGCAAACATTATTCTGCTTCAGAATCCTGTTCTTGTTCCGGCAAAATAACCATCTCAAGCAGATGTACTCGACGGTTATCTGCTCGAACGACGGTGAATTGCAAGCGATCGATTGTTATGGTTTCACCACGTTTGGGTAAATGCCCGAACTGATTAACAACATAGCCTCCAACCGTATCAAAGTCATCATCACTCCAGCCAAGATCAAAATGCTCATTGAAATCTTCAACTTCCGTTAGCGCTTTAACCATATAAGTCGTGTCATCGCGCTTGAGGATCGGAGCATCGTCATCAACATCATGCTCATCTTCAATCTCACCAACGATTTGTTCCAATACATTTTCTATGGTGACAATACCTGCTACACCGCCATATTCATCAACCACAATCGCCATATGATTACGACGAGCACGAAACTCGCGTAACAACACATTCAAACGCTTGCTTTCAGGAATAAATACTGCTGGTCGCAGAATCTCACGCAGATCAAATTCAAACTTTTCATTAGCGACAACGGCAGACAACACATCTTTTGCTAACAAAATACCAATGACATCATCACGATCATCATCAACAACCGGGAAACGAGAATGTGCCGTTTCCGCCATTACTTGCAACATGTCTGCTGCACTGGCATTGCGTGACACCATCACAACTTGTGACCGAGGAATCATAATATCGCGTGCCTGCATCTGCGACACACTCAATGCTCCTTCTACAATTGATAACGCTTCAGCATCCATGATGTGGCGTTGCGAGGCAGATCGGAGTAGCTCAATAAGCTGTTCCTGATCTTGCGGTTCAACAAATAATTTGCTGAGCCTTTTTATCCATGACTGACTTTTAGTTTGAGTCTGTCGGCCTTCGTTCATTTATATATCACCTTGCTCTTGGTAAGGATCGCTAATAGCTAATGATTGTAAGAGTGTTGTTTCTATGGATTCCATTTCTTGTGCCTCATCATCGTCGATATGATCATAACCCAAAAGGTGCAAACAACCATGCACGATCATATGAGCCCAATGATGTTCTACAGGCTTATTTTGTTCTATTGCTTCTTTGTGCACAATAGGCACGCACACAACTAAATCGCCTAATAAAACAGGCTCAATTTCCACTGGCGCTTCAAAAGGAAATGACAACACATTAGTTGCATAGTTTTTACCGCGATAGGTGCCATTTAATTCAGCAGATTCAGCTTCATCAACCAGGCGAATACTTAATTCACAATCTTCTGTTACCTGCTGTAAAGCAACATCAACCCACTGTTGAAATTGTTGCTGACCAGGTACATCACCGTCGCAGGCGATTTGTAGATCCAGTGTTACACTCATTTTTCGGCATTCCGATCTGCTTTCTCATAAGCCAAAATTACCTTTTGAACTAATGAATGGCGCACCACATCTTTCGCTTGGAAAAAGGTAAAACCAATGCCTTCAACCTCTTTCAGCACTTCAATCGCATGGCGTAAGCCTGATTTCTGCGCACTTGGTAAGTCGATTTGAGTAATATCGCCGGTAATAACGGCAGTCGAGTTATAACCCAATCGTGTCAAAAACATCTTCATTTGTTCAGTCGTCGTATTTTGCGCTTCATCCAAAATGATGAATGATTCATTCAAGGTACGACCACGCATATAGGCTAACGGTGCGACCTCAATCACATTACGTTCGATCAATTTTGCCACACGCTCAAAACCCAACATTTCGTAGAGTGCATCGTATAAAGGACGTAAATAAGGATCGACTTTTTGAGTTAAATCACCTGGCAAGAAACCTAATTTTTCACCTGCTTCAACAGCAGGACGCACCAACACAATTCGTCTTGCAAAATCACGTTCTAATGCTTCAACTGCACAAGCAACCGCTAAATAGGTTTTACCCGTACCTGCTGGTCCAACACCAAAGTTGATATCGTGTGTCATAACGCGTTGCAAATAGGCTTGCTGATTTTCACCGCGTGCTTTGACCAAGCCACGCTTGGTTTTAATAACTATTTCGTTGTCTTCTTTAGTAACAAGCGTGGCTTCACCACCAACTTGTCGAATAGCTAAATGCACTTGTTCTGGCGCTAATACTGTTTGCGATGTCTCAGCATATAGTTCATGAATGACATCCTGAACATGAGTCAAGGTTGCCGCTTCGCCAATTATTTGGAACTTGCCGCCACGATTATTGATTTCAACGCCAAAGCCACGTTCCATCATACGAAGATGTTCATCAAGATGACCACATAAATTAGCTAATCGTTCGTTATCAGAAGGGCTTAATTCGAAACTAATGCTATCAAGGATAGGAGCAGATATTGTCACTAAGGATAAATTCCTAAATTTAAGTTAGCTGATAACACTATCAGCATATAATTCACCGCGTAGTGAATTGCTATAAGCTTCGGTTATGTTGACATCAACAAACTTGCCTAACAATGATTGGTCGCCAACAAACATAACCGTGCGGTTATTTTCGGTACGACCAACCATTTCGCCCTCATCACGCTCACCAATACGTTCAACTAACACACGTTGCCGTGTATTGAGCATCGCTTCACTGTGCTGGCGCTCTAACTGTAATAACCGTGTTTGAACAGTTTGCAGACGTTGTTTTTTAACATCATCCGATACTGAATCAACAAAGGCCGATGCCGGTGTACCAGGACGCGCACTATAAATAAAACTAAATGAATGATCGAATTCAATGTCGTTGATTATCTTCATCGTCGCGTCAAAATCAGCATCGCTTTCATCAGGGAAACCAATAATAAAGTCGCTCGACATACTTAAATTTGGTCGAATTTCTTTTACGCGTTTGATCTTGGCTTTATATTCCAAAACAGTATGACCACGTTTCATCATCGCCAAAATACGATCTGAACCTGATTGAATTGGTAAATGTAAGTGATCCACCAGCTCTGGCACTTCAGCATAAGCCTGGATCAAGCTCTCTGAGAATTCAACCGGATGAGATGTCGTAAAACGAATACGATCAATACCATCAATCGCAGCCACATAATGAATCAACTCGGCCAGATCGGCATAATCGCCATCTTCAATTTCACCTTGATAGGCATTAACGTTTTGACCCAATAAATTAACTTCACGCACACCTTGCGCAGCTAATGCGCGAATTTCACGCAGAACACCACCGACTGGACGACTGACTTCTTCGCCACGGGTATAAGGCACAACACAGAATGTACAGTACTTGCTACAGCCTTCCATAATAGAAACAAAGGCGGTTGGTCCTTCGGCTTTTGCCGCAGGCAAATTATCGAACTTTTCAATTTCAGGGAATGAAATATCAATGCTTGGCTTATGATTTTGACGGACTTCATCTAACATTGCCGGCAAACGGTGCAATGTTTGAGGACCAAAAACGAGATCAACATAGGGCGCACGACGGCGAATAGCATCACCTTCCTGACTGGCAACACAACCACCGACACCAATCACTAATTCCGGTTTAGTGTCTTTCCACTTTTTCCAACGTCCAAGTTGATGAAACACTTTCTCTTGTGCTTTCTCGCGTATTGAACAGGTATTCAGTAATAACACATCAGCATCTTCAGCAATATCCGTTACTTCTAACTGGTGTGATTCTGCAAGTACTTCTGCCATCTTGGATGAATCATATTCATTCATCTGGCAACCAAAGGTTCTGATAAAAAGTTTTCCGGCCATGAAAGGGTATTCGTAAAAAAAGGTTCGATAGAATACTATTATTCCATGTTTAATTCAAAACAAGTTATTGTTTTTATTAAAAACAGCCGGTAAATTAGAATAAAATTTACTAACGCCACATACTGAAAGGAATCAATACAATGGCAATAAAGGATTGGCCCTCAGAAGATCGACCACGAGAAAAACTGCTACGCCATGGCGCTCCCACCTTAACCGATGCTGAATTATTAGCCATTTTTTTGCGAACAGGTGTCACTGGATTATCCGCTGTTGAATTAGCACGACAACTATTATCCAACTTCGGCAGCCTTCGCGCCCTACTTGAAGCAAACCAAACACAGTTCTGTCTGCAACATGGTCTAGGTCCAGCCAAATACGTGCAACTGCAAGCCGTACTTGAAATGAGTCGACGTCATCTTGAATCTACCCTGACTCGCGGTGATGCACTCAGTGATGTCACCAGCACCAAACAGTATTTACAACAACGTTTACGCCATTACAGCCACGAAGTCTTTGCTTGTTTGTTCCTCGACAATAAACATCGCATGATCGCATTTGAAGAATTATTCCGGGGTACAATTGATGGTGCCAGTGTTTATCCGCGTGAAGTCATCAAACAGGCGTTGGCACATAATGCCGCTGCTGTTATTTTTGCTCACAACCACCCTTCCGGTGTTGCTGAACCGAGTCAAGCTGATTATGCGATTACCGAACGTTTGAAAACGGCACTGAATACCATTGATATTCGAGTGTTGGATCATATTGTGGTTGGCGATGGTGAAACGGTTTCGTTTGCAGAGATAGGAGTGATCTAGAATGCGTGTGTTAATGTCATGTACAAAAATAAAATTTCTGGAAATGAACTGCTGCTTTGCATCTTAAAATTATCAAATTACAAGGGACTGGTTATTCCTGTTAATAACAAGCTAGAGATTTGTGAATCATAGTAGGCAAGGGTTGAATAAATTATCGAAAAAGAAAAAAAGATGCTGCGCTTGTAAAACTACTTAGAACTGCTGTTGAGCAAACTGTTGAAGATGATGGTTGGTATCACTTAGGACAAGTTGGGCAATACGTCTCGAATAACAGCTCTTTTTCTCCAGTGAACTATGGATACAAAAAGTTGAGTGATATAGTTCGAATGAAATAATCAAGCTTTTATGCAAATTCATTGAGCACGGGCATATATTCGAGCCTTATTCAACAAGCCTAATCTCGCAGGTTCAATACATCTTGCATATCAAACAAGCCGTTATCGCGTTGCATTAACCAGCTTGATGCTCGCATTGCTCCCAATGCAAACGTCATTCGGCTTGATGCTTTATGGGTAATTTCAACACGTTCGCCTTCTGCAGCAAACATGACAGTGTGATCACCAACTATATCGCCAGCACGAACTGTGGCAAAACCGATGGTATTGCGATCACGTTCGCCTGTTCTACCTTCACGACCATAAACCGCGCAGGTTTTAAGATCTCTCCCTAAAGCATCAGCAACTACTTCACCCATTCGTAATGCCGTACCTGATGGTGCATCGACTTTATGCCTATGGTGAGCTTCCATAATTTCGATATCAACATCATCACCCAACACGCGAGCGGCAATATCTAGCAATTTAAGTGACAAGTTGACACCGACACTCATATTAGGGGCTAACACCATTGAGACCTGTTGTGCTGAACGTTCAATTTCGGCTTTTTGTTGGTCAGAAAAACCGGTTGTTCCGATCACAAGATGACACTTATTGCTAACACAATGTGGCAATAAAGCCATGGTGACTTCTGGCAAGGTGAAATCAATGATGACATCTGAGTTAGCTGTTGCTTGTGCAACATCTGATGTAAGGGCAACACCTAATTTGCCAACACCTGCCAGTTCGCCAGCATCGGCTCCAAGCAAACTTGAATCAGCACGATCAATAGCGGCACTTAACACTAAGCCTTGTGTTTGTTCCACCGCTTGAATCAAACAGCGTCCCATTCGACCGGCTGCGCCATTAATTGCTATTCGTGTTGCCATTCTGTTTCCTTAATTTTGCTGATGTTTAACGTATCTTAATCAAAAAACTGTTTAACCGCATCTAACCATGAACTATGTTTTGGACTGTGCTTGCTATGACTGCCTTGCATGCTGTCATCAAATTGTTGTAACAAGTCTTTTTGTTTTTTCGATAAGTTTACCGGCGTTTCTAAAATAACTCGGCAAACGAGATCACCGACGGCACCACCGCGAACCGATTTAACACCTTTACCGCGTAATCTGAATTGTTGTCCGGTTTGAGTGCCTTCCGGCACTTTCAAACTTGCCTTGCCTTCTAAGGTAGGGACTTCTAAATCACCGCCCAACGATGCCGTAACAAAGCTGATTGGGACGTCACAATATAAATTACTACCATCTCGTGTGAACACATCATGGCTTTTAACTTGAATTTCAACGTATAAATCACCCGGTCCTGCACCACCTGTGCCAGCTTCACCTTCACCTGACAAGCGAATGCGATCACCGGTATCAACACCTGCTGGTACTTTAACTGATAAGGTTTTATGTTCTTGAATTTGACCATTACCATGACAATCTGTACAAGGTTCTTTGATCATTTGACCAGTACCACGACAATGCGGACATGGCTGTTGTACCGAGAAAAATCCTTGTTGCATCCGTACCTGACCGTGACCACCACAGGTAGTACAAATGACTGGTTGTGTGCCTTTTTTAGCACCACTACCATCACAGGTTTTACACGTTACATTAACTGGGATACGAATTTTTTCAGTGGTACCAAATACGGCATCTTCTAATGATAACTCAAGGTGATAGCGTAAATCAGCACCGCGATAACTTTGTCTGCCGCCGCCTGATGCACCAAAAATATCGTTAAAGACATCACCAAAAACATCACTAAAACCGCCACCACCACGATGACCACCACCAGCAGAACTATCTACGCCTGCATGACCAAACTGATCATAGGCGGCACGTTTTTGAGCATCTGATAAAATTTCATACGCTTCTTTAGCTTCTTTGAATTTCTCTTCCGATTGAGGATCATCAGAATTACGATCGGGGTGAAACTTCATCGCCATACGACGATAGGCTTTTTTTATTTCTGCTTCGGTCGCGGTTCGTGAAATACCCAGAATTTCGTAAAAATCTCGTTTGGCCATTAGCGTTTTTCTACCTGAACGTTATAAACAACAAAACAGGCGTAGGAGTTACCTGCGCCTGTTTGTGACATGCTTTAAAACTTAACGATTATTTTTTATCGTCATCTACTTCTTCAAATTCAGCATCAACGACATCATCAGATGCTGGTTTCGCTTCTTCTGTTGAACTTCCTGCTTCTGCATTTTCAGCATAAGCACGTTCAGAGATTTTAGCTGCAGCTTCACTTAGAGCAGTTGTTTTAGCTTCGATATCATCTTTATCTTCACCTTTAACTGCTGTTTTCAATGCGTCTATGGCTGCATCGATCGGTGTTTTTTCATCTTCTGCTAATTTGTCACCCAAGTCTTTGATTGCTTTTTCAGTTGAATGAATCAATGCATCAGCCTGGTTGCGTACTGAAACAAGTTCGTGGAATTTACGATCTTCATCAGCGTGAGCTTCTGCATCTTTAACCATTTTTTCAACTTCTTCATCAGACAAACCGCTAGACGCTTTAATGACGATAGATTGCTCTTTTCCAGTTGCTTTATCTTTTGCAGAAACATTCAAGATACCGTTGGCATCAATATCAAATGTTACTTCGATTTGTGGTTGACCACGTGGTGCAGGAGGAATATCCGCCAAGTCAAAACGACCTAATGATTTATTCGCTGATGCCACTTCACGTTCACCTTGTAATACGTGAATCGTTACTGCAGGTTGATTATCATCGGCTGTTGAGAACGTTTGGTTTGCTTTAGTTGGGATAGTGGTATTTTTCTCAACTAGTTTAGTCATTACACCACCCATGGTTTCAATACCCAGGCTTAATGGTGTGACATCTAATAGCAATACATCTTTGACATCACCTGCTAATACTGCCGCTTGAATAGCCGCACCAGCCGCTACTGCTTCATCAGGGTTAACATCTTTACGTGGTTCTTTGCCAAATAATTCTTTAACTGCTTCTTGTACCTTAGGCATACGTGTTTGACCACCAACCAAGATAACATCGTTGATATCTGAAATAGATAAACCAGCATCTTTAAGTGCTACTTTACATGGTTCCATACTACGTTTAATTAAGTCTTCAACCAATGATTCCAACTTGGCACGTGTTAAACGAATTTCCATATGTTTAGGACCGCTTGCATCTGCAGTCACATAAGGTAAGTTGATATCAGTTTGTGAGCTTGATGATAATTCGATTTTTGCTTTTTCAGCCGCATCTTTTAGACGTTGCAACGCTAAAGGATCGTTTGATAAATCGATACCTTGGTCTTTTTTGAATTCAGTCACCAAATAATCGATAATACGTTGATCAAAGTCTTCACCACCCAGGAATGTATCACCATTTGTCGCTAATACTTCAAATTGATGTTCGCCTTCGATGTCAGCAATTTCGATTACTGATACGTCGAATGTACCACCACCCAAGTCATAAACAACAATCGTAGAATCACCACGTTTTTTATCCATACCATAAGCCAAAGCCGCAGCAGTTGGTTCGTTGATAATACGTTTAACATCGAGACCGGCGATTTTACCGGCGTCTTTTGTTGCTTGACGTTGCGAGTCGTTAAAGTAAGCAGGCACAGTTACAACTGCTTCTGTCACTGGTTCACCCAAAAATTCTTCCGCTGTTTTTTTCATTTTCATCAAAACACGAGCTGAAATTTCAGGTGGTGCCATTTTTTTACCGTTAATATCAACCCATGCGTCACCATTATCAGCTTCGATAATTTTATATGGCACCATGTCGATATCACGTTGTACAACATCATCTTTAAATTTACGACCAATTAGACGCTTGATCGCAAATAAGGTGTTTTTAGGGTTGGTGACTGCTTGACGTTTTGCAGATTGACCAACCATTACTTCGTCATCTTTGTTAAACGCAACAATTGATGGCGTAGTACGATCGCCTTCACTGTTTTCGATAACGCGCGCTTTTCCATCTTCTAATACTGCGACACAGGAGTTAGTCGTTCCTAAGTCAATACCAATAATTCTACCCATTGTTATTCTCCATCATTCTTAAATTTTTGCCGGTTACACCCGCTGTTGTTAACTTAAGTGGGGGACGAAAAATTAATTTCAAGTCCTTATTCACCACTTCTTTGTTTTCTATACGATTTAATGTTTTTGCTACTGAGATACGACAACAATCGCAGGGCGCAATAAACGACCATTAAATTGATAGCCTTTTTGCATCACATTCAGAACCTGGTTTGCTTCTACGCCATCTGCTGGCTGCATTGCTACGGCTTGATGTAATTCCGGATCAAAGGCTTGGCCTTCCGGATCAACTTGTTCCAGGCCAAATTTGCTGATTGACGATAAGAACATTTTCATCGTCATTTCGAGACCTTCGCGTACCGCTTCCAATGACGCTTCTTCAGCACTTGCCGCTTTAAGACCTAATTCCATGCTGTCATAAATAGGCAATAATTCGGTGACGAACTTATCTAAGGCGTGTTTATGTGCATTTTCGAGATCACGTGCCTGACGACGACGTAAATTTTCCATATCCGCCTTGGCGCGAAGCAGTTCGTTCCAATGTTGATCTGCTTTATTGCGGGCATCTTCCAACAATGCTGCTGGATCTTCAGTAATGTCTACTTCAGGATTATTTATCGTTTCTGCGTCCAGATTTTCCGATTCTGTGTTATTAATTTCTTCGTTACTCATAATTCCAAGTTCCGCGGTTATAAATACTTAAACCGCTGAAATGGGGATGAAAAAATTAATTTCAAGTCTAAAAGTGGTAATTATCGAGATTAGAGTCCGTTTATTCTGACGCTGCTATTTATGCAACCAGACACAGTTGCCGCCACTGACCTTATCAAGGCGTTGTAGTGTTGCATTATGTGCTTCAAGCTCATCAGTATCAGCGAATATGACTCGCAACGGTCCGTGGATTCGTTTAGATGAATGCTCATCTTGTAGGGTTGACGTTGCATCAGCGTTATCGATCTGTTCAGCCATCAAGGATAGACTCACTTGACCACCGGTCATCGCTAAATAAACATCGGCTAATATCTCCGAGTCTAATAAGGCACCATGCAATTCACGGTTCGAGTTATCAACATCATAACGACGACATAAGGCATCCAGGTTATTTTTTTGGCCAGGATGTTTTTCTTTAGCGAGTTTAAGCGTGTCTAAAACGGGACATATATCTTTGATGCAACGCTTTTCAGTTTTGAGCTTACTCAATTCAAAATCTAAAAAGCCAATATCAAATGATGCATTGTGAATAATCAGCTCAGCACCTTCGATAAACGTTATAAAGTCCCCAACTATATCTTCAAACTTGGGTTTATCTGCCAAAAATTCAGTAGTAATGCCATGTACTTCCAAGGCACCGGCTTCACTTTCCCGCTCAGGATTGATGTATTGGTGAAATGTTTCTCCTGTCAGGCGACGATTAATGAGCTCAACACAGCCAATTTCAATAATCCGGTTACCATCCGCTGTACTTAAACCGGTTGTTTCCGTATCAAGTACCACCTGACGTTTCAATTGTTGTTCAGCCATGTTTGTCTCAGCCTTTTTGTGCAATACGTTCACGCGCAGCAACAGCAAGCTCGTCTGCTCGTTCATTTTCAGGATGACCTTGATGCCCTCGCACCCATTCCCACTCCAATTTGTGTGGTAAGGCTGCTTGTTCCAGTCGTTGCCATAAATCAACATTCTTTACGGGTTGTTTACTTGCTGTTTTCCAACCTCGTTTTTTCCAACCCGGTAGCCATTCCAGCATACCTTTCATGACATATTGAGAGTCTGTTGTCACCGTAACATGACAAGGTCGTTTAATGGCTTCTAACGCTGCGATCACGGCCATCATTTCCATGCGGTTATTAGTCGAGTTTTTTTCACCGCCAGATAATTCTTTTTCAGTTCCCTTGGCTTGCAAGATCGCTCCCCAGCCACCGGGGCCAGGATTACCACTACAAGCACCATCACTAAAAATTTTTACTTCATCCATCACTTTTTTCTCGTGTAACTGGTTTATTAACTAAAGGCCTTGGCGGAAATAATTGTTTGGTTTGCCAGCGAGATGTAATCGGGGTGAGAGGAATTGTGCGCTTGGTTGCAACAACAATGGTCACTCCAGACAATACGGGCCATAAACGCTTACCCCATCGCTCCAAGAATGCACATCTTTCAAACCATTTAGCCGATCTAATCGGAGGGCGAAACAGTGTACGCTCAACCACGATTACATCAAAATTCAATAATGCTAACCAGTCTTTTATTCTCGCCAAACTGAAGAAGTGTCCTTGCCAAGGTGGACACTCTTGCCAAGAAAACAAACGTCTTATTCCCCACAAACTCCACGGATTAAAACAACATAACACCAAGGTGCCATCGGCAACTAACACCCGCTCTGCCTCTCGTAATATTTGGTGTGGGTCTGGAGAAAACTCCAGGGTATGACTAAGTAATAAGGTATCAATACTATGCCACTTAATCGGTAAGGATTCATAGCAGCCGTCAATGTCAGCCTGATCTGCCATCACCTTCTTGATAGTCGGTCGTGACACATCAGGCAATAATACAGCTGTGACACCGAGCTGCAATTGCATATAACCAAAGAAAAGATGGGCATTTGACTGCAATAGACCACGTTCAGCATCCAAAACATTGCCCGCTAATGGACTTTGCCACCAGTCAGCCATTTTTTTTCTGTGATCCGTTTTATAATCAGTCATTGTTGACCTTAACCTTGGAATAAAACATGCTGAATGTTCGTGCGATCCGCGCTTTTAACGACAATTATATCTGGCTGATAGAACACAGCGCATCGAAACAGGTTGTTATTGTTGACCCCGGCGGTGCAACGCCCGTCATTAATGCTATTAACCATTATAATGTTATTCCAATAGCGATCTTGATTACCCACCAACATTATGACCATATTAACGGAGTTAAGCAGCTGGTCGAGCAGTTTTCTGTGCCAGTATTTGGGCAGAAAACCCGTCTAAATGATGTCATCACTGACGATATATCAGATCAAAAACAACTTGCCATCAATGCAAGCTTTCCTAAGATTACGGTTATAAATACACCTGGCCATACACCTGTTCATCTTAGCTACTTGGTTGAAGGTAATTTATTCTGTGGCGATACATTATTTTCTGCTGGTTGTGGTCGGCTGCTAGATCAAAACGCACGCCCGATACCTGATAACTTAAGAGCTAATGCGGCACAACAGCTTTATAGTTCTTTATCTAGCTTGCATGATCTACCTGCTGATACACATATTTATTGTGCACATGAATACACCTTAGCTAATTTGCATTTCGCCGTTGCGGTTGAACCTGATAACCTCATAATCAAACAACGTCTTTCGCAAATCAAAACGATGCGAGACAACGATGAAATAACCTTGCCCTCAACCATTGCACTAGAGCAGGCATGCAATCCTTTCTTGCGTTGTACACAGCCGCAGGTGATTGCATCTGCTGAACGATACAGCGGTACTAAATTAAGCTCACCACTCGCTGTTTTTACTGCGCTTAGGACATGGAAAGATAACTTCTATACCCGTGATCAATGAAAATGCTTGATTATTTCCATAATGAGATCATGATACCCAGATGCTAACGACTTCACT
>JARGFJ010000013.1 GCA_029210875.1 Gammaproteobacteria bacterium | reverse complement strand
CATCAAAATCTTTTGTGGTAAAAGATCTGATCGGTTAACAGGCTTTTAGTTCCCTTCTTATCCCGAGCTGAGGTTAATTAGCTCGACGATATGCGATCACAATAATAATGATGCCTGCCAGCATCATAGGCAATGATAAAATTTGCCCCATCGTCAACCAATCAGACCAAAAGTAACCATATTGCTGATCGGGCACTCGAACAAATTCAATTAAAAATCGAAATGCGGAATAGCCAAGTAAAAATAAGCCGGATATTGCTCCCACTGGCCTGGACCTGATTGAAAACAACCATAAGATAAGAAACAAGGCTAGTCCTTCTAGGCCTGCTTCATATAATTGAGAAGGATGTCGTGCTAATGGCCCGCCTGCCGGAAATACCATCGCCCATGGCACATCACTGACTTTGCCCCATAACTCACCATTAATAAAGTTACCAATTCGACCAAAAAACAAGCCTAATGGTACTAATGGCGCGATAAAATCACTGATCTCAAAATAGGTTTTGCTCGTTTTACGACTAAACCACCAAAAAGCAAGCAGAACACCTATCAAGCCACCATGAAAAGACATGCCGCCTTGCCACACTTTAACAATATTGAATGGGTTCGCGATAGTATTAGCCAAATCATAAAATAAGGCATAGCCTAATCTGCCACCAATGATTACGCCAATCGCACCATAGAACAACATATCTTCAACGTGCGTTGCCGTCCAGCCAAAACGCGTTGCACGGATTTTGCCCAACCACCATGCTGCAATAAAACCAGACAAATACATTAGACCATACCAATGTACCTGGATCGGGCCTAACGACAACGCAACAGGATCAATCTGTGGATATAACATTGCTTAACCTGACTATTTTTAATGTCAGTAATCATATCAGCAAAATGTCACAAGGCCATTATTTCTATTCTCCTTCTTTTCGCACAAATAGGGTGCACACTACACCATGTAGCACTTATTTTGTGCATTAAAACAACGTAAATCCCGACCAGGAATAACGTATCTATATGTTTTTATTGTTAATTCAACGCATGGCACACATCCTGCTTTTACTGTTGCAGTCTGAATACATGGTGTTGCAACGACGCAACATACATTCAAACGTTAATTTTGCATTTAACAAAATAGATGAGGATTCAAAATGAAATTGAAAAAATTATCAACCTTATGTCTGACTGCAAGCACGTTATTCGCTGCTTCATCAGCCATGGCATGGGAAAGTGCTGATGGTGCATGGTCAACAAGTGCAAGCGTCGCTCTTAGTACTGATTACATATGGCGTGGCGTTAGCCAAACTGATAACGAAGCAGCGATCTCTGGCAGTTTCGATATAGGTCATTCAAGTGGTTTGTATGCTGGGGTTTGGGCTTCAAATGTTGATTTTGAAGCGACACCAGACAACGCGACGATTGAGGTAGATTACTATGCAGGCTTTGCAGGTGAGTTTGGTGGTTCAGGTGTCGGCTATGATATCGGGGCATTGTACTATGACTATCCAGATGCAGACTCAGCTGACTTTTTTGAGGTTCATGGCTCATTAAGCTACAGCTTTATTACTGCCGGTATTGCATATTCTGACGACGTCTTTGGTACTGACACAGACGGAACTTACTATACAGTAGATGCGGGTTACGATATCGGAATGTTTAGCCTGGCAGCAGGTATCGGCTACTACGATTTTGATGATGAAGTGGCTGCTGGTTTAGACAGTTACACCAGCTATCATGTTGGTGCGTCAACTGAACTAGCTGGTTTCGGTTTAGATTTGTCTTACTACGACGTGGATGATAACGCCATTTCAGATGCCTCGTCTGACAACATTGTATTCACACTCTCTAAATCAATGTAATAGTGCTCGGCTACCCTATTTTCTAGGGTGGCCATTTTTTGAAGGAATAACTTATGAAACAAGTAGTAGCGATAATCAAGCCCTTCAAGCTTGATGATGTACGCGAATCATTGTCAGAAATTGGTGTTCAAGGTTTAACCGTTTCTGAAGTGAAAGGTTTCGGTCGCCAAAAAGGTCATACTGAACTCTATCGCGGTGCAGAATATGTGGTTGATTTTCTACCAAAACTCAAACTTGAGATTGCTGTTGATGATGGCTTGATAGATCAAGTTATCGAAGCAATTACAAAGGGTGCTAACACTGGCAAAATCGGTGATGGCAAAATTTTTGTTTACCCATTAGAGCAAGTGGTTCGGATTCGCACAGGCGAAACCGGTCCTGATGCACTATAAGTTCTAGGAGTTAAAATAATGGAAAATGAAATCTTCCAACTCCAATATGCCATGGATACCTTCTACTTCTTAGTAATGGGTGCATTGGTAATGTGGATGGCTGCGGGCTTCTCTATGTTAGAAGCAGGTCTTGTTCGTGCCAAAAATACGACTGAAATCTTAACCAAGAACGTGTTACTTTTTGCTGTAGCGTGTACAGCGTATCTCGTTGTTGGTTATGACATCATGTACGGCGGCGGTATTTTCTTAGATGGTATTGCCGATGTTGATGTTACAGCGACATTAGGTGATTTCGCTGCTCGTGATGGTGGCTTTGAAGGTGGCTCAATTTATTCAGCAGCGTCAGACTTCTTCTTCCAAGTTGTGTTTGTTGCAACCGCAATGTCTATCGTTTCAGGTGCGGTTGCTGAACGCATGAAGTTAATGTCATTTGTTGTTTTTGCTGTTGTTATGACTGCTTTCATCTACCCAATGGAAGGTGCATGGACATGGGGCGGTAACGCTGTCTTTGGCATGTACTCTTTAGGCGATGATTTTGGATTCCTAGATTTTGCTGGTTCCGGTATCGTTCACATGGCGGGTGCTTCTGCTGCCTTAGCTGGTGTGCTATTACTTGGTGCTCGTAAAGGCAAATATGGTTCTAACGGTGAAGTTCGCCCTATTCCTGGTGCAAACTTACCTATGGCAACGTTAGGTACATTCATCTTATGGATGGGTTGGTTCGGCTTCAACGGTGGTTCAGTATTAAAATTAGGTGATATCGCAAGTGCAAACTCTGTTGCAATGGTATTCCTAAACACTAATGCTGCTGCTGCGGCTGGTGGTGTAATTGCTGCATTAATTGCTGCTAAATTACTCTTCGGCAAAGCTGACTTAACTATGATTCTTAACGGTGCCTTAGCTGGTCTAGTTGCGATTACAGCAGGTCCTGATACGCCGTCTGCATTAATGGCTACAATCATTGGTGCTGTCGGTGGTCTACTTGTTGTATTCTCAATCGTTGCAATGGATAAATTCAAAATTGATGATCCAGTTGGTGCGATTTCAGTACACGGTGTTGTTGGTCTATGGGGTTTATTAGCAGTACCATTAACAAACAGTGATGCAAGCTTCGTTGGCCAATTGGTCGGTGCTGTAACTATCTTTGTTTGGGTATTTATAACTAGCTTCATCGTTTGGTATGTACTGAAATTAGTAATGGGTATCCGAGTTTCTGAAGAAGAAGAATACGAAGGTACTGATTTAAGTGAATGTGGCATGGAAGCATACCCAGAGTTTGTAAATCAAAACTAAGATTCACTTTTTAACTTAGCTTAACTAAAAAGGGCGATTCGTTTTAAACGAATCGCCCTTTTTTTATCTCAAATCTGTAGTATTATCAATGTCGCACACTTCTTATTATGAAATTACGAGGTCTGTTTTATGGATAATACGCACTCAATTTCTACAGAGATCCTTACCTTCATCGTCCGTGTACTTGGATTGGTGATGTTGTTAGTTGGCCTTTATGTTGGTATCAAGGTTATTCTGGAAGCATGGCATCTTTATGAACAACCACAACGCATCGAACGGTTTGCAACGGCGATTGAGCAAGGTTCGCATATTGATTCGCTGTTAGCTTCACTTGCATCGCCTGCCGCTAATCCAGCACCACAGGAAACAGACATCGATCAACAAGACATTACACCTAAAACCGTATCTCCCGAACACGCTAAACCAGATATTAGAATGACGTATTTCCTTGCCTGGGGTATCGTGATTTTATTATTGATGGTCATCGGTGGACTTGCTTCCAGCGCGATCAAAACCGGTGGACAACTTGCACTCTATGATCTTCAAGTTAAACGCTTCGCCCAGCAATTACTTGATGAAGCACGTAAGGATCATAGCTAACTCAAACCCAACTTAATCTGCTTTTTTGCATTCTGACATCCTAGAATATTTTACTTATCCAGGACAGCCTCAAATAGATTTTAAAGAGAACAACAAGGTTCCCAATACGGCCAATATCAAGCCAATTCGGATATTCTTAAATTGAGAGGAATTGGCTTGATCACTCATTTATTGGTGGGATTACCGTGGTATTGCTCACTTAATCGATGCACAGAGTCTACAAGACGCTTCATCTTTTCAGGATCGATAGCGGGATGAATACCATGGCCCAAGTTAAATACATGCCCAGTTGTTCCTTGACCAAAACTTGCTAAAACACTGGCCACTTCTTGTTCAACCCGATCTGCAGATGCATACAACACGCACGGATCCATATTGCCTTGCAGGCTGACTTTATCTCCAACACGTTGGCGTGCTACTGCCAGATCAGTTGTCCAATCCAGACCTACCGCATCAACCCCAGTTTGCGCCATTAATTCAAGCCACTGCCCGCCACCTTTTGTGAATAAGGTTACAGGGACTGTACGCCTCTCACTTTCACGGCTTAAGCCTTCAACAATGCGTTGCATATAAGCAAGCGAAAATTCATTGTAATTAGTCGTACTAAGCGTCCCACCCCAAGTATCAAACAACATAATTGCTTGAGCACCTGCGGCAATTTGTGCATTCAAATAGGCTGTAACGGAATCAGCTAATACCGCAAGCAAAGCATGCATTTGATCAGGCGCATCAAACATCATGCCCTTAACTTTAGAAAAGTCTTTACTTGAGCCACCTTCAACCATATAACAGGCTAAAGTCCAAGGGCTACCACTAAAACCAATCAAAGGTACTTTGCTATCGATCTCACGTCGTGCGAGTCGAATTGCATCCATGACATACCCCAGATTATCTTCCATATCTGGAACGCTTAGTTTGGCAATATCGGAAGCACTTTGAATAATTTTATTAAATTTTGGGCCTTCACCAGAAACAAAATGTAAACCTAAACCCATCGCATCAGGAATGGTTAAAATATCTGAAAAAATAATAGCGGCATCAAGATCAAATCGACGTAACGGTTGCAAGGTCACTTCACATGCAAGTTCAGGCGTCGTGCACAAGGTCATAAAGTCGCCGGCTTTAGCTCGTACTTCACGATATTCTGGCAAATACCGTCCGGCTTGGCGCATGACCCATACAGGCGTTTTATCAACCGGTTGACGTAATAATGCTCTCAAATAGCGATCATTTTTTAATTCAGACACTCTTCTTCCTCGAATAAAACGACTTTATTATTGCATATATAAAAAAGGCTCTATCATACCTAAAAATGATCATAGGTATGATAAAGCCTGATATTTTCTGATTTAGATCAGGTTTAAAGCCGAATTGTTTAAACGTCTAGGTAATCTAAAATGCCTTCTGCAGCTTGACGACCTTCCCATACTGCAGTTACCACAAGATCAGAGCCACGCACCATATCACCGCCAGCAAAGATCTTTTCATTGGTGGTTTGATAGGCTGATTTTCCTGCCGCTGGAGATGCCGGTGCAATAACACGACCACCGTCATCAATATCAACACCATATTCAGCAAACCATGGCGCAGGACTTGGGCGGAAACCAAAGGCAATGACAATGGCATCAGCAGCAATAATTTCTTCACTACCAGGCACTGGTTGTGGGCTACGACGACCACGTTCATCGGGTTCACCCAAAGCTGTTGTTACCACTTTAATACCTTCAACTTTGCCATCACCAACCACTTCAATTGGCTGACGATTCCATAAAAACTCAACGCCCTCTTCACGCGCATTGTTCACTTCACGACGTGAACCCGGCATATTTTCTTCATCTCGACGGTAGGCACATTGCACACTAGCCGCATTTTGACGAATTGCAGTACGGTTACAGTCCATCGCCGTATCACCACCACCAAGCACAACCACTTTTTTACCTGCAAGATTAACGTAACTATCTGTTTCTAAATCAAGTAAGTGTTTGTTGTTTGCTACTAAATACGGTAAAGCTTCGTACACACCCTGTTTATCTTCACCAGGAAAACCGCCTTTCATATAGGTATAGGTACCCATACCGAGAAAAACTGCATCGTACTCATCTAACAACGTTTGAAAGTCGATATCTTTACCAACTTCAGTATTAAGGATGAATTCCACTCCCATGCCTTCAAGCACTTCACGACGACGTTTTACAACTGCTTTTTCGAGTTTAAATTCAGGAATACCAAAGGTCAGCAAACCACCAACTTCAGGATATTTATCATAAACAACGGGTTTAACACCATTTCGTATTAAAACATCAGCACACCCTAATCCAGCGGGACCTGCACCAATGACGGCAACACGTTTGCCCGTATCTTTAACATCAGATAAGTCAGGGCGCCAGCCTTGATCCAAGGCAGTGTCGGTAATGTATTTTTCTACCGAACCAATTGTCACAGCACCAAAACCATCATTTAAAGTACACGCGCCTTCACATAAACGATCTTGTGGACAAACTCGACCGCAAATTTCAGGCAAAGTATTGGTCTGGTGTGATAACTCTGCAGCTTGTTCTAAATTGCCTTCACTAACTAATTTCAACCAGTTTGGAATGTAATTATGTACTGGGCATTTCCATTCACAATATGGATTACCACATTCTAAACAACGATCCGCCTGTTCTGCCGACGTATCTTTATCAAATTCACCGTAAATTTCGCCAAAACCTTTAATACGTTGTTTAGCTTCTGCTTTACTCGGATCATGTCGACCGACATCTAAAAATTGAAAAGTATTTTTTGCCATAATGATTTTTTGATTTGCTCTGATTGAAGGTTAGGCTGCTTTGGTTACTTGACTTAACAAGCCATCCAATGCTGCTGCTTTTGGTTTAACTAACCAGAATTGTTTCAAACGTTGTTGATATGTATCTAACAATTGGTTACCCCAAACACTGCCTGTTTCTCGAACATGATCTTCAATCATTCCTTTTAGGAATAAAGCATGATCCGATAGCTCACCACTATCAATCCGAACTAATTCTACTAACTCTTTGTTGTAGCGCTTATCGAAAGTGCCATCCATATCTAACACATAGGCAAATCCACCGGTCATACCGGCACCGAAGTTCAAGCCTGTTTCGCCTAATACCGCGACAATACCACCCGTCATATATTCACAACCATGGTCGCCAACACCTTCAACAACCGCTGTTGCGCCTGAATTACGTACAGCAAAACGTTCACCTGCCATACCGGCTGCATACAAATAACCACCTGTTGCACCATATAGGCAGGTGTTACCAGCAATACTAGCTTCTTGTGTCGCAAAATGACTTTCTGGTGAAGGGTAAATAACCAACTTACCGTCAGCCATGCCTTTACCAACGTAATCGTTAGCATCACCTTGCAAGCGCATTTCTAAACCGCCGGCATTCCACACACCAAAGCTTTGACCCGCAGAACCAGTCAACTGAACTTTAATCGGTGTATCGCTCATGCCGTAGTTGCCATGATGACGTGCGATTTCTCCAGATACACGCGCACCAATCGAACGATTGATATTGCGAATATCATAGCTAAAGAAACCACCTTTTTTATTAGCAATGGCATCTTGCATATCCGCAACCATTTGTTCAGCCAGTTCACCTTTATCGTAAGGTACATTGTGTGGCTCTACACAATATTGAGGCTTATCAGCTGATACGCCACCAGAAGATAACAATGGTGCCAAATCCAGTTTGCGTTGTTTATCAGTTGTGCCTGGCAATACTTTTAATAAGTCTGTACGACCAATTAATTCTGCCATGCTTGCAACACCTAATGCCGCTAACCACTCTTGTGTTTCACGCGCAACAAACTGAAAGTAGTTCATGACCATTTGTGGCAAACCGATAAAGTGATTGCTACGTAATTTATCATTTTGAGTCGCAACGCCTGTTGCACAGTTATTTAAGTGACAAATACGTAAGAATTTACAACCAAGTGCCACCATCGGGCCGGTACCGAAGGCAAAACTTTCCGCACCCAAAATAGCCGCTTTAATAACATCCAGACCGGTTTTCAAACCACCATCTGTTTGCAAACGGACCTTATCGCGTAAATCATTGGCACGTAATGTTTGATGGGTTTCACTCAAACCTAATTCCCACGGTCCACCAGCATATTTCACCGATGTTAATGGGCTGGCAGCGGTACCACCATCATAACCTGAGACCGTAATCAAATCAGCATAGGCTTTAGCCACACCGGCAGCAATCGTTCCAACACCTGCTTCTGATACCAATTTAACTGATACTAACGCAGTTGGATTAACTTGTTTTAAGTCGAAAATAAGTTGTGCCAAATCTTCAATTGAATAGATATCATGATGCGGTGGTGGCGAAATCAAGGTTACACCTGGTACTGAGTGGCGCAAAGTCGCGATCATTTGATTGACTTTACCGCCCGGCAACTGACCGCCTTCACCCGGTTTCGCACCTTGAGCTACTTTAATTTGTAATACTTCAGCGTTAACTAAATAGTTCGGTGTAACGCCAAAACGGCCTGAAGCAACTTGCTTGATTTTTGATACACGCTCAGTGCCGTAACGGGCAGGATCTTCACCACCCTCACCTGAGTTTGAACGACCACCCAAACGATTCATCGCAGTCGCTAATGCTTCGTGTGCTTCAGGCGATAAGGCTCCTAAGGACATTCCTGCACTATCAAAACGAGACAAGATGTTAGCAACTGGTTCAACTTGATCCAGCGTTAATGGCGACTTCGCCAGTTTTAAATCTAGAAGATCACGCAATACCATGGCTGGGCGTTCATTCACTAATTTTGCATAGGCTTTATAGTCATCATAACTGCCGCCTTGAACCGCTTTTTGTAATGTTGCGATGATATCGGGGTTATAGGCATGGTATTCACCACCATGAACAAATTTCAACAAACCACCTTGCGCACGTGTTTTACGTGTATTCCACGCACGTTTTGCCAAGGCTGTTTGATCTGCATGAATTTCATCAAACCCTGTACCGCTAATACGGCTGGTTGTTGCATAAAAACACTTCTCAACAACTGATTCGTGTAAACCTACAATTTCAAATAATTGGGCACCACGGTAACTCGCAATGGTTGAAATACCCATTTTTGAAGTAACTTTAAATAAGCCTTTATTGATACCTTTACGGTAACGTTTACATGCTTCAGGACGAGTGATATTTTTCATCTCGCCAGTTTGAATCAAGTCGTTCAAACATGCATAGGCTAAATAAGGATAAATTGCTGTCACACCATAACCTAATAAAACACTAAAATGATGTGGATCTCGCGCTGTCGCAGTTTCAACCACAATATTGGCATCACAACGCAAACCTGTTTTGATTAAGCGGTGATGAACGGCACCTGTTGCCAGCAAGGCATGGACAGGCAACACATCGTTTGACATGCCGCGATCGCTTAACACGATGATTACGGTACCATTACGCACAGCTTGTTCCGCTTGATCTGCAATAGCATCAATAGCACCTTCTAAACTACCATCAACAGGGTAACTTAGTGCAATACGTGTTGATTTATATTCGCTATTATCCCGTCCAAGCATTAACAACTGATCAAAGCGACTTTCAGATAGAACCGGTGAATCCACAATAACACGTTGGGCGTGATCAGCGCTTTCTTCAAACAAGTTACGTTCTTGACCAAAACATGTTTCCAATGACATGACGATATTTTCGCGTAATGAATCGATTGGCGGATTGGTGACTTGAGCAAATTGTTGGCGGAAATAATCAAATAACGAACGTTCTTTCTGAGACATTACAGCAAATGGTGCATCGTCACCCATGGAGCCAACCGCTTCCATTCCTGACTCACCAAGTACGCGTAGAACTTGATCACGCTCTTCAAAACTAACTTGGAACAATTTTTCGTATGCAGCTAACTCCTCACCCTCAAGTGTTGGTTTAGTTTCGTCATCATCACGATCTTGCAAACGCTGAAGGTTATTTTCCATCCACTCGCGATACGGTTGAGCAGATTTCAACTGTTCGTTAATGTCATCTGGTAATAACAGTTGACCATTTGTTGTATCAACCGCCAACATTTGACCTGGTTTTAAACGACCTTTTGCAACAACATCTTCAGGTTTATATGGATGGACACCTACTTCAGATGCAATCGTAATGTGACGATCTTTAGTAATGATATATCGCGCTGGGCGTAAACCATTTCGATCTAATGTACATGCTGCATAACGTCCGTCCGTTAATACGACACCAGCCGGACCATCCCATGGCTCCATATGCATAGAGTTATAGTCATAAAATGCTTTTAGCTCTGCATCCATGGTTGGATCATTTTGCCACGCTGCTGGTACGAGCAAACGCATTGCACGGAATAGGCTAATACCACCGGCCATCAACGCTTCCAGCATATTATCCATGCTCGAAGAATCTGAGCCGGTCACATTTACTAATGGCCGAATGTCATCCATATTATCGATTAATTTTGTAGCAAACTTGGCACCACGGGCTAATGCCCAATTACGATTACCTTGTACAGTATTGATTTCACCATTGTGCGCCAAATAGCGGAAAGGCTGTGCCAACTTCCATTGTGGCCATGTGTTTGTTGAAAAGCGCTGATGGAACACGCAGATAGCCGTTTCCATCCGAGGATCGTTTAAATCTTTATAAAACACGGGTAAGTAAGAAGGCATAACCAAGCCTTTGTATGACACTACCTGTGATGATAACGTTGGAATATAGAAGGCATCATCATCGGTCACTGCCTTTTCAGAAAGACGGCGAGCCAAATATAAATGGCGTTCAAAAGCCGATTCATCCATACCTTTAGCAGGATTCACAAATACCTGACGCATAATCGGCAATAATGCTAACGCTGTTTCACCACATGCAGTTTCTGCATCTACTGGCACATCACGCCAGCCTAATACGTCAAGACCTTGGACTGTTAATTGTTGCGTTACAATAGTTTGATTAGCAGTAGCTTTTTGTTCATCTTGCGACAAAAACACCATGCCAATAGCGTAATTATCCGCTAACTCAAAGCCTAACTCGTTAGCAACTGAACGGAAAAAACCGTCCGGCTTCTTCATAAGCAAGCCACAACCGTCACCCGTCTTACCATCGGCACCAATTGCGCCGCGGTGAGTTAAGTTACCGAGCGACTCAATCGCAGTTTTAACAAGCCAATGACTTGGCTTACCATCCATTTGAGCGATAAGACCAAAACCGCAGTTGTCTTTTTCAAATTCAGGCCGATAGAGGCCTTGTGTCAATTCAGTTGGCTGACTCACGTGGTATACCTTCACATTACTGTTAGCGCCTGTCTCCTCGCAACTGGTTTACATTGAGAAGCTCTACCTCAAAATAGTGAGGCGGCAAAATATGGATCTAGCATTATAGCGCCTGTTCTATTCGCCTTCAATGCTGACGCACCTTATTTAACAATATTAAATCCCCCACAAATTTCCCTAAATTCAATTAAATAGATAAAATGTCACGTCGTTTTCAAAAAATTCAATTGGATATCTTTATGGAAAAACCTCTAATTGGTGTTGTCATGGGTAGCAACAGTGACTGGCCAATCATGCAAAAAGCAGTTGAACTGCTTGCGTACTTTGGTGTGCCTCATGAAGCAAAGGTTGTTTCAGCACACCGCACACCAGACTTACTGACTGATTATGCACTGACCGCCAAAAATAAAGGCTTAAGCTGCATCATTGCAGGGGCTGGTGGCGCAGCACATTTGCCAGGGATGCTGGCTGCAAACACAACAATACCCGTTTTGGGAGTTCCTGTGCCATCTCGTTATTTACAAGGCCAAGATTCGCTTTTGTCCATTGTACAAATGCCGAAAGGCGTTCCTGTCGCAACCTTCGCTATTGGTGAAGCTGGAGCCGCTAATGCAGCACTATTTGCTATCGCTCAACTTGCTATTTATGATGAAAATTTGGCCGATAAATTAGATATATTTAGGGCAGAACAACACCAAACCGTGTTGAACATGACCCTTCCTCCACAATAAACATTGAAGATTACAGCACTATGATTTTACCAGGCGCGACACTCGGCATGCTCGGTGGCGGACAATTGGGCCGCATGTTCACTACTGCAGCTCAAACTATGGGCTATAACGTTATTGTTCTAGATCCTGATAGCAACAGCCCTGCTGGCATTATTGCGGATCAGCATCTTTGTGCGAAATATGATGATGAAGCAGCCTTATCCAAATTAGCTGATTTATGTGATGCGATCACGACTGAGTTTGAAAATATTCCGGCATCAACATTAGCCTTCCTTGAAGCCAGAACGATTGTTCACCCTTCTTCAAAAGCATTAGCCTCAACCCAAAATAGAATTATAGAAAAAGAATTTATTGCGTCACTGGGTATTGCGGTAGCACCCTTCGCACCTATTCGTACTCATACCGACATTGATGCGATTAAAGACAACTTTACATTCCCAGCCATCCTTAAATTAGCTAATTTTGGTTATGATGGCAAGGGGCAGGCAGTCTGCCAAACCATAGAGGATGTTTATCACGCATTTGACCGCCTAGGTGCAGCAGAATGTGTACTTGAACAACGCATTAATCTTGATAAAGAAATATCAACCGTTCTAGCACGAAGCCAAGATGGCACTATCACCAACTTCCCCGTTGCCGAAAATGTCCATGTTAATGGCATTTTGCATAGTACTACCGTTCCAAGCACTGTTTCTGAAGCTTTAACTGATCAAGCTCTTGAAATGGCAGATACGATTGCTGCTGGTCTCAATTATGTCGGCACCATGGCGGTAGAATTCTTTATTTCCAAAGAAGGCGATGTTATCGCCAATGAAATCGCTCCTCGTCCACACAACTCGGGACACTACACCCTCGATGCATGTGCAACATCACAATTTGAGCAACAAGTTAGAATGTTGTGTGGTCTACCGTCTGGCAATTGTGACCTTACTTCGCCAGTAGTTATGATCAACTTATTAGGCGATGTTTGGGGTAAAACAGCACCTCATTGGCAAAACATTGTCGACAAGCCTAACGCCAAACTGCATTTATACGGCAAAAAAGAGGCTCGTGTTGGACGAAAAATGGGACACTTTAATGTGCTCGCTGACAACACAAAAGAGGCGGCTGAGTTGGCAGAAGCTATTTTTAACCAGTTACAGGCTGATTAGCGATTAGTCGTCCAAGATTGAAAATATGGGTTGATGCCGACGCCTGTCCGAGCGTAATCAAAGATATTTTATTTCGGGCAGCGATACGAACTAAACTGACAATGACCTTGGTTGCCAATCATGCCATGAGAGTTCCATCATCAGAAAATATTCATTTTATACAGGTATCGCAAGGGTTTGATGTTGCTGATAATGAAATTGTTCAACGGGTCAATACCGGTGATTTAGTAATTACTGCTGATATACCACTTGCAGCGGAAGTAATAGAAAAAGGTGCTTTGGCATTAAACCCTCGTGGCGAGCTTTATACTGCAGATACAATTAAAGCTAAATTAACAATGAGAAACCTCATGGATACGCTTCGCTCTAGTGGTGTACAAACTGGTGGTCCACCAGCATTGAGTCACGCAGATAGACAAGCATTTGCTAAGCAGTTGGACAAATTGCTTAGTCAACATCGAATTATTTGATCTGTTTCCATAAACTTCAACTTATCCGTTACACTGACGGGATTGAATATGAGGATATAAACATGAACAAATCAAACCCTCAACATACATTCCGACTGGTATTATCGCTTTTGATTGCACTACTGTTTATTGGGTGTAATGATAATCAACCAAGTGAAACCGGTCACTCTTCAATACTAACGCTGGATAAAAGCAATATTAAAACATTCGCTTCCAGATGCCAGAAAGATTACGACAGCATTCACGCAGGTTTAATTGAGCACTTCAATATCGCGTACAAAAATAACGACGGCTATGGCTTTGCTGATTTCCGCAATAATAAATGGACACCCGCATACATAGAGAAAAAGAATTTTTATGCTGACGTATATGCTCACAACGAAGCGTTTCTAAAATCAAGTCCAATCGCGCCACTTTTCGATAGATTTGACAACCTGATCTACATCGGAATTAATTTGAAAAATGGATTGTTGAATAATGATAAAGAACTAATTGACCAAACGCTTGCCGAAGCAAAAGTCGATCAACAGTTAGTCCATTCCATTGTGGCTGCAACCCAATAATCTAGTCTTCTTCAGTCGTTACTTTCTCGGTGTGTCCACACCCTTTTTGGGGACAGACTTTTTCTGTTCCACGGCTTTTCGTTGTTTTTATAGTCAATATTGGCCAGTTACACTCTGGGCAGGGCTCATTGACTGGTTCATTCCACAGTGCATAATCACAGCTTGGATAATCTGAGCAGGAATAAAAGATTTTACCGCGACGTGACTTACGAGTCAGTATTTCACCTTTATTGCACTGTGGGCAGGTCACACCAGTATTAGTAGGCTGCTCTAGTGATTCAATATATTTACATTTTGGGTAACTGCTACAGCCGATGAATTTGCCATATTTTCCGGTGCGGATCCATAAGTCCGACTCACATTTTGGACATTTACGATCTTGAACTACTTCAGGTTCATTTGTTGCTTCTTCACCATCAATATTGCGGGTGTAATCGCATTCAGGATAGGCTGTACAACCAATAAAGCGTCCACTGCGACCTAAACGACTAGATAATTTTTTACCGCACTTAGGGCAATCTTCATCTAATAATTCCTGGGTGACATCACTACGTTGGACTTCTTTGTCTTTCGTTTCAACCTGTTGTTTGAATGGCCCCCAAAAATTATGAAGCAATGGTATCCATTCTTCTTCACCGCGAGCGACGGCATCAAGTTCATCTTCTAATTTTGCGGTAAAACCATAATCAACATAACGTGTGAAATGATCAACTAAGAACTTGCCAACAACACGACCGACATCCGTTGGGTGAAAGCGTTTCTTTTCTAGCTCAACATATTCTCTCTGTAACAAAGTAGAAATGATGCTTGCATAGGTCGAAGGGCGACCAATGTCATGTTCTTCTAGCGATCTCACCAAACTAGCTTCACTATAGCGTGGCGGTGGCTCAGTAAAATGTTGTTCCGGACGAATAGCAAGTAAATCAATGATATCGCCAACGTCCATTACCGGAAGAATACGCTCATCTTTATCTGATTTAGCACTATCGTCCGTGCCTTCAAGGTACACACTCATAAAACCAGGATCCACAACTGTCGACCCTGTAGCTCGAAACGTATTGCCAACACCACACCCTAAATCAACAGCAACGGTATTCATGGTGGCATGAATCATTTGACATGCTACGGTTCGCTGCCAAATCAAGGTATAAAGTTTAAGCTGATCAGATGATAAATAAGCTTTTAGTGACTCCGGTGTTCTTAATGCAGAAGTAGGTCGAACCGCCTCATGTGCCTCTTGTGCATTTTTTGATTTTGTTTTGTATTGTTGCGGTTTAGCAGGAAGTGCTTTTTGGCCATATTTTTCAACAATATAACTACGCAATTCATTCACCGCTTCTGCTGCCAAGGTGACCGAATCGGTACGCATATAGGTAATCAAACCTACCGCGCCGTCACCCGTATCTGTACCCTCATATAATTGCTGGGCAACACTCATAGTGCGCTGTGCACCAAACCCCAATTTTCGTGATGCTTCCTGCTGTAATGTTGAAGTTGTAAAGGGCGCAGCAGGATTACGTTTACGTTGTTTTTTATCAACTTTAGTTACTAACAATTTGCCGTCAGCAGCTTTGGTCAGATTTGCTACAACGTCTGCTGATTGCTCAGCATTATTAACGGTAAACTGTGCCAGCTTTTCGTTTTTATAATGCGTTAGTTTTGCATCAAACTTTTCTTGTTTTAACGCTACATCGGCTTCTATAGTCCAATATTCTTGCGGAACAAATGCTTCAATCTCTAGTTCGCGCTCAACGATCATTCTCAAAGCGGGGCTTTGAACACGACCGGCTGATAAGCCTCGGCGAATTTTTTTCCATAATAACGGTGACAATGTAAACCCAACCAAATAATCCAAGGCTCGGCGAGCTTGCTGTGCATTAACCATATCCATTGATAACTCACGCGGATGGGCTACCGCTTCATTAACTGCCTGTTTAGTAATTTCATGAAAAACAACGCGATGTGTTTCTTTATCTTTAAGCACACCACGTTTTTTTAACAGTTCAAACAAGTGCCATGAAATAGCCTCTCCCTCGCGATCCGGATCGGTTGCGAGGTAAAGTGTATCGGCTTTTTTCATCGCTTTGGCGATGGCATCAACGTGTTTGCTATTTCGATCAATTATTTGATATTTCATTGCAAAATCATTGGCAGGATCGACAGCGCCTTCTTTCGGCAATAAGTCTCGTACATGCCCATATGATGCTAATACCTCGACATCATTGCCGAGATATTTCTTTATTGTTTTGGCCTTAGCTGGCGACTCTACAATGACTAATTTCTTGCCCATATATTTCCATACCTAAACAGGTAGCAGTAAACAATACTGTCCGCTCTGTTGAAAGACAGTATTGAATTATTTCTAATAAGTATCTAAATTTTTAGTGAATAACGGCTTCAAGATCTTCAAACACAAGATCTTCCATCCATGCGTATGCAACTTCACGGCCTGGCTGATAAAATAACACCATCAATACAACCCATTTCAGTTGTTCAAGATCAATCTCGTCGGTATCAAGTGCCATCACACGTTCAATTACTATCTCGCGCGTATCATTATCAAGGACGCCTACTTGTTCTAAAAATAGCAAATAACCACGACACGCCACATCCAAACGCTCTAATTCGGCTTCGGCATAAAAGCGCATCGATAGTTCAAACTGTTCTGCCGATTCTTGATCAGCAACGACGGTTATGCTTTCTAACCAATCAAATGCTTTATTTATTTCTAATTCAGGAAAACCAATACGTTCAAGCTCACTTTCCAGGGTGTCTTTGTCAGGTTTATTTGTGTCTTCAGTGTCGATGTAGTTCTCAAATAAATATAACAATACATCGAATACATTTTCTTTCATTACAATCCTCTACGACCTTAGTTAGGTGCTCGTTCGAACGTAGCGTCCACCAGGCAACGATTCTACTCGACCTTGTAACTCTAGTAATAACAGCATGGAGGAAACAGCTTCAGCAGTCAATTCACATTTTGCAATAAGTACATCGATTGCGATCGGATCAAAACCTAAATATTCAAACAACTGTTCATAATCAGCATCACGCTCTTGTTGTTGATTTTGATCTGTAGGTTGAGGTTCGATAGTGCTTGCGGTTAACTCGGCTAGCGCACCAAGCTCTTCAATAATATCTGTGGCAGTTTCAACTAATTTTGCACCTTCTCGAATTAATTTATGACACCCCCGAACCAGAGGGTTATGAATTGATCCCGGTATCGCAAATACTTCTCGTCCTTGCTCTAAAGCCATTCTGGCAGTAATTAGAGAACCACTTTGTAACGCAGCCTCAACCACCAATGTACCTAATGATAAACCGCTAATCAGTCTGTTTCGTCGCGGGAAATTTTCAGCTCGTGGTCTCGTGCCTAATGGAAACTCAGACACGATAGCGCCTTGTTCAACAATATCATTTGCAAGTGTTTTATGTTTCACCGGGTAAACCACGTCTAAACCTGTGCCAATAACAGCGAGTGTTTTGCCCCTCACTGATAAAGCACCTTGATGCGCCGCCGCATCGATACCTGCCGCCAAACCGCTGGTAATGACAACATCACCTTGAGCAAGATAACGAGAAAATTCATAGGCAGTGTCACGACCAGATGCAGATGGATTGCGACTTCCTACAACCGCCAACTGCCAGTGAGATAATAAATCGGCATCACCCTCTACAAACAAAATACTGGGTGGATCTGATATTTGCTTAAGAAGTTCAGGATAACGCGCATCGTAAATTGTAATGATATGTCTGTTAACAGCTTGATCAAACCAGGCTAAATCCTGCTCAACCCTGTCCCAATCTGGTTTTAATAACGCAGAACGTGTACGATCCGAAACCATTTCTGCTTGATGAGGATGTGCAAAAACGTCTTCCGGTTGACCAAACTGATTTAACAGTCGTGCAAACGTGACTGGCCCTATACCAGGTGTTCGATATAGGGCCAGCCAAGATGCTAACGATTTATTTTTTTGTGCAAACCGATCCAGAATAATATCCTTTATTCTGCTGAACGAACCTTGTCATAAACATGAATAGCGCGAGTTGCTTTCATAATAATCGCATAACTCACTTTCTCAAACACCTTAAATACCATCGCTACGCCAGCATGTTCATCTGGCAGCACAACACTGGCATTACGATCTTTACCTCGATTTTTCAGATTAAAATAATCTTCATCTTCACGACCTGACAAAACTGGATCAATCACTTTTTCACCGGCCTGATACACCGATAACACATGACCAGACTCTAAATTGTCACGCGCTCCACGATTCAACACGACAATCTGATATTGGCCAATCTGTGAAACACCATCATAAACCGAAATGATTGTTCCATTAACCTCGTTTTCGGGTGAACGAGGCAGAAAATTCATTTCATAATCATCTGCTACTACCGGTAACAAGCGATCTCCCACCAGCACTTCTCGCGAAGACTCGCGAAGTTCAACTGTCGCTGGATCCGCCATCGCTATAACCATTGCATCAGCAGCGTAAATGGCTTCGTAACCCAGAATCTCTTGAGTATCGGGATCTTTATACACTCCGCCTTGTCGAAATACGCTGTAATGCTGGCCTTGTTGCTCATCAATACCACGAGCATATACCTTGTCACCTTTTCCAGAAATCAAGCGCTCTTCTGTGGTTGCAACAATGTACGGTGCTAGTTTCAATACATCCTCACCAACAACGCTTGGGCGACTCAAAAAAGGCCTAATCGAATCTAATGGTACAACTGGGATTGCCTTTTCAAGGATTATCTCTCTTATTTCCGGAGACATTTTGTAGGCAGTTGATCCTCGTGTCAGCTCAAGAACAGGCTTTCCATCACGATAAACCAATGAAATAACATCACCGGGATAAATTAAATGCGGATTTTCAATCTGTGGATTGACATACCAAATATCCGGCCAATGCCAAGGAAACTTTAAAAACCTGGCGGAAATATCCCACAACGTATCACCTCGCACAACAACGTGTTGTTGTGGATGATCTGGGTTTAAAGCTATATCTGCCGCCAATACTGGTAGGCTAAAAACTAAGAATAAAGCACTAAAAAACAAACGACGCATCATCGACAGGTCCTCAATCGAAAAGCAAAATCAGGTCATAAATCAACCGCTATCCAAGCATAAGCGTAAACGCAATTAAAGACTATCGCAAATATGCGTTAGTACTCGGCCACATCAGGGTGCTTGATATAGATCAATTACCACTATAAAAACTTTATGTAACAATTAAATCAGTGCTATATTCAGCTTCAAATACTCAGTTAATTTACATTGGATGGAGACACCATAAATGAAAAACGTATTATTTCTCTTGATTGGTCTAGGTTTTATCTTATCTGGCAATGCGTCATTTGCAGGCGACGTAGCTGCCGGACAAGCTAAAGCAGTGTTGTGTGCCAGCTGCCATGGCGCAGATGGCAAAGCAGTAATGCCTGCCTACCCAAATCTAGCGGGACAAAACGAAGCCTATCTAGTGTCGGCTCTAACCGCATACCGTAACAAGGATCGCAATGGTGGTATGGCTGCAATTATGCAAATGCAAGCTGCCAGCTTAAGTGATGATGACATCAATAACATTGCCGCATATTATGCTAGCCTAAAATAAATTAGCACTACTAGTGATAATGGCTGGGATAACAAGGCATATTAGTGATGTAATAGTTATTCTATTGCTCACTAATATAACGCCGTTAGCGCGGTCAGGATCCGTGCTATAAATCTGCAAATTCATTGATTCCAGGTATTAAAGTGTTCAAACACCATCAGCACCTTTACAATAGTCGCAACTTAACGACCTAAAAAATGGTCTTATATCGTTGTAATACAGAACCAGGTTTTCCGATGGCTTTACGAGAAATTCTCCACTTTCCAGATCCTCGCTTACGTAAAAAAGCACTGCCTATCAGCGAGGTCACAGATGATATTCGTCAACTTGCAGATGACATGATAGAAACAATGTATGACGCGCCGGGCATCGGTTTAGCGGCAACACAAATCAATGTTCAAAAACGTATCTTAGTCATCGATATTTCAGAAGATAAATCCGCGCCTATGGTCTTTATTAATCCTGAAATCCTTGAAAAACAAGGTGAACGTGACCATGAAGAAGGCTGCCTGTCTGTACCGGAAGCCTATGAAATAGTGACACGTGCAGATACGGTGACCGTGCAAGCACTTGACCGAGAAGGCAAACCGTTTACGATTGAAGCAGATGAGCTTCTTGCCACCTGTATACAACATGAAATAGATCATCTCGATGGGAAATTGTTTGTTGATTACATCAGCAATTTAAAACGACAACGCATCAAAAAGCGCCTGGAAAAACAACTCAAACAGAAGTCATAACGAAGCAATGAAGATTATTTTTGCCGGCACGCCGGAATTTGCCGCAGAAACACTTAAGGCTTTGTTACGTACAGAACATGAAATCTGTGCTGTCTACACTCAACCCGATCGACCTGCTGGTCGAGGCCGAAAACTGACGGCAAGCCCAGTCAAACAATTAGCATTAAGCCATGATCTGAGAGTTGAGCAACCTGTTCATTTCAAGTCTGATCAGGATCGACAAACCTTAGCTGATTTTCAGGCTGATTTAATGATTGTTGTTGCCTATGGCTTACTGTTGCCCCAAAGCGTATTGGATATGCCTAACTATGGCTGTATCAATATTCACGCCTCATTGTTACCTCGCTGGCGAGGAGCAGCACCCATTCAACGTGCTTTATTAGCCGGTGATAATCAAACCGGTGTCTGCATTATGCAAATGGAGGCAGGCTTAGACACTGGGCCAGTATTATCACGCGCAACCTGCCCAATTTATGATAGTGATACTGCCACAACACTACATGACCGCTTAGCCGAACTTGGTGCCAACACCTTATTATCAACGTTGCCTAATCTTATTGATTTACAACAGCATGCCGAAGTCCAGGATGATAGCCAGAGCTGTTATGCAGAAAAGCTTCGTAAAGAAGAAGCGTTGATAGATTGGCGACAATCAGCACGACAGATTACACGACAAATTCATGCCTTTAACCCATGGCCAGTAGCCCAAACAGATTGGCACGATGCTGTATTTCGAATTTGGTCTGCTCATGTAATCAATGATGATTCTAGTGCCAAGCCAGGTGAAATTATTGCCATACAACGTCAAGGAATTGATATTGCAACTGGTGATGGTGTGTTACGGGTGACCGAAGTACAACTACCAGGCAAACGCGCCATGTCTGTTGCCGACTTTTTAAATGCTAATTCACCAGAAATAGGCGAGCATCTTGGCTAAAAAACATTCTGCCCGTGCTAATGCCGCCCGCATCATTTCGGATGTGATACACCAGCATCGCTCTCTGAATGGACTACTGGCGAACGCCTTACCACATTTAGCGGACAATGAACGTAGCTTATGCCAGCAACTCTGTTACGGTGTAATCCGCTGGCAACCACAACTTCAAGCCATCGCAGATCTGTTAATAAAAAAACCACTCAAAAACAAAGATGGCGATATTAATGCGCTATTACTTTGCGGTTTATATCAGTTACGTGCGATGCGCATTCCAGAACATGCAGCGCTATCTGAAACCGTCAATGCCGCTAAAACACTTGGAAAACAGTGGGCATCCGGCTTGATTAATGCAAGTCTTAGACATTATCAACGTGAAAAAGAGGCTATTGAAGCTCAGGCATTACAATCACCTTCATCCTTGTATGCTCACCCTGATTGGTTGATTGATCGTTTTCAACAAGATTGGCCTGAACAATGGCAATCATTATTGGATGCTAACAATCAGCAACCACCAATGATCTTGCGTGTTAATCAACAATACTGTTCACGTAATGAATACCTTGATCGATTAGCTGGTGCAGAAATCACTGCTTCAGCTTTGCCTGATACCGCTAATGGCATCATATTAGCGTCTGCATGCGACGTGTATTCTCTTCCTGACTTTAACCAAGGTCATATTTCTGTACAAGATGGTGCCGCACAACGTGTTATCGATTTGCTTGACATTAAAGTACAGCAACGTATTTTAGATGCTTGCGCTGCGCCTGGAGGCAAAACCTGTCATATCCTTGAAACTCAACCAGATAATGAGGTTATCGCCTTAGATATTGATCCTGATCGCCTTGTTCAAATTAAACAAAATACCGATCGTTTAAGATTAAAAGCACAGCTTATTGCCGCAGATGCTGCTGATATCGCTTCATGGTGGGACGGAACAAAGTTTGATCGTATTCTGATTGATGCACCATGCTCAGGTACTGGCGTTATTAGACGTCATCCTGATATTAAATTGCTGCGTCGTCCAGACGATATTGCTAACTTAGCATTAAAACAACAACAGTTACTTGAAAGTTTATGGCCATTGCTCAACACTAACGGCTTATTAGTGTATACAACCTGCTCGGTTATTCAGCAGGAAAATGAGCAACAGATCATGACTTTTTTACAGAATCATCCTGAAGCACAAGAGCATTTTGCTGACATTGCGCCAGCCACTCGTCGACAAGCGGGCTATCAGCGCTTACCCGGTGAAGATCAATTAGATGGCTTTTATTATGCCTGCCTTCGTCACCGCTAAACTAAATCTCATTTTACTCAGTCTGCTAGTGCTAATCAGCACTAGCAGTGTTGCAGCAAAATTCAATGTGGATAAAGCCATTATCACTAAAATTGGTAATGGCTACTCCTTAGAGGCCGATATAAATTACTCACTAACACCGCGTGTAAAAGAAGCGATTGCCAATGGCGTTCCAATTGTATTTGTACAGGAATTGGAAATTATTCACGCTTTGCCATTACTCGGACAATTTTGGCAATGGCAAAACACCTTGTGGTCAACCAGTCTGCGTTATGAATTACGCTACCATGCGTTAACAAATCAATATATTGTCAATGATCTGGACACCGAGCAACACCGAAGTTTTATTTCGCTTGAGGCAGCATTAGATGCCTTAGGCACCATTGAAGCATTTACCCTGCCACCAGAACATATGACCGAAACCGATAATCTTCATATTTATTTACGAACCAGCCTCGATCTGTTAGAACTCCCAACTCCGATGCGACCAGGAGCATTACTCTCTTCCAAGTGGCAATTAGGTAGTCCCTGGACTGAGGCGATATGGCAATAACACTGATTAAACGTTTAAGTTCGGGAACGACGCCTTATTTCTCACTTGCCATTTTGCTGGTTGTATTGGCCTACTTACTGACGGCTGCAACGTCAGATAGCTCAAGACTAAATGACTTATTTTTAGTTATTTTTGGCTTGGGTCTAGCCATACTTATTCTACTAACTGCTATTTTAGTAAGAAGCTTACATCGACTTTACACGGATTTTAAACAAAGAGAAGCAGGTTCACGCTTAACCATTCGCTTAGTCAGCCTATTTGTTTTATTGATCTTGATTTCAACAACCATTGTTTATAGTTTTTCAATTCATTTTCTGCATCGTGGCATCAATAGCTGGTTTGATGTCAAAATTGAACAAGCGCTTGATGACGCACTCGACTTAAGTCGAACCTCTTTTGGTATTCGGATGAGAACCCTGTTACGTCAAACTCGGATGATGTCAGGGGTGTTAAGTCAGTTACCTGACAATGAATTAAATCATGGGTTACGTGAACTTAATCAGCTCAGTGGTGCCATCGAAATGAGTATATGGAATATGAATGGCCAGATGATCACATCAAGCATAGAAAACCCCGCGATTATGGTGCCCATTCGGCCTGATGATGCCATTTTTAGACAACTGGAACAGCAACAAGACTACATTGGACTAGATCCCAGTGATAATGATGAACTTCAGCTAAGAGCAGCCGTACGTATCCCCAAGAAATCCGTATTACAACAGGACATCATGCTGCACGTTATATTTCCTGTTAACGAGCGTCTCAGCTCCCTAGGCAAAACCGTACAGGATGCCTATACAGATTACAAAGAGCTCAGTTATTTACGAAAACCATTAATTACGATATTTACACTCACATTAAGCCTGATAGTACTGTTAACCGTTTTAGCATCTATCTGGTTTGCAGTATGGATTTCAAGGCGGATTGTACATCCGCTTCAAGAATTGGCTGACGGTACCCAATCGGTTGCTTCAGGTAACTACAACACCCAACTCACGACATCGAATCATGATGAGATTGGCTTCTTGGTTCGTTCATTTAATCAAATGACCCAACGCCTTACCCAAGAGCGTAATGCATCCCAGCGTAGCCATCGAATGCTTGAGCAACAAACAAACTATCTAGGTGCGGTATTAGGAAGCTTATCAAGTGGTGTTATCACCTTAGATGACCATCTTCGCTTGAAAACAGCCAATGTTGCCAGCAGCGCTATCCTGGATGTTACGTTACAACACCACCTCGAGTATTCGCTTACACATATTAGTGACAAGCATAAGCATTTAGAGTCTTTTGTTGACATGATCCTGGCGCAGATTAAACGCCATCATAATTGGCAACAACAGCTTGAGTTACACCCTAAAAAACGACGCCAAACCTTGATGTGTAGAGGCACATTACTACCTAATGATGCAGGCTGGGTTTTCGTATTTGATGACATTACAACCTTACTGCAAGCCCAACGAAATGCGGCATGGGGTGAAGTCGCAAGACGACTTGCACACGAAATCAAAAACCCACTGACGCCTATTCAACTGTCTGCTGAACGCCTACAGCATAAATATGGTGCGTTATTACCTGATGATCAGACCGATCTCCTCAACAAATTAACCAACACCATCATTCAGCAAGTTGATGCCATGAAAGATATGGTTAATGATTTTTCTGATTATGCACGCAATCCAGGACTGCAATTGGCAAAATACAATATTGCCAACTTAATCAAAGAGGTGCTTGCTTTATATCAAAGCCATCCCAATCATTTTATTTCTCTAAAGCAAAACATAGATGATATAGAGCTTAATGTTGATAGTAATCGCTTAAGGCAAGTGCTCCACAACCTGCTAAAAAATGCCATTGAAGCCAGCGAAGAAGCAAATCTGCCCGTTACCATTGAAATTGAATTGTCACAGGTTCAACATAACCATAGCAACTGGTTAGAACTGTCGGTATTAGATCATGGCCCAGGTATTCCAGATGAAATGCTGGCAAGACTGTTTGAGCCTTACGCCACTAATAAGTTAAAAGGTACAGGACTTGGACTCGCCATCGTCAAAAAAATTATTGAAGAACACCATGGGATGGTCTGGGCAGAAAACAGGAATGTTAACGGAGCCTGTATAATAATTCGGTTGCCATTAGAGGATCCTGGTTTATGAGTAAAAGTGATACCCACATTTTAATTGTTGACGACGAACCTGATATTCGTGATTTGATTAAGGACATCTTAGGCGATGAAGGTTATCAAGTATCAACGGCATCAGATGGTATTACAGCACGTACCGCTGTAAAACAACATCGTCCAAGCCTCATTTTGCTTGATATTTGGATGCCAGATATCGATGGCATTTCACTGCTGCGTGAATTCATGGACTATGATGCACAATCAACCATTGTGATGATGTCTGGCCATGGCACGATTGAAACAGCGGTCGAGGCAACACGACTTGGTGCCGCAGATTTTATTGAAAAACCACTGTCTACCGCGAAATTACTCCGTGGCGTCGAAGTTGCGCTGGAAAACAAAGCAAAACAAATTGCCAAGCACCAGTTTGACATTCAAGAGCCGGTTGGAAAAAGCCAGCAAATAACGTTATTACGCGAACAGGCGGGCAGAGTCGCCAAACACAATATGCCGATCTTACTAATTGGTGAAGGTGGTACTGGTAAACATTGCTTTGCACATTACCTGCATTCGCTTGGTGCATATTCCAAAGGAAAATTCATTGAATTAACGGACGAAACATTTCCCCTTGATAGTCAAAAGCTGATTTCGCTCGCTAGCAATTGCTGTGTATTTCTAAATGATATTTCTTTGCTCAGTGACAAAGCTCAAGCGCTATTGTCACATATGCTAGAAACCAAAAAGCTGGAAAATGGCCAACTTATTTTTTCGACACAACATTCACTGGAACACGCTGTCAGCAATAACCGTTTTCAAGAAGCGTTGTTATACCAAATTAATAGCATTAGCCTGATTATTCCACCACTGCGAGATCATATTGAGGACATTCCTGAACTGGTTCACCACTTTGTTGATCAACATACGACTCAGGCACAGCTACCCTATCGCCGTTTTACTGTTGCCGCACAAAATCGCTTAAGAAACCATACCTGGCCAGGCAATGTGCTCGAACTCAAAAATATCATTCAGCGCCTGTTATTGTTAAGCGAAGACAATGAAATCGATGAAGCCGATATTGAACTCACCCTACAATCTGCGAATCAAGATGCTAATGATGACAATACTATCAATTATGATCTACCGCTACGTGAAGCAAGGGAACAGTTTGAACGGATTTATTTACTGCATAAGCTTGAACATACTGATGGCAATGTTGGCAAAGCAGCCAAATTAGCAGGCATGGAGCGTACCCACCTTTATCGTAAACTACGCTCCTTAGGCATTGACACCAAACAAACTCAGGACAACATATGAAAATTCTGATTCTCGGTGCTGGTCAAGTAGGCTCATCCGTAGCGGCAAGCCTTGCACGTGAAGATAATGACATCACGGTGGTTGATATCAACAGTGATCTACTCATTGGCCTGCAAGATCATTATGATATTCGAACGCTACAAGGTTTAGCATCGCATCCAGACATTCTGGCTAAAGCAGGTGCTGAAGATGCTGATCTTGTTTTAGCAGTGACGAATAGCGATGAAACCAATATTGTCGCCTGCCAGATCTGCCATAACCTGTATCGCACACCAACCAAAATCGCCCGTATCCGTAGCCCTGAATATCTGGCTGTACCTGATTTATTCAATACTGATGCTATTGCTATCGATATGTTGATTAGTCCGGAACAAATTGTCACCGACTATATCGAACGGCTAATTAATCACCCTAACGCATTACAGGTACTCGATTTTGCTGATAAGAAAGTGCAGTTAGTAGCAGTGAAAGCGTTTCATGGTGGTCCACTTGTTGGTAAACCCATTAAAGATCTTCGCCACCACATGCCTAAAAAGGATACACGTGTTGCCGCTATTTTTAGAAATGGTCACCCCATTTTTCCAAGAGCCGAAACCGTTATTGAAAATGACGATGAAGTATTTTTTATTGCTGCCAGCGAGAACATTTTTTCAGTGATGAGTCAACTGCGCCGTTTAGATAAACCCTATAAACGGATTATGCTTGCTGGTGGTGGCCAAATTGGTGCGCGCCTGGCAAAAGCACTTGAGCACAACTACAACGTAAAGTTAATCGAAGTAAATGCCAAGCGTGCTGAATTTCTATCTGAAGAACTCTCAAATACGATCGTGCTTCATGGTGATGTTGCAAACGAGGATATACTGCGCGAAGAAGACATTGATAAAGTCGATTTATTCTGTGCCTTAACTAATGATGACGAAGCCAATATTCTATCGGCAATGCTGGCAAAACGCTTGGGCGCAAGAAAAGTATTATCACTAATCAACAGGGCTTCTTATGTTGATTTAATTGAAAGTAGTAGCATTGATATTGCGATATCGCCACAACAAGCAACGATTGGTAGCTTATTAGCTCATATTCGTCGCGGTGATATTGTTGCTGTTCATTCACTTCGTCGCGGTGCGGCTGAAGCATTGGAAGCAGTAGCACATGGTGATCACGATTCATCGCTAGTCGTTGGCCGACGTATCGATGAAATCAATTTACCGCCAGGTACGACAATAGGTGCCATTGTGCGTGGCGATGACGTCATTATTACCCATCATGATACTGTGATCGAAGCCAACGACCATGTTATCTTGTTCTTAATCAATAAACGTCACATAGAGCAGGTCGAGCGCCTGTTCCAAGTTGGATTGAATTTCTTTTAGTGAGCAATTGACGATGGCATCATCACTGAAAAATCATTTTCTTATCGCCATGCCGTCACTTAACGACACATTTTTTTATCATTCTGTGGTTTATCTGTGTGAGCATGATGACAAGGGGGCAATGGGGCTAATCATTAACCGTCCCACTCAAATCACTGTAGATGAGTTACTTACTCATATCAATATAGACACGTCCGCTGCTCAGAATAAACACATACCTATTTTATTTGGTGGTCCAGTTGATAAAAGTCAGGGCATGGTACTACATGATTCTAAGCAGTACCGGGATTCCAGCTTACAGATTTCGGACTCACTTTATCTAACAACTTCTACCGACATTTTAAAACAAATTGGTCATGGTGCTGGCCCTGAAAATATGTTAATTGCATTGGGTTATGCTGGCTGGGATGCAGGTCAGTTGGAGCAAGAAATTAGCGATAATAGCTGGTTGACTGTCAAATCTGACCACAGCATTATTTTTAATACGCCTGCAAATGAACGTTGGCAAGCTGCTGCGGCTCTACTAGGGGTTGATATTACCTTATTATCCTCAATTGCAGGACATGCATGATGCTGGCAAAAACCATCCTTGGTTTTGATTATGGTCTCAAATATATCGGTGTTGCAGTAGGCCAACAATTAACCAATACCGCCAGCCCTCTCACCGTCATTAAAGCTAGAGATGGGATCCCTAATTGGGATGAAATTAAAAATTTACTCGATCAATGGCAACCACAACTGATCGTTGTCGGCTTACCTTTAAACATGGATGGTACTGAGCAAGAAATGACCACAGCAGCAAAACGCTTTGGAAATAGACTTAATGGTCGCTTCCATATACCTGTTCAATGGCAAGATGAACGTCTAAGTACATACGAAGCACTTGAACAATTAGGAATTCGTGACAAAATGCACGCTAATAAACGCGAAGATGTCGACAGCATCTCCGCACAACTTATTCTTCAATCATGGTTGAATCAACAATGACAACATCATTCACGCAAGCTGATATTGAAACCCTACTAGATACAATGGCAGACCAGATTAGGCTTAAGTTAGCAAATAAAAAACCGCTACTCGTAGGCATTCATACTGGCGGTGTCTGGGTGGCAAAAGAACTAGCAACACGGCTTGGCTCTGATTTCTTCGACGGTTCATTAGGCACGCTTAATATTGCCTATTATCGTGATGATTTCACTCGCATAGGTATGCACCCACAGGTCACACCCTCTGACTTACCGTTCAGCGTTGATGATCGCCATCTACTATTAATTGATGATGTTTTGCATAGTGGGCGAACCATCCGAGCCGCACTTAATGAAATCTTTGATTATGGTCGCCCCGCCAGCGTCACCCTTGCAACCCTAATTGAACGCAGTGGACGAGAGCTACCGATCCAACCCGATATTATTGGTCAATCAGTTAGCCTAGACAAAAATCAGCACATTAAATTAACTAACCCTGATGGCTTACAACTAGTGATCAAGTCAAGTGAGGCCTAAGGAGATGACCAATAATCAGCTAACGGCTAAAGGTCAACTTCGACATTTTCTGACCATTGAGGGTTTGAAAAAACCATTACTCACCGAAATCATGGATCGAGCCGAACAATTTTCTGGCATTTCGACACGCCATGTAAAAAAAGTGCCCCTGCTTCGCGGTAAAACTATCGTCAATCTGTTCTTTGAAAACAGTACCCGCACTAGAACCACTTTTGAGCTTGCTGCTAAACGTTTATCTGCTGATGTGATGAACCTCAATATTAATACCTCAGCAACCTCTAAAGGCGAAAGCTTACTAGATACATTGCACAACCTTGAGTCAATGCATACCGATATGTTTGTAGTGCGCCACAATCAAAGTGGCGCGGCAGAATTTATTGCGCAACATGTTGCTCCTCATGTCAGCGTAATTAATGCAGGTGATGGTTGTCATGCCCATCCAACGCAAGCAATGCTCGATATGTTTACTATTCGCCGTCACAAAGGACATTTTCCTGACTTACGCGTCGCTATCATTGGGGATATTTTGCACTCACGGGTTGCTCGCTCACAGATTCAGGCATTAAGTATTTTGGGTGTTGGTGAAATTCGCGTTATAGGTCCAAAAACCTTATTACCCAGCGATTGTCAAACCTTGGGCTTACATGTTTATCATGATTTGGAAAGCGGCCTAAAAGATGTCGACGTAGTGATTACTTTACGCTTACAACTAGAAAGAATGAAAGGTGCCTTGTTGCCGAGTTCGCGAGAATATTTTGATTGTTTTGGTTTGACCGAAGAAAAACTTAGTTTTGCCAAACCTGATGCCATTGTTATGCATCCCGGTCCGATCAATCGCGGTGTTGAAATTGCTTCTGCTGTTGCTGACGGGCCACAATCAGTCATTTTAGAGCAAGTCACTCACGGCATAGCGGTGCGTATGGCCGTCATGTCAATGGCACTCGGTGCACAGTCAGAACTACACGAGATTTAATTATGAAACTACGCATCGCTAATGGGCGAATAATCAACCCTGCCAGCCAAATGGATAGTCATCATGATATTTTTATTAGTGATGGCAAAATTATTGCTATTGCAGATGAGCTTGCTGACTTCGAAGCCGACCAAATAATTGATGCTAGAGGTCAAATTGTATGTCCAGGTCTAATCGACTTATGTGCGAGATTACGCGAGCCAGGCCAGGAACATACAGCAACTATTGACAGTGAAACTCGGGCAGCGGTCAAAGGTGGTATCACCTCATTATGTATTCCTCCAGATACAGCACCGGTTATTGATACCCCAGCAGTTGTCGAATTGATCGAAGATCGCGCCAAAAAAGCAGGAAGAGCCATGGTCTACACTATCGGTGCTCTTACCCAAAACCTGCAAGGCGATTTATTAAGTGAAATGCTGGCTTTGAAAAAAGCCGGCTGCATCGGCATCAGTAATGGCATGCGTCCCATTAAAAATACCCTGATTCTACGCCGAGCAATGGAATATGCTGCTACGCTTGATTTAACCTTATTTATCAATGCGTCCGATCCGTGGCTACAAGCACAAGGCTGTATTCACGAAGGCACAGTCAGCACCAGACTAGGCTTAGGTGGCATAGCTGAAGCCGCAGAAACCATTGCTATCGCGCGTGACCTTTTATTGATTGAAAAGACTGGTGTTAGTGCACACTTCCATAACATATCCACTGGTAAAGCGGTAAACATGATTCGCGACGCACAGAAGCAAGGCTTGCCGGTAACGGCTGATGTCAGCCCCCATCACCTACACTTAAGTGAACATGATATAGGCAATTACGATAGTTTAAGTCATGTACTACCACCGCTTCGTAGCACCCGTGATAGAGACCAACTTCAACAAGGCTTACGTGATGGCGTTATTTCTGCGATCAGCTCTAACCATCAACCGCTCGATAACGATGCCAAGTTAGGGCCTTTTGCCGAGACAATGCCCGGTATTTCTGGACTTGAAACCATGTTGCCATTAACGATGAAATTGGTTGATGATGAAGAGTTAACGCTAATGCAGGCCATCGCAAGCCTGACTTGTCAGCCTGCTGATATTCTGAGTATTGATGCCGGCCATCTCAACGTGGGTAGTGCTGCTGATTTATGTATTTTTGATCCCAATTCTCATTATGAATGTAACCCACGCGAATTCATCAGTGCAGGCAAGAACAGTCCTTTTGCAGGCTGGTTATTCCAAAATCAAGTTAGTCACACTATTTTTAATGGCAAAATAGTGTTTAGTCAGGAATAAAATGAGCAATCACACTGTCCAAGTTCATAGACTAACCGCTATTTATTGTGAGGCACCATTATGAAATATCAACGCTTTTTGCTTGTAATTAGCATACTCTTTGCCTCATTGTTGACCGGCTGTGCCAGCAATTTACAAGGCGATAGCTATTCTCGTGACGATGCCAGGCAGGTTCAATCGGTACAATATGGTATCGTAGAAGAAACTCGATTGGTGGTAATTGAAGGCACTAAAACACCTATTGGAACGATTGCTGGCGGTGCTGTGGGCGGTGTCGCTGGTAGTTCAATTGGTGATGGCAAGGGAGCGGCCATTGCGACCGTAGTAGGTGCTGTAGCCGGTGGTCTTGCTGGTAGTGCACTTGAAGAAGAAGTAACTAAAAGCCAAGGTATTGAGTTAGTAATACGTTTGAATAAAACCAATGAAACTATTGCTATCGTACAAAAACATGATCCAGCTCACCCCTTCTATGCCGGTGATCGTGTTCGCTTAATGACCGTTAATGGTCAAACCCGAGTATCTAGATAAATATTAAAAACAAAGGAATTCAATATGACATCAGCTAAAAAACCGTTTGCGATTTTTCTTGCTTTGGCAGCAGTTCTATCTTTCACAGCGTGCTCTCCTGAGGTAGGCAGTGATGCCTGGTGTGCCAATATGAAAGAAAAACCAAAAGGTGACTGGTCAGTTAACGAAGCTGGGGATTTCACTAAACACTGCTTATTAAAATAAGCATGCCACATCGTCTTTATGCGCTGGATTTTGATGGTGTTATCTGTGATAGTGCTGTTGAAACCGGCATAACAGGCTGGAAAGTTGCCAGTTCCTTATGGTCGGATATGCCTGATACTATGCCTGAGCACATCTCAGAACTTTTTAGACAGGTTCGTCCCGTCATGGAAACAGGCTATGAAGCAATATTAATCGTTCGTATCCTGTTTGAAGGTAGTAGCGCACAACGGTTATTAACTAATTTCTCTCATTTAATTTCACAGCTACTACGCCGTGATCAATTAAATAGTGATGAATTAAAACAACAATTTGGCCAAACGCGCGATCACTGGATCAATGAAAACATAAATGAATGGATTGCGATGAATCCTTTGTTTAATGGCATCGCTGACAAACTTCAGCAGATTGAATCCAGCCAGTGTTATATCATCACCACTAAACAAGAACGTTTTGTTCACCAGATCTTGCAAGCCAATTCCATTTCGGTTCCAGAGCAACACGTCTACGGGCTTGATCGAGGCTTAAGCAAACAGCACATTCTGGCCGACCTATTAGCCACACATCCACAGCAATCCATTTTGTTCGTTGAAGATCGTCTTCCAACATTAAGTAACGTTATTAGTGATTCACGCTTAGCTAATGTTGAGCTATATTTTGCAGATTGGGGTTATAACACCGAGCAGGACAAGAAAATCGCTGCCACTACCACTAAAATTAATACCTTATCACTTTCAGATATGATGACTTTGTAAAAGCCCGTCTGTCGTTGCTTAAAACGTAATCTAAAGCGCTTGCACATTATTTCCACAATTGAAAGCGATACAATGACATATTTAAAGGTTAGAATCACAGCAATCGTCTTATAACATTCATTAGCGTTTCGAGTAGAGTGGCCATGCGTTTTATCATTTTATGTCTCATTAGCCTTAGCCTACTCAGTTGTAATCAGCAAACGTCAACCGCGAACAATAAGCCTGAAAAACCACACTTGGTCGAAGTTGTCACGGCACAAACAAAAACCATCAGTATTCAACGCCAGCGCTCGGGTACATTAACAGCATTACGCGAAATTCAAATTTATAATCAGGAAGAAGGTCAAATTACGACCTTACCTTTTTATGAAGGTGACAAAGTTACAAAAGGCGAACTCGTTGCTAAATTGGACGGTTGCTTGAGCTCGAGCCAATACAACCGCTGTCGTCGATGTCGTTAAACAAAGGTTGGCCTGGCTACATACTCAAAACATTCTACCCGAAGACATCACAATTACCTCCATCGGTGATCAATCAATCTATATTGTTCAATCATTACAAAATGCCATCTTGGCGGCTATCAGTGGTGCATTGTTAGCCATGTCTGTGGTTTACCTGTTTCTTGGTAATTTACGGCGCACACTAATCATCGGCAGTGCTATTCCAATCGCTATCATGTTCACCTGTATCTTGATGGGTTTAGGTGGTTTAACACTTAATGTCATGACTTTAGGTGGCCTGGCTTTAGGTGTAGGCATGCTGGTTGATAACACAATAGTTATGCTTGAAAACATCTCTCGTCATCAAAAAGATAAGCAATTTAATCTGGACGCCAGTACAGATGCTGCCAATGAAGTCAGTGGCGCTATTGTTGCAGCAACATCAACTAATTTATCAGCTGTGTTGCCTTTCCTATTTATCGGAGGGCTAACCGGCTTATTATTTAGCGAATTAATCGTCACTATTTCAGCCGCTATTTTTGCTTCCTTAATTATTGCCTTAACCTTGGTCCCTGCTTTTGCAGCACGTGTGAGCAATCAACCCCACTCGGCTATTCGACGGTTCATCGATGGTAGCATCGAACTTTTACAAACAGGCTATGCAAAACTAATTGATTTTTTACTGGGTTATAGACTGCTGGTTATTGCCGCTTTTATAATTAGTTTGATTGTTGCCTATCCTGTATTTGTTAGTGGCAAACAAATTTTTCTACCAAAGCTGGATGATGGCAGAATCACTGTCAGAATCATTGCTGATTCAGGTATTTCCTTAGATGAGATGGATCAACGTACCCAGCTCATTGAACAGCTATTTGCACAACAGCCAGAAACTGCAACCGTTTATACCTTGCTAGGTGGTTCAGTGTATGGTCGTTCGCAACGTGAAACGCCAAGCCGAGCCTCCATTACCGTTCAATTAAAACCGATGCTGGCGCGACAAATAAGTAGTGGTGAATGGATTAAAAACATGAACCAACTCATCACTCAACACCAACTTGCTGGCTTTGAAGTTCGTATGTCACAACGTGGCATAAGAGGTATTAGAACAAATAGTGGCGACGATGATATTAGTTTGCGACTACAAGGAGAGCATTATCAAACCTTGAAATCGCTTGCAAATGACATCACTGACAAAATGAAACGCATTCCAGGCCTGAGTAACGTCAGTCATTCTGCCGAAGAACAACAGTTTGAATTAGCGATAACCTTAGATCGTGAACGCGCAGCATTGCTCGGTGTAAATCTACAAGATGTTAAACAAGCAACTCAAGTTGCTTTAGAGGGCATCACAATTAGTGACTTTATTGATGGTGATAAAACGTATGATATTAGGCTTCGCTTGGCACAATCGACCATGACCAACCCACAAGATCTGGAATCGATCATTTTATTTCCTGCCACCGAACGCTCACAAGCAATATATCTTGGTTCCGTCTGTTCTATAAAGCTACTTGATTCTGCAAGCACCATTAAACGTGAAAACCAAATGCGCATTGTTGATCTGACAGCTTCACTTACTGAAGGTACAACCCTTGGCGAAGCATTGCTGTCACTACAACAATTACGCCAAAAAATCAGTCTGCCAGAGGGTTACACTTTGTATGATGGCGGCTCACAACAAACACTAGATGCGCAACAACAATTAACCACCATATTGTTATTGCTGGCATTGTTTTTAGTGTTTGTCGTTATGGCTATTCAATATGAATCTCTGCTCAATCCACTCATCATCATTCTCAGTGTGCCTTTTGCCGCTGTCGGTGTGGCATTAGCCATTGATTTCCTGGCATTGCCCTTATCTATGCCTGTTTGGTTAGGACTAATCATGTTGGTTGGTATCGTAGTCAATAATGCCATCTTATTAGTTGAATATATCGAACAAAACCGCCGACAACACCATGACATTAATCAAGCAATCATCACCGCTGCTCGACTTCGCTTACGGCCGATATTGATGACAACAATTAGTACTGTCGTTGGTATGATTCCACTGGCAATGGGCTGGGGTGATGGTGCGGAAATGTTGCAACCGCTAGCTATAACCGTTGTCTGGGGATTGAGTTTCTCGCTGTTAGTGAGTCTTTTACTAGTACCTGTCGTTTACCATTTATTCCATTCAATACGGCTAACAATTGGCAAACGAACCGAACCTTATCAGGCATAAGTAAATAACCTGAATACTGGATAAGAAACAGCGCTCAGCAGCCCTGGTGAGTTTAACAGTCTGATTACATATGAACAGAAGAAAAATGGCGGAGCGGACGGGACTCGAACCCGCGACCTCCGGCGTGACAGGCCAGCATTCTAACCAGCTGAACTACCGCTCCACACCAACTTGCAGGGCGAGTTCAGCACCCAACAAGAAGCGAGAGGATACAGTAATTAAAGCAAAGTTGTTAGTGTTATTTTGATGAACTGATCTCGTTTAAATAAACCGTAAATATAGCTGCTTGATTCGCTTATAAATTTATGCTTTTAAACAAGGATAACGGTATAAAAACCACCGGAATAATCAGGTCAAAATGCGGCTAATTCAACTCACGGGCAAGGCTGTACTATTGATTGCCGATTTCAATACAAATGATGTATGTACGCCGGTCACACCGTCTATTCTAGTTAGCTTTTGTAATAAGAATTGTTGATAGGCATCCATGTCACCCACAATCACTTTCAGCAAATAATCTGCTGACTGACCCGTGATTAAATGACACTCCAACACTTCTGGATAACTCGCCAAGCTATCTTCTAATGCCGTAAAGCGCTCTGGCGTGTGTTTGTCCATACTGATCCCAATAAATGCCATTAAGGTCAAACCTAACTTTTTAGCATTAAGCAACGCAACATAACCATCGATCAAACCACTTTGTTCTAGTTGTTTAACACGTCTTAAACACGATGAAGGTGACAAGTTAATCGTTTCGGCTAATTCCTGATTAGAGATTCTGCCTTGCTTTTGTACGGTATCTAAAATCAAGCGGTCATAACGATCTAATTCAGTCATAATTTCACCAATAAACATTAACTAGAAATTTAGTTTCATAAAAATACCATAAAAAAGAATTATATTCCCATAAAACCGCTAATATCAAAATATTTGCAATTTAATTTCAATCGTCTTCCTCTATACTATTTCCATACCTGAAACCGGTAGCGTTAAAAGCCAAAAGCGCTATTTGAATCGACATTCAACCCATCATCAAAAGTGATCCGGCGATGACGACACACTAATTAGGTTTACCCACCTAAGCAGATCAAATAAACGCACACTTTCAGACAATGATTTATCAAATTTCGAGGACACCATCATGATCACTCATCCACAACAAAAATATCGTGCATTTGTGCCAATTCAATTAACAGATCGTCAATGGCCCAATAACACTATTCAACATGCCCCGGTTTGGATGAGCACAGATCTGCGTGATGGTAATCAAGCTTTGATTGATCCGATGTCGGTCGATACTAAAATGCGTTTTTTCAAAACATTGGTCGAGATTGGCTTTAAAGAAATCGAAGTTGGTTTCCCTTCAGCATCTGATACTGACTTTAATTTTGTGCGTCGTTTGATCGACGAAAACCATATTCCTGATGATGTGACGATTGAGGTGTTAACCCAAGCACGTCAAGACTTGATTGCACGAACAGTTGAATCACTTAAAGGTGCTCGTCGTGCGATAGTGCATATGTACAACCCTACTGCACCTGACTTTCGACACATTGTCTATAACACCGACAAAGCTGGCGTAAAGGCGCTTGCTGAACGAGGTACACAATGGGTAAAAGACTACACATCCAAACAGCCTGAAACCGAATGGGTATATCAGTATTCACCCGAAGCCTTTTCAAGTACCGAAATTGAATTTGCTAAAGAAGTCTGTGATGCCGTATCTGAAGTTTGGCAACCCACACCTGACCATAAAATGATCATCAATTTGCCGGCAACGGTCGAAATGGCAACACCCAATACTTATGCCGATCAAATTGAATGGATGCATTGCAACATGGATCGACGCGATAGCATTGTGTTAAGTGTGCACCCCCATAATGATCGTGGTACCGCAGTTGCGGCAGCTGAGCTTGCTGTAATGGCAGGTGCTGATCGGGTTGAAGGTTGTTTGTTTGGCAACGGTGAACGCACCGGTAATGTTGACTTGATTACCCTTGCTTTAAATCTTTATTCACAAGGTATACATCCCGAGTTGGATTTCACCAATATTGATGTTATTCGTCAGGTTTATGAACAATGCACTAACTTACCTGTCCACCGAAGACATCCTTATTCAGGTGAGTTAGTGTTTACTGCGTTTTCTGGCTCACATCAGGATGCGATCAAAAAAGGCTTTGCTCAGCAGGATCCAAATGGCATCTGGCAAGTACCGTATTTACCGATTGATCCGGCAGATATCAACCGTAGTTACGATGCCGTTGTCCGTGTTAATAGTCAGTCTGGCAAGGGTGGTGTCAGCTTTTTATTACAACAACAAACAGGCTTCGAACTACCACGTCGTTTGCAAATTGAATTTAGCAAAATAGTACAAAAAGTCAGTGATGATGTTGGCAAGGAAATTACCGCTAGCGATATCGTGAGCTTATTCGATAAAGAATACCTTGCGGTTGAAACGCCTTATCGCTATCACAGCAGTAAAGTAAGTAATGATAAAGATAAAGTCACCACTGGTATTAGTGCCCATTATGATAAAACGGAGATGGTGTTATCCGGACAAGGTAATGGTCCTGTTGACGCTGCAGCTCACGCTTTATCAACACAAATAGGTCAAACTATCACGGTCGTTGATTATCATGAACATGGCATAGGTGCAGGTTCTGATGCTGTTGCCGTCTGTTATGTTGACATTAAAGTCGGTGATGGTGATGCTTTATTTGGTATTGGTCAGGATAAAAATATCACCTCTGCCGCTATCAAGGCTTTGTTTAATGGTGTTAATCGTGTGATCAATCAACAACAATTAGCCCAGGCGTCATAAGCATCAGGTGTAATTGTAATGTTTACGATGTCAAAGCGAGGTAAACTAAAACTATAGCCTACTGGGAGAAGAAGCATGCGCCGTTTAAAAAATGTATTTATCGTGATACAGATACTATTATTAACGGCGTGTGCCAGCCTCACCCCGAGCTATGAAAAACCACAGGTCTCTATTACATCGTTTACCTTGGCACCGGAATCAACAGGCTTGGCACCGCAGTTTAATATTGGCTTGCGAGTTGTCAATCCAAACCGAATTGCCTTGCCATTAGTTGGAATGAGTTATTCAGTCGAAATTGAAGGCAACCGTATTCTAACCGGCGCAGAGCCCAACCTGCCTCACATTGCAGGTTATGGCACCGCAGATATCGTAATTAAAGCGAGCCCCGATCTGTTTGGCAGTGCACGTTTATTAAATCAACTATTAACCGGCCAACGTGATCAATTAAATTATTTGTTCAAAGCCAAGCTCGATGTTGGCACATTAATGCCTTATATCAACATCGAAGAAAAAGGTAGCTTTGGTCTCGGCACTACAAGCAACTAATTAGACACTCTGATGATCAAACAACATCGCATTCCATTACTCATCATGGTGTTGGCTTTGGCCATATCTTTAATACCCATGAGCCTTGGCATTGATGACCAACTCAGCAAAATGCTACAGATTACCATTACCGTTTTTGCTCTGGCCAGAGGACTTAATGCTATTCTTTCTGTGGCACAAGGCACTGAGCTATCTATCGAGCCCATGGGTGTCGGCTTAACATTAACACCCGGCGAAATACTTGATCCGCTCAACGATCTGATTGAACAATTTTCAAGCATTTTATTACTGGCATCGGCATCATTAGGTATACAACAAATTATCTTATTACTATCAGATAAACCATTTATTCAGTTTGGCTTAGCAGTAAGCATAATTGTTATGTTAGTGGTGTATATCCTGCCCATAACCAATAACGTTGTAAGAAAAGTTTTGCTTAAACTGGTTATTGTCCTCACCATTCTACGTCTGATGGTGCCAGTGTCAGTATTAGTCAGTTATCAGGTTCAAATGGCGTTGAGCCAACAGCGTGAGAATGCAGTAAACGTATTAGAAAATACCCATACTGAAGTACAGCAGTACACACATCAACACTCTAAAACCGACCGTAGCTGGTGGGATGGACTAAAAAACAGCTTGGACATTGAACAAGGTCTAAACAAAATACAACAACACTCGCAAACAGCGGTTAAAGCCGCTGTTTATTTATTGGCAGAATTTGTCTTGGTAATGGTGTTACTGCCTATCTTGTGTATGCTGTTATTTGTTCGCTTATTTAATCGAATTATTTCTACTTAACCCTAACTTGGGATAACAACAACACTGTCATTCCTTAGTCTTGCAAACTACCGCCAATTTTCAACCTTCGCTTTCTGCAACTTTTCATATCCAGCCAACAACGCATTGTGGCGTTCAAAGCCTTCCAAACTTAAACCGGGACAATGCAAATTGTAGAATAACGTTTCACCTTCAACTATCGCAATGCCTGCATCAACATTATCCTGGCCATACATCATGGCTAAGCCATGTTTGTACTCATCATAGTCACGCTCATCATGCCATTTGATTTCTAACAGAGCTTTGATACAACGATAATGGCGAATTGTCGCTTCGCTTGCTTGATCTAATGCCAAACACCAATCAATCCAGTCTATCGCTTGTTGATCTTGAGCAGCCAAACATAGCATCGCTTTAATTTCACCAAGGCGAATTTCAGCCCATAAAGTCCCCGGATCGGGTGCAAGACCAATAAATGGTGCCACCGGAGTTTGATCGTTATAACCACCTTCCTCTAGACGCTCTAAAATAGCGAGCCAGTGCTCAGGATTACCGTTTGGCAGTGTTAATAAATCTTGTCGGAACAACGCACCTTCGTTATTGTTTTCCCACACCAATTCATCTACGGGGTATATATCAGACATGCCCGGCACCAAAATTCGGCAGGCATAAACATCTAAATGATTGTAGTCGGCAATGTAAATATCAAAACCCATGTCATGGATTTTTTCTGACAGATAGTTAAATTCATCGGCGGTCGCATCATCATGATCCCAATCAAAGAAGTCATAATCAGGCGTACTGCGGAAAAAGTCATTGGAAATATAGCCACTAGAATCGATGAAGTGCATTTCCAGGTTGGCGGGTGAAGCGACCTCTTCAAGATCAAATGTGGGTGGGTGGAATACATCTAATTGATCCAAACCACGGCCTTGTAATAATTCAGTGACCGTACGCTCTAATGCCACTTCAAAACTCGGGTGCGCACCAAATGAGGCAAACACCGAACCATCTTTCGGATTGATTAAGGTCACGCTCATCACAGGGAATTGCCCACCTAATGAGGCATCAGCGACTTTTAAGCCATAACCATGACCACGTAATTCTTCAATTGCTGCTTTGATTTTGGGGAAACGATCGATAACCACTTCAGGCACGTCTGGTAAACAGATACCTTCGGCAATAATTTTGTTTTTAACATAGCGCTCAAACACCTCAGATAAGCCCTGAACACGCGCTTCGTTTTGAGTGTTACCGGCTGACATGCCGTTGCTGACAAAAATATTACCAATGACGTTGATTGGAATATAAATATGTTCACTATCACGCAAACGTTGATATGGCACCGCACAAATTCCACGTTCGCCTGTGCCTGAGTTGGTATCAAATAATTTTGCTGGTGTAAGCTCATTGTCAGGATCAAAGTGCTGCCACAATGACTTATCCATCAAGCCTTCCGGCATGATGTCTCCATCAGAATCAAACCACTTTTCATTGGGATAATGCACAAAGTCACTATTGCTATGTTTTTCACCAAGATAAAAATCGGCAAAAAAATAGTTGCAACTCAAGCGTTCAAAATATTCACCCAAGGCACTGGCTAAACAGGCCTTCTCGCTACTACCCTTACCATTGGTGAACATTAAAGGGCAGCTTTTATCTCGAATATGAACAGAGTAAACATTGCTGACCGGATTCAACCATGATGCCTGCTCCACATCAAAGCCAAACAATTTAAGTTTCGCTTCCATGGTGGCAATACTCGATTCAAGATCGCGATCTTTGCCTTTAATAAATGTGTGTTCTGTCATAAGTGACCTTAGAAAAGAGATAAAAATAAGCCCCCGGAAAAAGGGGCTAATTAATGTGTTTTTATTGTGTCTATCTTTATTGTTTTTTGGGTTTAACTTCGCCAATCGCACCATCAGAACGTGCTTTTAAGTAAGCATAAAGCTGATCGCGACCTTCCATGACTTGAACGTTGGCTTTCCAACTAGGCATGCTACCAATCGTACCTGTTTTACCATTCTCTACCGTATCGAAGAATTGTTTTTCAGAAATGATTTTCAAGCTATCCGCCAAGTTTGGACCAACCATGCCTTGCCCATAAGTGCCATGACAGCGAGCACACCAATTGCGATACAACTTAAAGCCTTGGTAGCTGTTTGCATCGAGCTTGTTACCTTCAACGACGCTATATAATGCGCCTTCAACTTCATTTTCTTTATTATTGTTATTAACAACAGCTTCTACTTGTTCTGCCACTGTTTCTGTTGTTTCAGTCGCATTATCAACAACCGCAGTGGCGGTATCTTCAACCATTGACGCCACCGTTGCTGTGTCCGCAGGAGCAGGAGCAGGAGCAGTTACTATTGTTTGTTTAATTTCAGGTGCCACAGCTACTACAACGGGCTGTTCCATAGTAGCTGACTCATCAACAACTTCCGTCATTTTCATAACTTCCACAGATGCTGGCTCAGCACTAACAACACCCTCGGTCTTAGTTTTATAACCTTCATTGCTAGGTTGCACACCTGACCAAATGGCGAATAAGACAAAGACTGTCAATGTGATAGAAACGACAAGAACCACTGTGGTTTTACTATTATTCATTCTCTCTCTCCATAAACGTATCGAACACTGGCTAATAATAACATCTAGATGCTCACCCTGCTTATTATCAATAAGCATAAATCCTTACATTAAGTATGCGATAATGGCGGCTATTTTTTATCTCTAGCACTTTAAAAAGGTCTTTTCCTAATTATGACAACCAAGCAAACACTACTACAAAGAAGTGAGTCTAAATGTGAACTTTGTAATTCAGAAGATAACTTATCTGTGTATGAGGTTCCGCCAAATACTAATGCTGATCCTGATAACTGTGTGCTGCTATGTGATGCCTGTTTAACTCAAATTAATGATGCTTCTGCTGTTGATGCCAATCACTGGCGCTGCTTAAATGATGCCATGTGGAAACCTGTGCCAGCGGTTCAGGTGATGTCATGGCGCATGTTAAAACAACTAAGCCAAGATCAAGCGTGGGCACAAGATCTGCTCGATATGCTTTATCTTGATGACGAAACGCAAGCATGGGCAGAAGCCACTATGCAAGCCGCCACATCAGATAACGAACCGTCATTTGATAGCAACGGTGCTCAATTATTTGCAGGTGATAGTGTCACTTTAATTAAAGATCTTGATGTAAAAGGCGCAAATTTCACTGCAAAACGCGGTACCTTAGTCAAAAATATTTCTTTAACAGACAATCCTGAACATATCGAAGGACGGGTAAACGGAACTCGACTCGTTTTGCTTACCAAGTTTCTGAAAAAAGCCAACTAAACCACAATAGACGCCCTATTATGGTGCTTAATGCACCATAATGGGGTGACTATCGTGATCGAACAGCCATTCTTTATTCCTCATAGAACAACAACTCTGCCGATTTTATTGGTATGATTTTATTGGTATAAAATATATTTTTCTTAATTTGACCATTTAACACGGATTTGGTCTGAATATTGCTTTAAGTGCAATCTGTAACCATGGCTTAGACAAAAACTAGCTTAGTCGTGATTAAACAACTTCTCGGATACTGTCCTCAAAACAGCCCAGACTCGTTAATCTACAGAACTTAAATAAACATAAACTTTAGGATATTGAAATGAGTGGAAATGAATCTCGCTTCCAGGCGATTTCTCACATAACTAATCGCAAAACGACGTCAGTCGCAGCACCTGAGCCTTTGTCAAAAATCTGGGCAACCGATGTCTTCAATCTTGCAAAAATGGAAGAGTCACTTGCTAAAAGCGCATTCAAGGCAGTAAAACAAACGGTGCAAACAGGTGCTCCTTTAGATGTCGTTCATGCTGAGGTTGTTGCTGCGGCAATGAAAGATTGGGCGATGTCTAAAGGCGTTAAATTCTTTTCACATATTTTCTACCCAATGACCAATATTACTGCCGAAAAACACGACGGTTTTATTATTACTAATTCTGAAGGTAATGCCATCACAGAATTCTCTGGCAGCCTGTTAATTAAAGGCGAACCGGATGGGTCCTCATTCCCTAACGGTAGTTTACGTATGACCAATGCAGCGCGTGGTTATACTGCCTGGGATCCAACTAGCCCAGCATTCATTATGCACACTGAAAACGGTTCAACGTTAATGATCCCAAGTGTGTTCATGTCCTGGACTGGTGAAGCCTTAGATAAGAAAATTCCATTATTGCGTTCAAATGCAGCGATGGATAAAGCAGGTCGTCGTGTACTTACACTGATGGGCGAAACTGAAATTGCCCCATTAAATGCTAGCTGTGGTGCTGAACAAGAATATTTCCTTGTTGACTCTAACTTTGCTAATGCACGTCCAGACTTATTATTAGCCGGCCGTACCCTTTTTGGTGCATCACCTGCTAAAGGCCAACAATTTGATGATCACTATTTTGGTGCAATCCCTGCTCGCGTCCAAGTGTTCATGCAAGATCTCGAAGATCAACTATACCGCCTGGGTATTCCTGCTAAAACACATCACAATGAAGTCGCACCAGGTCAGTTTGAAATTGCGCCTTACTATGAAGCAGCTAACATTGCTGCTGATCATCAACAATTGATGATGACTTTGATGAAGGCTACAGCGAAAAAACATGGCTTCATGTTATTACTACATGAAAAACCATTTGCTGGCATCAATGGTTCAGGTAAACACGTTAACTGGTCTGTAGGTAATGCCACTCAAGGCAACTTGCTCGATCCCGGTAGCACACCGCATGACAACCTTAACTTCCTGTTGTTCTGTGGTGCCGTTATTCGTGGTGTTCATAAATACGGTCCTTTATTGCGTGCCACTATTGCATCAGCATCAAATGACCACCGTTTAGGTGCAAATGAAGCACCTCCTGCTATTTTATCTGTCTACCTTGGCTCACAATTAGAACAAGTATTCCAAGACATTAAAGATGGCAAAATTGCGACATCTGAAAAAGGTGGCGAAATGGATCTTGGTTTAGCTCAAATTCTTAAATTTGAGCGTGATCCTGGTGATCGTAACCGTACTTCTCCATTTGCGTTTACAGGTAACCGTTTTGAATTCCGAGCGGTTGGTTCATCACAATCTGTATCTGGTCCATTAGTTGCCATGAACACCATGTTAGCTGATTCATTAAACTGGGTTGCTGACGCACTTGAAGTTGAACTTGCAAAAGGCAATGATCAAGCAACTGCTGTACTTGCAGTGCTTAAACAATTAATGGAATTACATGGCAATGTTATATTTGGTGGTGACGGCTACTCGGCTGAATGGCATAGAATAGCGGTTGAAGAACGTGGTTTATTAAACCTGCCAACAACAGCCGATGCACTGCCGTTCTTTCGTGAAGACTCCATTAAAGATTTATTCGCAAACACTGGAGTTCTATCAAATGTTGAGCTTGAAAGTCGTTTTGAAGTGTATGCAGAGCAATACATCTTATCGATCGAAGTTGAAGCTAAATTAGTTATCGAAATGGCTAAAACCTTGATATACCCAGCATCAACACATTGTCTAGCTGATCTTGCAATGACAAACGCAAGCATGGCTGATTTAGGTGTTGAAATGGATAACTCTATTCCGACGTCTATCGCAACAGAAACAAATGCCATGGTTGCAGCTGTTGCTGAGCTTGAAAAAGTGATTGCAAAACATGACTTCGATTCAATCGAAGCACACATGAACTTCTGTGCTAACGACATTCGTGGCTTGATGGATAAAGTTCGTTCACATGTTGATACGTTAGAAGGTGAAGTGGCTGATGACTTATGGCCATTGCCTAAATACCGTGAAATGTTGTTTATTAAATAAACCGTATTGTTTTAGCGGCTTTTTTTATAGTGCGCCGAGCATGGCACGTAGCGTCTTGACGGGCACTGTTTCGATCTAGGCGGTGCTGACCGAAAGTGAAAGTTCTCTGTGAGCCTTTAACAGGAATCACTAGCTGAACCGCAAGCAAGGGTGTTGACCGTGAGGTGAAATCTGAAGAAAACGGAAAGCAAAACACTGGCCTGACGAACAGAAATCGCATACCCAGCGAGTCACCGTACTCGCGAAAGAATTAAGTCATCCATGACTTAATTCCACTCCGTGCGTTGACGACCATTTGCCTCCGCCGTCCTCGTCACCTCGCTGTCACTTTGGCTCTCAAACGACTGACGGGGCGAGGATGTAATAACTGCACTACTTACTCGCTATCGCATCGTTCCATGTAGTGCCTCGGAGGCGTCATAACGGGTGAGGCAGCCAGTATTGTCAAAGCCCAATACTTACACGGAAGCTATGGACGTAAATGTGGCAGGTATAAGTGTGAAGATCACGCACATTACCCCGTGAGCTCTGGGACTCTCTGCCCAAGGCTACTGATGCTGTGAAGTATCAGGATGAAGACACCGAAGCCAGCCGAGGCCGTAGTAGATTGGTTACCGCAAACTGAAGGGCTGAATCACTTGTCCCAGAAAAGTTTATGGAAACTACGCATGACTTTTCGTTATACTCGACGCCATAGTTGATAACAAAACTCTCATTAGATAAAAACCACTTAATCAACGCAACCATGACAACTGTTAACGAAATATCACTTATTGAAAAACTGCAAGCAGGTGACCGTGAAGCATTCCGCTTGATTGTCAGGCGTTATCATACCAAGCTGGTTTTTGTTGCGAAATCGATTGTTGGTGATGCTTTTGCCGAAGAAATTGTTCAAGATGCCTGGGAAACGGTTCTATCATCAATAACGGGGTTTCAACAACGTTCGAGCCTGCAAACCTGGCTGACACAAATTGTTATTAATAAAGCCAAAACGAGAAGACTGCGCGAGGCACGGCATAGCTCACTGGATTTGAACTGGCAAAATCCTGATGTCGATACTTTTAAAGCTAACGGCAGCTGGTCATCACCACAACAACCTTGGCATGAGGACTCTCCAGAAGCCTTGCTATCAAGTGATGAATTGCAGGAAAGCATCAACGCTCAAATAGAAAAACTACCCGATAACCAAAGACTTGCCCTAGTATTACATGATATTGAAGGTATGGATTTTACTGAAATTTGTAACATCATCGAAGTAAGTCAGTCCAATGTACGAGTTTTGCTACATCGGGCACGACTCGCTATTAAAAAAGTTATTGATGAGCACCAGAATCCATTATGAAATTCATGTTTTCCTGTAAAGATATTCATGACCAAGCCAGTCAATTTATTGATGGTGATTGCAGCATGTCAACTAAAGCCGGTGTGTTGATGCACACCTTGATGTGCAGCAATTGTCGCTTGTTTATCAAACAGCTACGCCAGACCATCGTTGTCATCAAAAAAATGCCGGTTCAAGAATACTCAAACCAAGAACTGGATGACATAGCCGATAAAATTTTGTCAAAAGACCAACATAGTTAACCTGAATAAATAACCTTGTAATGGCAATATCAGTCTAGCGTCTGTTTATAAGCAAATAACGTATCATCATCACGTAACAGGTAAAGGCTAACGCAGGCTGCCAACATCGGCCATGCAGCAAAAAATAACAGATTATTAAATGGATCCAGATATTGCTGGAATGAAGAAAAAGTCGAAACACCATGGATAAGCAGAACGACCCCATAAGTGAACCGTTTATACACACCGGCAACAAAGGCCAGAATGAGCAATAACTCTATCAGACCGATAATCATGAAAATCGTACTGCCCAGCCCTGCCAGGCCATAAAACGTTTCAAAGACCTTAGTGCTGTGTTCTGGCTGGATCAATTTATCCAGGGTCCACATCAACATCACGATAAAAACGCTCACTCTTAGCGATAACAATGACCACTGTAATCTTGTTGCTTCACGCATAACACCCTCCTGCATAAAAAGGTTAATTATTGTTCAAATAATCAGGTTGAAGACGGGATAAATCTGCCGGCAGATCAATATCAAACAATGACTCAGTCTCAAATAAACGCCAACCCAGATCAACAATACGCTGACGTGTTATTTCAGCCACCTTATCTGTACTCCACGGCATCGTGCTAAATAACTCTGCTGCATAGTGATTGAGACCGATCAAACAATAGCCACCATCTTCGACCGGGATCAGACTTGCGTCACCGTGTTGCAGCCATTGTGCAGCATTTTGAATATGTAGCGTCGTTAATCCTGGACAATCGGTACCAATCAAAATAACCGATTGACCTTGGTCTATCACCCGGCTGACAATGGCTGCCATTTTCATACCTAAATCCCCATCGACCTGTTTACTCCAACTGAGCTCTGGCGGATAACGTGTCACTAAGTCAGGTAAAAATTCGGGTGATGGCGTTATACAACATTCAACCTGACCCACAGCCGATTTTAATGCGATATCAATGGTGTTTGCCAGCATTTGTCTGGCCAATGCCGCTGCACCTTCTTGTCCAAGAACAGGAATTAGTCGCGTTTTGCACAGACCAGGCAGAGGCGCTTTGGCCATAATCACTATCCGCACCGGCTTCATCGGTAATACTCAGCCAATGTTGATGCCGGTACACCACGCCAATAAGCAAATCGTAGCCACCACATTAGCACTATGGTTTTCCATATCCCATGTTTTTGCCAGCGGCGACCGGATGTGATGACCTTGTCAGACAAACAGGCCGGGCGGCTGATTTTTTTCAGACGCTTGCTGATCTCAATATCTTCCATTAAGGGTTGTTCAGGAAAACCACCTACGGCATTAAATAATTCACGACGCATGAAGATCACTTGATCACCGGTGGCAATAGCGGTTAAGCGTGATCGCCAATTCATCAATAAGGCAATGATGTGTAACATCGGGTGTTTACCAGAAATTCGCACATCAAACCGTCCCCAATCAGCACCGTCAGCAATCGCTTTTCTAATCAAGTCCAATGCATTGGCTGGCAGTTCAGTATCAGCATGTAAAAACACTAAAATATCGGCATCACTATGCATGGCACCAGCATTCATCTGACTGGCGCGACCTTTAGGTGCTGATACTGTTTCCAGATTCAACTCTGCAAGGAGTTGCTGTGAGCCATCGGTACTGCCGCCATCGACGATAACAATCTCGTCTTGTGATTGTTTGAGCGTCGATAGCAGGGTAACTAAAAACGTCAAATTTTCAGCTTCATTAAGTACAGGTACAATCAGGGCTAGCGATTTCATAGGGTATCGTTGAGTTGCCAGTCATAGTCAAGAAAAGCAATGACAATCTCACTTTGTTGTAATTTTGTTTGCTGATCTGAGTCCAGCCCGAGAGCCTTGCCATAAAGCGCCAGGAATGCTGTCAGTGATCCGGTATTACGCCAACCTTGCTCAAAATCTTTGCGATACCATTTAAATATTTCAGACACCATCAAACGATTACCATCGAGTCTATTACGCTTTTTATCCTGCAAAAAAAGCTGTGTTTGTTGTTCTAACTGAGCATCCAGCAACTCAGCCGTATAGGCCTCGTTTCTGAGTGCCGGACAACCAATACTGGCGCAATTGACAGCAAAGTGAATCCGTGATTCATTATAACGACCAGATCCCCGAATTAAGTCATGTTCGATATAATCCAAAGATACCTCCCTGTCAAACAGTGGAATAAACGTTTTTTTCCACGGCGATCTGAAAAAACCACCTAACTGTTTAATCGAATTTAAATCAGGGTATTTGGTCAAGATCAATTCAACTGTCCAGGCATTGTAGACATTGATAAGAAATGCCAGCTGTGTCTCGTTGGACCAATTATCAAACTCTGCCTGACTGACCATTGAAACTGAATCCAGATACTGCTTTAAATCCTGCCGCTGACTTTGAAAACCAGCATAATCTGCTTTCGTGATTTGGCCACCATCAATCACCACTACATGGCGTTTTAGAAGATCATCCCATAATTGATGATCAAAAGCCTGCGCGGCTGCACTACCTGAACACATTAAACTTATACATAATAATAGCTTGCGAAACATTGTATTAACTTCTTTGCCAGCGAAAGAATCGCTCCAAAACCTTAAATGCCCATTGTGGCGCATGGGCACGTTTCCATTCTCCCGCTGCATATTTATTGGCTTCTACCCAGGTTGGATAAGGATGAATGGTCCCTAGAATTTTATTGAGTCCCAATCCATGTTTCATCGCCAGCACAAACTCCGCCAGCAACTCGCCGCCATGTTCGCTGACAATTGTCACACCAAGGATTTTATCTTTACCGGGCACGGTAAGCACTTTAATAAAACCATGTGCCGCACTATCGGCGATGGCTCTATCCAGGTCATCAATGCCATATCGGGTCACTTCATAATCAATGTTTTGCTCACGCGCTTCCTGCTCGTTGATACCGACTCTAGCGACCTCTGGGTCAATAAAGGTCACCCAGGGAATCACCCGGTAATCGGCTTTGAATTTTTTAAATTGACCAAATAAAGCATTGACCGATGCATACCAGGCTTGATGGGCTGCAGTATGAGTAAATTGATAAGGACCTGCGACATCGCCGGCGGTTAGAATATTAGGGAAACGGGTTTGCAGAAAGGCATTACTTTGAATCGTGCGTTCGCTCTCAATACCCAGGTTTTCAAGGCCGTAACCTTGAAGTCGCGATTTTCTGCCAATGGCGCAAAGCAGCTCATCAAAAACAATACGCTGTTGACCAGCGGCACTTTTGACAATCATGACTTTGTCATCACCATCACGCTCAAAACCTACCGCTTCATGCTTGGTTAAAACCCGAATGCCATTGTCAGCGAGTGCTGCTTCAGCCAGTTCAGAAACATCGTTATCTTCACGACTCATCAGGCGCTCGCCGCGCTCAATCTGGGTAACATCAGCACCCAATCTGGCAAATGCCTGTGACAATTCACAACCAATTGGTCCACCACCCAATACCACCAGTCGTTTTGGTACAGTGTCTAATTCGGCAAATCTTTGCCAAACCGTATCACTGGTAACATAACCCACATCGTCAATGCCGGGTAAATCGGGCACCAGCGGCTCTGCACCGGTTGCAATAATAATACTGCGCGTGGTCAAGGTTTGAGTTTGACCGTCATCATGTTTTATCTCAACTGTCCATGGATCAACAATCGTTGCATAACCCTGCAAAACCTCAACACCGAGCTGGGTATAACGTTCAACGCTGTCATGTGGCTCAACCTGTTTGATAACGTTATGCACCCGTTGCATCACCGTCTTAAATGAAAACTCGGGCTGAGTGGCATTTAAACCATATTTCACACCATCACGCATATGTTGGGCGAGTTTTGCCGAACGAATAATTGCCTTACTCGGCACACAGCCATAATTGAGGCAATCGCCGCCCATTTTGTGAGCTTCAACCAAGGTGACTTTAGCTTTAACTGTCGCCGCAATATAAGAAGACACCAATCCGGCGGCACCGGCACCAATCACAACTAAATTGCGATCAAACTGTTTAGGTTTGCTCCAGCCTTGATAAACCTGTTTGGCCTTGACCACGCCCAGAATTTTCTTGGCAATCAGTGGGAAAATACCCAATAAGGCAAAAGAAGCGAGTAAGTTAAATGACATGATACTGCCGAGACTGTCTATCTGGGCAATCTGGGTACCAGCATTAACATAGACCAATGTACCCGCCAACATACCGAGTTGACTCACCCAGTAAAATGTCCAGGTTTTAATCGGCGTTAAGCCCATGACCAGATTGATAATGAAAAATGGAAAAACAGGCACTAAGCGCAGGGTGAATAAATAAAAGCCCCCTTCTTTGTCAATGCCGTTATTAATGGCTTGCAGACGATTGCCAAAACGTTGCTGCACCCAGTCTCTCAACAAAAATCGTGACACCAGAAATGCCAGCGTCGCACCAATAGTCGAAGCGAATGAAACGATTAACAGCCCCCACCACAGACCAAATAATGCGCCACCAGCCAATGTCATCACTGCTGCGCCAGGCAACGACAAGGCTGTAATAACAATATAGCCCGCAAAAAAGCCGAGACCGACTAACACGGGATTTTGGCTGCGCCAGGCTTCAAAATTGTTCAAACTGTCCTTGATGCTGCTCAGCGTTAAATAGTGCTGAACATCAAACAGGAAGAAGGCGGCAATGAGCAAGCCGATAACTAAAAAAATAATTTTTTTGGACATATTTGTTCTCTTGTTTAAGGTGAGTTTGACCGGCTACAAAGCCCCTTTACAGCTACTGCCTTGACCTGCGGTACATCCGAAACAATGGTTTGCGGTACTGATCGCTAAATCATTGAAATCGCTATTAAAAAGATCGCGTAAGTGCGACTTATCTTTGCCAGCCAGTGGTAGTGCCAATAACTGATTAAAGTCACAGTCATAGAGATGGCCTTGCCAATCAACACTGATCAGCGTCCGACACATCACACTGTCGAGATTGTCATCACGATGATTGTTCTGCAATAAATCAATATAGCCATCAAATTCGCCTTTGGAAATCAGCATCGAACCAAAGCGCTGGATCGGCATATTGGCGAGAGAGAAAAGCTGATTAAAAACGATTGAAAAATGCGCTTTTAACTCGCGTTTATAGTCCTGCTCTAGCGCTGTTTGATTAGGAGGTAATGACGCACCCTGCGGGTTATAAACCAAGTTTAGAACAAGTCCACTATCAGTCTGTCCGTAGCCTAATGTATTCAACAATTTCAAGGCTTGGATACTGCGTTCAAACACACCATTACCCCGTTGTTTATCAACATTTTCCATCGAATAACATGGTAATGAAGCCACAACCTCGACCTGATGATCAACCAGGAAACCAGCCAGATCCTCATAACCTGGCTCAGTGAGAATGGTAAGATTACAGCGATCTATCACATGCACACCGGCTTTTCTGGCTTCTGTCACCAGATATTTAAAACGTCGATGCATTTCCGGGGCACCACCGGTTAGATCCAAGGTCTCGATTTGTCCAGTTCCTAGTAACTCGAGCAGCAAATCGATATTTTCGTCATCCATCATTTCAGTGCGGGTTGGGCCAGCATTGACATGACAATGCACACAGCTTTGATTGCATAAATAACCTAGGTTGACCTGTAATGTTTTGAGCTGCTTGCGGTGGATCTCCGGGAAATTTCCCGGTAACAATTTTGGTAACGTTGGGTGCATAACTTTTCCTGTCAATAATGGCCATCAGTCTGATAACAGACTGGTTTGTTACAAATAGCTCTTAGCCTTTGCGACCATTCACAAAAGCAGCGGTCAGTTCGTTTTGCGGTTGATCAAACAGATGTTGGCTACGACCAAACTCGACAAGCTTACCAACACGTTCCTGCATCCAGAAAAAACCAGCATAATTAGCGACTCGTTTAGCTTGAGCCAGATTATGGGTCACAATCACTACCGTATAGCGACCACGCAAAGATACAATCAAATCTTCCACTACAGCAGAACTGATAGGATCCAGAGCGCTACAGGGTTCATCCATCAACAGGATTTCAGGTTCCAGCACCAATGCTCTGGCAATACAAAGTCGTTGCTGTTGGCCGCCTGACAGTTTGGTGGCGGTCATATCAAGTTGATGATGAACTTCTTGCCATAAGCCAACATCTTTGAGCACTGTTTCGATTTTATAATCGATAAGCTGTTTATCTTTGATACCAATTTCACGCAGTGGTAAAGCTAAATTGCGGTAAATTGACAACGGAAACGGATTCGGTTTTTGAAAAATCATACCGATCTGACGTCGTAGCGTCAGCAAATCGATGGGCTGATTCAGTATGTTGTCATCGTGAAATAGCACTTTGCCAGAAACTGATGCTCCCGCAATCATATCGGTCATTCGGTTTAAGGTAGAAAGAAAGCTGGTTTTGCCGCAGCCAGAAGGCCCAATCAGCGCGGTGATACAACCTTTATAAATATCCAGATTGACATTTTCTAACACTGTTTTGTGTTGATATTTCACTGACAGATTGTGCACGCTCAAATGAGGTATCGGCTCACAGCACGTTTTAGCCTCGGTCAGCTGACCTAGTGTAAAACCTTTAGTTTGCAAAGCCATTTAACACTCTCCGTCCAAGCCATAAATCAGTTATGGCATAAGCCAACATATTTAAAACCATAATTATCATCAAAAGAATCAATGCTGACGCCTGAGCCGCCGCATCGCCACCGGTGACATTCATCGATAGATCATAGATATGAACTGACAAGGCACGCCCCGAATCCATCACTGATCCCGGCATTCGATCAACATAACCACTGGTAAACATTAAAGCCGCTGTTTCCGCTGTAGCGCGACCAATACCTAAAATCAATCCTGCTGAAATCGCAGGCAAGGCGGCAGGTAACAAAATAAACCAGACGGCTTTTATTTTTGGCATGCCAAGTGCCGCTGCACCTTGCCGCCAACTATTATTGACACTGCGAAGGCCAATTTCACAAGTTCGTATAAATACTGGCAATATCATGCAGGCCAAGGTCAAGCCGCCAGACAAAATAGAGAAGCCCATCCCCAAAAACAGACTAAAAAATGCATAGCCAAACAAACCAAAGACGATCGATGGCACACCCGCCATAACATCGAGCGCAAGACGAACTTTTCTGGCCCAGAAATTGTGAGTTGCAGTAAATTCAGCTAACCAGACAGCACTCGCCAAGCCAAGTGGCAATGCCACCAGCAGGGTGACTGCAAGGATCAATAATGTAGCGACCAAAATAGAACTAATCCCACCATCACGTCCAGCATTCTGCGGTTGACTAAACAGGAAGTCGACTGACAACTTGGCAAGGCCCTGATCCAGCAGCCCCTGCACCAACCAGAACAGCACCATTAGCACTAATAAAGCGGCGCACCAGATACCTGCTTGAAATAAGCGCTCAGCCATAGTGGTTATCGCTTTTTATCTTTGATGCAATCAACATCATCACCAAGACCAGCACGGTCAGTATCAAACCCGACACAAATAATGATGCCCGATGCAGGTCGGTTGCATACGCCATCTCTAACGCAATATTGGCAGTGAGGGTTCTGACCGGTTCCAGCAACCCTGTTGGAAACTGAACAACATTTCCTGCCACCATTAATACCACCATGGTTTCGCCCAATGCTCTCGCCATGGCCAGTAATACACCACTGATGATGGCAGCAGATGCTGCGGGAATTAACACGTTCACAATCTGTACATGTTGACGAATGCCCAGTGCCGATGTAGCGTGTTGCAATGTTTCAGGTAATGATTTGAACGCTGCCAGACTGGTCAGCGTCACCGTAGGTAAAATCATGATGCACAACACGATGCCGGCAAGCAATAAAGACTGCCCCGGAGGCGACCACTTGTTTATTAACGGTACCAATACCGTTAAACCCCATAACCCCAGCACCACTGAAGGCATACCCGCCAGCAAGGCAATGGCAAAACGATAGCCTTTTTGTATTCTGGCAGGTGCAATATAAGCAATAAAAATCGCACACATAATACCAATTGGTGCCGCCAACAAAATCGCAATAATCATGACCAGTACAGATGCCAGTAGCATTGATAACATGCCAAACTGACCTTCCAGCGGATACCAGCTTTTATCCGTGATAAATGCTATGGAATCATGACTGCTTAATGCCGGCCAGGCTCCGATAATAATCACAGCAATAATCAGTGCCAACATGGTGGTGCAAGCAAATGATGCTATCGCCAACAGTGGTTTTGCGATGCGATCAGCGTGTGGCTGGAACAAAATATTGGGCCTTTATTAGATCTTCAACGGCCTGGCTTTGAGCAAAATCAATAAATTTCTGGCTTAAAGGTGTCAGCGACTTAGTCACCAGATTCAGTGGTCTTGATAATGGAAATTCGCCATTTTTCAACGTTTGCAGATTAGCCGCGACACCGTTCATGGGCAGCAACTTAATGGGTGTGCCGACCGATTGCTCATATTCGGCTGCGCCTATCGACACATAGCCAATCGCACCTGGATTACCCGAAACCGTTTTAATTCCTTGTTGATTGTCACCTATCACTACTTGCGCCTTGATTTGACTGTTTTTTAGCGCAAAGTATTTTAAAAACAATTCCAATGTGGCGCGACCATCGGCTTTGTTAACCACGGTAATGGCTTGGTCTTTACCACCGACTTCAGACCAATTACGTATTTTGCCGGTATATACCCGTGATCAATGAAAATGCTTGATTATTTCCATAATGAGATCATGATACCCAGATGCTAACGACTTCACTCA
>JARGFJ010000012.1 GCA_029210875.1 Gammaproteobacteria bacterium | reverse complement strand
TCATCAAAATCTTTTGTGGTAAAAGATCTGATCGGTTAACAGGCTTTTAGTTCCCTTCTTATCCCGAGCTGAGGTTAAATAAATAACCTTGATAGTTGGTACAACCTTCAGCAAATAAAGCCTCTCGTTGCTCCAGTGTTTCGACACCTTCAGCAATAACATCCAGGCCCAGGTTTTTAGCCATGGCAATAATGGTTCGAGTAATCACTAAATTATGATTGTTAGAATGAATATCACGAACAAACGATTGATCAATTTTAAGTTGGTTTAGTGGTAATCTGCTTAAATACTGTAAAGAGGAATAGCCCGTTCCAAAATCATCCATAGAAAATTTAATGCCAAGACTGGCTAATTCATTCATGACAGCAACTGTTTTATCAATATTAGTGACTAATATGCTTTCTGTCAGCTCAAGTTTAAGCTGTTCGGGATTAATGTCATTGTGTTTAATGGCTGACTTCACAACGTCACTAAAATTGTCTTGATAAAACTGTTTAGCGCTGACATTGATTGAAAGTGTCAGTGTTTGAGTGTTCTCGTTTTGTTGTAAACATTGAAGTTGTCTGCAGCCCTCATTTAATACCCATTCACCTAGGGGAATAATAAGTCCGGTTTCTTCAGCTAACGGGATAAAGTCAGCGGGATTAATTAAGCCTTGTTCAGGATGATTCCATCTAATTAATGCTTCAGCGCCCACAATTTTGCCTGTTTGATCCACTTGAGATTGCAGGTACAGTTCCAATTGATCAGATTTAATTGCGTTTGATAACGCTGTTTCGAGCATAATTTGGTTATTAATCATTTCCTGCATTTGGGGGTCAAAAAAACTGTAACTATTACCCGCTATATTTTTTGCATGGACCAAGGCAATATCAACTTGTTTTAACAACTCTGATAATTCAAGGGTATGGTTTATAAATAAAGTGATACCGATGCTCAACGTGCAGCTGCATGAAATATCATCAATATCAAACTCTTCATTCATTGTGGCGAGAATTTTTTCGACAATAGTATTAACGTGTTCTATTGCTTCAAATTTGTTAGTAGAGAGTTGTTCTAAAATGATGGCAAACTCATCACCGCCCATACGAGATAAGGTATCCTGTTCACGCAAACAGAGCTGCAAACGGCTGACAAACTGGCATAAAAAGGCATCACCAAACGCGTGGTTATGAATCTCATTGAACAGTTTAAATTTATCGATATCTATTAATATTAAAAAACCATAACTGTTATTGCGAGATGAGACTGATAGGGCTCTTTCCAGACGTTCATGGGTTAGTCGTCTATTAGGTAAACCCGTTAGTGGATCAAAAAAAGCCAGTCGTTCTATCGTTTCTTCTGCTTTTTTATCCGATGTCATATCACTAAATGTGGCGACATAGTTCACAACAGTTGTATGGTCAGAATCATAGACAGCCGATATACGAAGAAACTCTGGATAGATTTCACCATTTTTTCGGCGATTGTAAATCTCACCAGCCCAGGTACCATTTTGATTAATATCTCGCCACATATCGGCATAAAATTGCTTATCATGCTGACCTGAGCTAAGTTTATTAGGCAATGCGCCTATAATTTCGTCATTGCTATAACCCGTAATCTTCTTAAATGCCTTATTAACTTGAATAATACGAAGATTAGTATCGACAATCATCATGCCTTCCTGCTCATTTTCAAATGCGGTAGCAGCAATTTGCAATTGTTGGCGATAGCGGCAGTTAGTAATGGCAATACTGGCTAAATGAGCACAACGTTCAATCAGGGAAATATCCTTGTCAGAAGGCGTGTGTTGCCCTCGATGATAGATAGTGAATGCGCCTAATACATCATTGATATTCGAAATGATTGGATGCGACCAGCATGAAGCTAAATTGGCAGACTGGGCAAGATATTTAAACAAGGCACAATCGGGGTGTGACATTATATCTTCGGCAATGGTGATTTTGCCTGTAGCAACGGATGTATCACAACAATGGACACAGGCAGCGAGTTCACCATCTTGTGCTCCTTTATTGCATAACTCTGGCAGGCTAGGTGCGATGACTTTTTCAAAACCATGCCCTGTTTTATCTAGCAAATTAATACTGCATAACATCTCTGGGTAAAGTTTTTCCAGACCTTTTATGATCTCATTAAGAATTGCATCCAAAGCATAGTCAGATGTTAACAATTCTAAAATTGATGTATAGAATTGTTCAAAGCGTTCGGTTTCAAAACGTTCTGAAATATCTACTAGCGATGCAATGAAGCCAGTGACGTTATTATTGGCGTCAAACTCCGGTACATAGTTCACCAGTATGTCAAGCGGTGCTTTATCTTGATGCCGAATAAAACGGACTTTTTCGCCTGATAGTACTCTCGTTATATATTGTTTTGTATCAGCGTAGAGCTTTTCGCCTAAAACATCTCGTGCATGTAGTCCTACTATTGCTGCAGGATCATAGCCATACAGTTCAGCATATTGCTGATTTACAAATCGATAGCGTGCCTCTTGATCACTATAGGCAATGAAAACAGGGATATGCTTGGTAATAAATAACAGTTGCTTATCTTTTTCAGCGAGATGGTGTATTTCCTGAACAAGATGAAAGGTATTATTGGACAGTGTTTCATAAATAGTCAGGATGAAATCAATCATGGATTTCATTGAATCATTAATTTTATTAACAGCTTCAGTTTTGGCTTGTTCCGTTGTGGAACCCGTCTTGATAAACCGGATCACATAGGCCATATACAGATCATTTTTTAAGATATGAGAAACCAGCCAGCGTGTTAAAAACCGCAAGGTTGAGCTAAGTAGTTCATCCTCTGGTTTGGCATCTATTGCATGTTTTAGTTGTGCAAGTTGATCGCTAAACTGTTGGTGTTCGTCTTTGTGATTTAATGATAAATCATCATGTTCAAGATAGGCGTTCCAGATTTTTTCTTCTGCGTCAAAATGATAGATAACATAATCGCTCAGTTCATCAAATAAGCCATGAATTTCATCTTTTGATGATTGAAAGGCAATACGATTAGCCAGCCGGTTAAGAATATTAACCAGTTTTTGATGGTGTTGATCTACAAGTGATATTCCGGTGAAGAAATGTTTATTCCACGGGAATATATCAATGATTTTTTCAGACATCCGGGATCATCCTTTAACCAAATATCGTATTAAAAATGTTTGGTAGTTTAATAACGACATAACTGACGGATCTATATTTATTCTGCATGACACTATATCACTAAATTGCTCTTTAGATGAGCCAGGCATAATAGCAATAATACAGCTATGTCATTGCATCGTTGTGTTGATCTAAAACAAGATATGTTTAAAAAATGACAGATAGTTAAACAGTGTGGTTCATACGAAAATTGTGGTGTTGCGTGTATGTCATTAGTTAGCCTGTTTCATTATTATTAACATAAGATAATATGCCAAACTGGTCAGACCCACCGATAGTCCAATGCTTAGATAAAAGTGAACACCATAGCGTAGTAATATGGGCAGTGCGATAAATAGCACTAATGATGGAATGACCAGCCAAAAAATAGTCGATGCCAGTGCAATGATTTTGGCTGTATCACCCGTATCGTGATACAACCAAATCATAGCGATAACAGAGGTAAGTGGTATTGAGGCCACGATTGCTCCCAGCACAGAACTTCGCTTTGCCAGTTCTGAGATAATAACAATCAGGCTGGCACTAATTAACAACTTAGTGATGTAAAGCCACATATATTCTCCTTATTTATCAGAACGACGCGCTTGTCGACGATGAGCCAGTAAATATAATGCTGGCAATACGACCAGGGTAAGTAATGTTGATGAGATTATCCCACCAACGACTACCGTGGCAAGTGGGCGTTGTACTTCAGCACCCGTTCCGGTATTCAATGCCATGGGTAGAAAGCCAAGGCTGGCAACTAATGCTGTCATTAAAACAGGACGTAAACGCTGCATTGCACCACTTCTAATAGCAATCAATAATGCTTCACCGTTATCTCGCAGTTGTCTGATAAACGATAACATCACAATGCCATTTAATACCGCGATACCTGAAAGCGCAATGAATCCAACTGCTGCTGAAATAGATAATGGCATGTCTCTGATCACCAATGCCAAAATCCCGCCAGTCAATGCCAGTGGGATACCGGTAAAAATCAATAACGCATCTTTGACAGATTTAAAAGCACTAATCAATAAACCCAGAATGAGCAACAGTGTTATCGGTACAACAATCGATAGCCGTTTAGTGGCTGATTGCAGTTGTTCAAACGTACCGCCATAGTCAACCCAGTAGCCAACCGGTAAATCCAGCTGTTGGTTAATGGTAGTTTGAATCTCACTAACAAATGACCCTAAGTCACGACCGACAACATTTGCTGATACCAGCACATGACGTTTTCCACTCTCACGATTGATTTGATTCGGACCAATGTACTCTTTTATTTGAGCGATTTCACCAAGTGGCACATACGACAATTCGGGATCGTCACTGCGACTAAGTGATACTGGTAACTTGGATAAATAATCGACGTCACGACGTTGTTGTTCAGCGAGTCTGACAATCAGTTGGAAACGTCTGTCACCTTCATAGATCAAGCCGACTTGTTCACCACCAATAGCGGTTTGAATGGTTTGCTGCATATCACTGACACTGAGACCCAACAGAGCAAGATGCTCACGATCTGGCTCAATTGATAACATTGGCAGACCAGTGATTTGTTCCATACGAACATCAGCCGCCCCGTCGATAGCAGAGATAAGATTTATTGCAGATTCACCTACTTCATTAAGCCGTTCCAGATCATCACCGTAAATCCTCACAGCAACATCAGCCCTGACTCCGGCAATCAGTTCGTTAAAACGCATCTCAATCGGTTGGGTGAACTCATATTTATTACCCGGCACAGCTTCGACTGCCTTACGTAACTCAGCCAGGAATTCAGCTTTGGTTTGAGTTGGATCAGCCCATTCTGATTGAGGTTTGACTATAAGAAAGGTATCGGCAACGCTTGGTGGCATTGGATCGGTTGCAATGTCAGGTGTGCCAATTTTGGCAAAGACCCGTTCTACCTGATCAAACTCACGGATAATAGCTTCAAGCTGATTTTGCATACCAACAGCCTGTTCTAGACCAGTACCGCTGATCCTTAAGGCGTGCAAAGCAATATCTCCTTCGTCCAATTTTGGCAGAAACTCGGTTCCCATCCGGTTAGACAAACTTGCCGTCCACACAACAAACAACACAGCCGCTAACGTCAGTAACATCGGTGCTTTCATCGCGACTGTCAGAAAAGGGCTATAGATATGGCGAGCGCCACGCATCAGCATATTTTCTTTGTGCCGGACGTTACCACCAACGAAGATAGCAATGGCAGCAGGGACAAAGGTCATTGAAAATAGTAATGCACCTGTCAGTGCCGCAACAACGGTAAATGCCATCGGTTCAAACATTTTGGCTTCGACGCCACCCAGAGCAAACAAAGGTAGATATACCAACATAATGATCAGCACACCAAATACGGCAGGATTAAATACCTCACGCGTGCTCTCAGCCACCTCTTGCAGCCGCTCTTGTAATGACAACAATCGTCCAAGTCGTTGTTGTGCAATTCCCACTCTTCTAAGGGCATTTTCCACCACAATCACTGCACCATCGACAATCAGACCGAAGTCAATTGCACCAAGACTCATCAGGTTGCCAGAAACACGGTTATGCACCATGCCAGTTACCGCAAACAACATACTCAATGGAATAATGAGGGCGGTAATAAAGGCTGCACGGAAATTGCCGAGTAACGCGAACAACACCACGATGACCAGTAAGGCACCTTCAAACAAGTTCTTTTGCACTGTGGCAATGGTTTGTTCCACTAAGGTGGTGCGAGTATAGACAACCTCGGCTTTGATACCTTCTGGCAAACTGCGGCTGACGGCTTCTAACTTATTAGCCACAGCTTTAGCAACAATCCGGCTGTTTTCACCCATTAGCATTAATGCTGTACCGAGCACGGTTTCTTTACCGTTTTGGGTGGCAGCGCCGGTACGGAGCTGTTTTCCCAGTAAAACCTCAGCGACATCACCAATGGTAATCGGCATATCATCACGTTTGGCAACGACAACCTTACGAATGTCATCCAAGCTTTGCAACTGACCGGGTGAACGTACTAACCACTGTTCGCCATGGCGCTCAATGTAACCTGCACCCACGTTCTGATTATTGTTAGAAAGCGCGGATGAAACATCAGACAGGGTTAGTTTGTAGGCGATTAACTTGGCAGGATCAGGTGCAACCTGATACTCACGCTCAAAACCACCAATGCTGTTTATTTCAGTTACACCGGGCACTTTGACCAATTGCGGGCGAATGATCCAGTCTTGAATCGTGCGTAGATCTTCTGCCGTGTAGGGCTGTCCATTTTCATTGACGGCACCGTCTTCAGCGCTGACAGCATACGTCACTATTTCACCTAAACCACTGGCGACAGGGCCTAATTGTGGTTCAGCTCCTACTGGCAGTTCACTGCGAATAGCAATTAGTCGTTCGCTAATTTGTTGTCGCGCCAAGTAAATATCAGTGTCATCCTCAAATACCACTGTCACTTGTGACAGACCATAACGTGAAATCGACCGTGTATAAAGAATAGCGGGCAAACCAGCCATAGCTGTTTCTACAAGGTAGGTCACCCGTTGTTCGGACTCCAAAGGAGAGTAGCCCGGCACTTCGGTATTGATTTGGACTTGTTTATTGGTGATGTCAGGAACGGCATCAATCGGTAATTTATAGGAGTTATAGACACCCAGCCCTGCGATAATGAAGGTCAACATCAGCACTAACCAGCGCTGATTGATCGCAAAGCGAATAATAGAATCAATCATGTATCGCTCCTAGTGATCGTGGCTTGCGCCATCTTTTAAGACTTCTGCTTTGAGCAGATAGCTGTTGTTGATCACATACTCAGTGCCTGCATTGATCCCGCCAATTACTTCAACGTATTCCTTATCTTGTCGACCAAGTTCTAACATTCTGACTTCAAATACATTGCCGAAACGGCCAAAGACTACCGACATGTCACGGAAAGATTGCAGAGCTGTGCGTTTAACGGCGAGAGGTACGTCGATACGCTCAATCATGACCTTGGCTTTAACATGCATGCCTGGTCGCCAGACACCATCGGTATTATTAATTGTCGCTCTGGCACGAGCAATGTGTCCGCCAGTCATTTGAGGTGATAGATAATCCAGTTTGCCTTCGGCAGTATGATCGCCATGCAGATCGTTAACGGTAACGGTCATGCCTTGAGTAATTTGCTCAATGTCATTAGGAAACATCGACATTTCAACCCAGACCTTGGATAAATCGCTAATCTCAACCAGCGTACCCATATCAGAATGATCGCCCTGTTTGGCTGGTCGTAAGGTAACTTCGCCAGATGACGGGCTGTTTATGGCGTAACTTTGTAGTGTTTGTTGGTTACGAACGGTCAGAAGACGTTGACCTTTCTTTACTTTATCACCTGTTTCGACATAAACGGCTTCGATAATCCCGGGATAGGGCGCATGTACATGAAACACCCGATCTTCTGCTTTGCTAATCACGCCATAGACGGTATTGGTGATAGCGAGAGTTTGTGGTCCAACTGTTTCTGTTTCAACGTCAGTCAGTTCAAGCAGACGATCAGAAATTTCTGCTCGTCCTTCAAAACTTTCAAAGTGCCAGTGATACGCTTTATTTTGATACTGTGCCGCGACTTCTACTTCAAATGAGTGAGGCTCGGTGATAACCATATCACTGACCAGATAATCACGTTCGCTGCTAAAGTCGACAAGATCGTGTTGACCACCAGTACGATGGAGGGTAACGGTCATCTCAATGTCATCAGGTGAAATGGCACTACCTTCAGGCAGGTAGGCATAAACACGCATTTCCGGTGGAATACCCGTTTCAAAAATAGTGATTTCCAGATTAAGTTCATCACTTTGCAACAACTTGCCACCATGTGGGCCTTCGGGTATTTGTTCTGGCACAGAACCATCATGACCTCCTGCAGCAAAAACAGGACTTTGCACTAATAGAGCTACTATAAATAGATAGGTTTTCATTGGCTTATTCCTTGTGAGCGGGTGCTTTGGCAGTGTTGATTAGGCTATTGCCGCTCAGGCGTTCTAATTCGAGAAATTGCATGTGAACAGCGTATTGAGATTCAATCACGTCACGTTCAATAGAGAAAAGTTCATCTTGAGCATCGACCCATTGCAAAACAGTGTATTGACCTAATTGGTAACCCTGTTTGATCTCAGCTAATAGTGAGCTGGCAACAGGTTGTAATTCGGTTTCAAGCCGTTGTATTTGATTAAGTCTGGTGTTCATGGCCGAGCGAATTCGACCCAGCGTCAGTTCAAGTTGACGTATCAAGATGTCTTGATTTGCCAATTTTTCTTCGTACTGTGCTTGAGCAAGGGCGATGTTGCCTTGATTACGGTTATGCCATTGTAAGGGCATAGAAAAATTAAAGACAAAGGCATTATCATCAATCGCTTCCATGCGTCTGATACCACCGCCCACCGTGATGTTAGCCTGACTTTCAGCTTGAGCAAGTGATAACCGAGCCTGGTTGATTCGTGTTTCAGCCTGTGCGAGCAAGTAGTCTGGCGTCTGATCTAGCGCTGACATCAGCATGGTTTCGCTTGGTAGTTCAGGCACTTGTTCTAGCTGACCTTCAGTCTTTTCAAAGTCAGCAGACGCGGCCCAATGCGTAGCCAGAACAATCAATGCCTGTTGGTGTTGCTGTTTTAACTCAGCCTGCTTTACTTTTGACTTGGCAAGCCTTAGTTGCATACGCATCACATCTGCTTGACCAACGACACCGGCTTGAGCTCGACGAATGATAACATCCAGCGCTGATTGTTCTGATTGAATGCGTGTTTTATTCCAGTCAATGAGATATTGCAGTCTCAATGCGTCATAAAAACGTCGCATCATGTCTGCGACCACATCTAAACGCTTCACTTCGTAGTCGCGCTGAATAGCGGCAGATTTCTGATCGACGATGTTGATTCGTTTCTCGCGTTTGTTACCGAGCTCAATCAATTGACTTAATGACAATGTCAATTCAGTGCCAGCAAGGAAACGGCTGCCACCTGTGCCGAGTACATTTTCTATATCGACATGAAGGGTCGGATTGGGTTTTAATCCGGCCTGAATAGCTTCGCCATCCAGTGCTCTGATATGGAAAGGATAACGTTGTAACCGGGGACTATTCTCCAGTGTTTTTCTGACCGCAGTCGGTAGATCAATGGCGGTAGCGATACCAGGTAAAGATAGCCCTATCGCCAGAACGCTGTATTGCAAGCATCCTAATAAGGTATGTAATTTCATGATTAACTCTCATAGCAATGCCTATGCCTGATAGGCGAATATCAAAGAATTTAAAGCGATGAAATTACGCGTTTGGTGGTGGGATAGGTGGAATATAACTACGAAAAATTAGGCGGGTATTGGACTCGCCAAAGATAATGTTACGGTGACTATCAATTGAAATTGAATCATGCTCAACCAAATCACCGATCACATGCAGATTAAAGTGATGGTCATGCTCCGTTTCCATGTCATTAAAATGCCCATGCCCATGATCCAAGCCATGTTGTTCAGAATGGTGATCGCTCTCATGCTGCTCCAGATGCAAATATGCGCTTGCAGTGCCAGAGAAGGCCATACATAGGATTAAAAGAAAAAATAGAGACGTGAAAGATCGCATTTATAGGATTGTGACCGAGTTATCGAGGACTTAGGTTAACCTTTTAAATTCAAGTCAGCAACAACTTAATGAAAGAGCGAGGCATCAATGCATATCATATATCAGTGTCATATTAGCCACCAAGTAGGTGTAAATTTACACTTTTAAAACGATAAACTCTGGTCTAATTGACGTGTGTTCTGACACTGAAGTCACTCTCTTTAAAATGAACTGATTTTGTTAAGATTGAGTTTGAAATGCTGTTTGACTATGAGAGGAAAATGACATGTCTGTATTGAGTAGAAGACAGTTTCTTAAGTTATCTGCATCCAGCGCTTTAGCCGCTGATGTTCGAGCCAATCAACAGCTTAGTAATACTGGCCTGGTCATCGATGATGGCTTCTTGCCACATAAAATATCGAATGCACACCCGGAATCTCCAGCGCGTTATCAGGCAATAAAGCAACACCTATTAGCTGAAAACCTTCACAAACAAATGAGCTTGATTTCTCCAACAGGTGATGCTGAAACCTGGCTGACAAAGATTCATTCAGTCGAACACATACATAAAATTAAAACGCATCAGCTAACGGCATATAAACAGGCTTTGCTGGCGACTTCGGGCGTGCTTTCTGCAATAGATGCTGTTTGTATGGGCAACGTAAATAATGCGTTTTGTGCCTCTCGTCCACCAGGCCATCATGCAAAAAACACAGGGCAAGAAGAGGGCTTTTGTTACTTCAACCATGTCGCGATTGGAGCGCGTTATGCACAGCAGCACTATCAGCAAAAGAAAATACTGATAATTGACTGGGATTATCATCACGGTAACGGCACCGAGTGGGCATTTTATTCAGATCCGAGTGTGTTGTATTTTTCTACACATGACATGTTTGCCTATCCAGGCACTGGCTTACCAGAGAGGATAGGCGAAGGAAAAGGCAAAGGATTTAATATCAATGTTCATCTGGGCTGCGGAGCGACAGATCACGATATCATTTCTGTGTTTAGAGATAGATTATTACCTCTTGCTACTGGCTTTGAACCCGACCTGGTGATGATTTCAGCTGGTTTTGATAGCCGCAAAGATGACTTGTTGGGCTGTCATGATATTAGCGATAAAGGCTTTTTTGAACTGACAGAAATGGTCAAAACAATTGCACAACGTCATGCTGGTGGAAAAATTGTGTCGGTTTTGGAAGGCGGCTATAACATTGAGGGTAATGCAAATGCCGTTATTGCACACATCAAAGCGTTGATGTCGTGATATTTCATATTTTGGCTAAAATTTTGAGTTAGCATAACGTCATGGAAATAGTGCAAACTGGCAACAAGAGCCTCATTACTGCCTGTCCGCCACCGATCGACTATTTTGGATTCGTCGGTCTAACACAGCCCTGCTATAATGCCCAGCCAATGTCCCCGTAGCTCAGCAGGATAGAGCGTCCCCCTCCTAAGGGGAAGGTCACAGGTTCGACTCCTGTCGGGGACGCCAGTTTTATTGAATTACATGTACAGGGTTACGTCAGCATCACCAGCAAATTCGAGGAATGTTGCTGCACCACCATGGCTGATGCCTTCGATCATATCGTCTGGTTTAAAATCAAATAGATCATACGTCATTTGGCAAGCGATCAGTTCAACATCTGATTCCAGACAGATTTCACGAAGTTGTTCGATGCTGGCAACACCTTTTTGTTTGAGTTTGCGTTTCATCATCCAGGTGGCAAACCATTCAAGACCAGGAATGATCTGAATAATGCTTGGTACCGGAACGGGCATCGGCATGGCTGGATTGCCTAACGGTGACACTTTTAACGATAAGTCTTTTTTCAATAGTTGCAGGCCGTAGAAGGTAAAGAAAATTTTTACTTCAAAGCCAAGTGCTGCCGCAGTTGATGCCAATATAAAGGGAGGATAACCACCATCTAACGTGCCTTTGCTAGCAATAATTGCAAGTTTCTTAGCCATTATGCTTATCCTTTTTCCAGCACAAAATGTAGTTTGCCATCTTGTTCTGACGTTTCAACTAATACATTGCCTGTCATTTTGATGAAGGCTGGAATATCCATTTTGGCGCCAGCATCGGTTGCAATTAAATGCAGGCGTTGACCTGTTTCCATAGTTGATAAGGATTTACGCGCTTTTAATACGGGCAATGGACAATTTAAGCCTGACGTATCAAGTTCTACATCATATTCTGACATGGTATTTCCTATAGTTTATAAGCAAATAATTGTACTAATGATAAACCGAAACGATACACTTGTCTTGTTGGAACCCGTTTAAACATTTACTGTCTATCAGCTATGAAAAAAATTATCATTTTTTTAGCAGGTTTGGTTTACTGGCAGTCGTCACTCAATGCTGCCAGTGATATTGCCTTGCCTGAAATTGGTGATAGTGCTGGCGCATTGATTTCACCGCAACAAGAATATGCTGTCGGCTTATCTTATTTTTGGCAGTTACAACATGCTTTTGATTTGATTGATGATCCTGAGATTGTGAATTACATACAGTTACTTGGATATCGATTAGTTGCTAATAGTGATGCACCTAATTTGCCTTTTACTTTTTTTATGGTGCCTAACTCTTCTGTTAATGCCTTTGCTGCACCTGGTGGGTTTATTGGTGTGCATAGTGGATTGTTATTAACCAGTCAAACCGAGGATGAGGTTGCATCGGTATTAGCCCATGAGATTGCCCATATTACTCAACGCCATTTATTGCGAAGTTTTGAAAAACAGGAACAAATGAGTGTTCCGATGACCGTGGCGATGATTGCTGCTGCTTTATTAGGAGCGGCTGACCCTAGAGCTGGAACAGCTGCACTTATGGCGGTGCAAGCGGGTGGTATTCAGTCACAAATTAACTTTACACGTAGCAATGAAGCCGAGGCCGATAATTTAGGTATGTTGACATTGGTTAGATCTGGTTTTGACGCACAAGCAATGCCAAGCTTTTTTGAACGTTTGCAGCAAACAAGCCGGTTTTATTCGTCTGCTGCGGTGCCCGACTTTTTACGCACACATCCTGTGACTACAGAGCGTATTGCTGATGCACGAGGTCGGGCAGTAACCTATCCATTAAAACGACAGTTGGGCGATACATTACACTTTTATTTGATGCGTGAAAAAGTCCGAGTGTTAACAACCGATAATCTGGATCAATTAATTCGATATTATGAAGGTGCGCTAAAATCAGGCAATGCAGTTAATGAGTCAGCGACACGTTATGGCTATAGTTTAGCGTTATTAGCCGCAGGTAATACCACGAAGGCAAGACAGGTTTTACAGCCTTTAATTGATGCCGATGATGATCGATTAAGTTACCAATTAGCCTTGGCTAAAATTGAAATAGCCGTCGGGCGATTATCAGCCGCATTAGATATTTATGAACGTAATCAGCGTCTGTATCCAGATGATCAGGCTTTATCATTAGATCAAGTCGCAGCACTGATTCAGGCCAATAACCCTAAAAAGGCAACAGACTTATTGTTACGACAATTAGAACTGGGCAATTCGTCACGTCGTTTATATCAACAATTAGCCAGAACAACCGGAGACATGGGGCAAAAAAGTGAATCTCATCTCTGGTTTGCAGAGTATTATTATGCATCTGGTCGCTTAAATCAGGCAGCGGATCAGTTACGAATAGCAGCGGGTTATGCTAAAGATGATGATTATCAATTGGCAAAGATCAGTTCACGCTTACGAGAAATTGAACGGGTATTAGCTCAAATGGAAAAATAATGGCGAATAATACGACACACATTCAGCGCCGCAGTGTTCTCAAAAAAGCGATATCAGTATCCACTTTGGCATTAATTGCAACAAGTGGTTTGTTGCTGCCTCGAATACTATTAGCTCATTGGCCAACTGACGCTTTTACTGCTGAAACGATGGAAGATGCATTATTAGCCTTATTGGGTGAAGCGGAAGTGGTTGATAGTTCAGTGGTTAAATTTAAGGTTGGTTCGCCACCAAGTTATGCGGTCAATGGGGCTTCTGTTCCTATCGAAATCCATAGTGATTTAGCCAATATTGAACGCGTTGCCATTGTTGTGGAAAAAAACCCCTTTCCTCTTGCGATGAGTTTGGACTTTAGTTCAGCAATCAAATTACCATTTAAAACCATGATAAAAATTGCTGAAGATTCAAATGTGATTGCAGTCATACGTGCTGAGGGAAAACTCTATAAAGCCTCGCGATTTGTCGAAGTTGATATTGGAGGCTGTGCATAATGGGACTCGCTGTAAAAGATCGCTTACGTGCCAAGTTAAAAGGGGGAGATACCACCGTTCGAATTCTACTTGCTCATCCTATGGATACTGGACGCGCAAACAATGAACAAGGTGAATTGATCCCGGCTCACTTTATTCAGGATATTCGATGTTGGCGTAATAAAGAAGAAGTGCTGACGATTAAATGTGGTACAGCAACGTCGCGTAATCCCTATTTTTCATTTGTTATAGCTGGCGGTGCTAGTGATGACACTATTGTGATTAGGTGGGTTGATAACCTTGGGGAAAAAGGCAAAGTGGAAACCAAAGTGCAATGAACTTCAAGTTAAAAGTTAATTTATATTTTGCTGTATTGTTAGCCATTACCTTATTTGCCAGCACGTGGGTTTTAATTTCTAATGCTCGTCAATCAGTACAAGCAGAAGTCGAAGAGACAATGACCGCAGCGGCACGCCTGATTTCAGTGTCATTAATCGGCGTATCGTTTAATCGTGATTTGCCGGTGTATGAGCAAATGCATGAAATGGTCAAGGCATTAAGTGAAATTCGTAGTCTTCACATTCTGGTGTTTGATGGCGATGGGCTACTGTTTGAAGGTGAGCCGAAGGCAGATGTTGAAATTCAGCCGCCTGACTGGTTTATCAATGTTATTTTTCCACGAGTCAAACCCTTAACTAAACGCTTCGGCAATGGTCATATGGTTATTTATGCCGCACCGTTGCAGGAAATTGCCGAGCGCTGGTTAGATGTCCGTAGTATTTCTCAATTAGGTTTAGGCGTTTTGGTATTTGTCGGGCTGTTTTTATACTGGGGCGTTGATTTGTTAATGCGTCCACTGCAAGGCTTATTAACGGCTTTAGCCGGTTTTGAACGTGGGGAACTCCATTTAAGATTACCTCGATCTACCTTGAAGGAAATGAATCAAATTAGCCAGACATTCAATCGAATGGGGCAAGCTCTGGAATTAAGCACTGAAGAAAATCGTCGTCTGGCCGTATTGGTTAAACAGTCGGGAGATGCCATTTTATCACTTGATCACACCGGTCATATTACGTTTTGTAACCCAGCAGCAGAACACTTATTTAGTGACCAAACGCCGCTGTTATTGGGCGAAGAATTAGCTAATCTTGGCTTTGCTGGGCAACGGACTGAAATAGCGCGTATTTTAGAAAACTGCGATACCATAGAAAATTTGGAAACAACGCTCCAAAAAACATCGGGGGAATTAGTATCACTATTATTTTCTTCGGTGCCATTGCTTGATTCTGATTTGGTTGTTCGAGGTGTGATTTGTACGCTTAGAGACATAACCGAACATAAACATGCTGAAAAGGCCAAACTTCAACTGATTGAAACCCAGTTATTAACCAAGCATATGGCGGAAGTGCAAGAGAAAGAACGCCGTCACTTGGCCCGTGAATTACATGATGAATTGGGTCAATGTTTAACTGCAATTAAAACAGATGCGGTGCTTATTCGTAATCGAACCCAGGAAACTGAACCTAAAATTCATGCAAGCGCACAAGCGATTATTGATGTTGCCAGTCATATATACGATGTTGTGCACAATATGATTACCCGACTAAGACCGAGTCCGCTTGATGATTTAGGTTTGGTGCCCACACTTGAAGGTAGCATCGAAGCCTGGCGCCAGCGTCAACCGGAGATTAGTTTTATAGTCGATTTTTCTGGCAAATTAGATAGCCTGAATGAATCGATTAATATGACCGTATTTCGTGTGATACAGGAATCCATAACGAATGCTGTCAGACATGCCAATGCGTCTGAAATTAAGGTTTCTGTCGCGAATGAATTTAATCTGAAATTGTTAAAACAACAGTTAGTGATTGAAATTAGTGATAATGGTAAAGGAATGGAAGTACACGATTTTCATTCTGACGTAGACTTTGGTTTATTAGGAATGCGTGAACGTGCCCGTAGTATGGGCGGCACGTTTGAATTAACAAGTGCCTTAGGTCAAGGGCTTGCTATTGTTGTCACTATCCCATTAGAGGAAGAGAAATCATGAATAAAACGACTTTATTGCTAGTTGATGATCATGAGTTAGTGCGAGCGGGGTTTCGCCGATTATTAGAGGATGGTGATAATGTGACTGTGGTCGCTGAAGCCAACAGTGGTGAGCAGGCGGTACAAGATTACATAAAATATAAGCCAGATGTCGTTGTCATGGATATTTCAATGCCAGGCATAGGTGGTATTGGTGCTGTCGAACGGATTATTGCACGCGATCCAGATGCAAAAATTCTCATTTTGAGTGTGCATGAAGATAGTGTCTTCACATCTCGATCCTTACAAGCTGGCGCAAAAGGATTTATACCTAAACGCAGTGCGCCAGAAGAAATGCTTAAAGCCGTGATGTTGGTAGCGCAAGGTAAAATGAGTATTGATCCAGCGATTGCACAACAAATTGCAATGCAAAAATTGACTGGCTCAGACAATGTGCTTGATGTATTGAGTCAACGTGAGTTTGAAGTTTTTCGCTTGTTAGCAGAAGGCAAAACCGTCAATGAAATCGCCGAGGTATTGAGCCTAAGTCCTAAAACAGTAGGAACACACCATACCAGTATTAAGCAAAAATTGGATGTGTCAAACTCTGCCGAATTAGCACGATTGGCCATTCGAAGCGGGTTATTAGAAGCTTAAAATGGCACTAAGGAAAATCCTGAGTTACATCGAGTATTTTCCTCTAACATCTATTTGCTATCAGGCGTAAAGTATCAATCGTGGTTACCGGTTAATGCCGGTCAAGCTTAAATTTAATTAACTATGAGGTAATTATCATGTGGACTAAACCAGAATATTCAGATATGCGTTTCGGCTTCGAAGTTACAATGTACATCTGCAACCGTTAATAAACGGTTTAAAAACAATAAAAAAACCTGGTACTGAAAAGTATCAGGTTTTTTTTTGAGTAAAATCCTGAGAAATGTCGAGTGTTTTCCTCTAATGGTTATTTGGCACTAAGCGTAAAGTATCAATCGTAGGTTATCGGTAATAACCGAATAACTAACACTAAATATCATAAATAGAGGTAATTATCATGTGGACTAAACCAGAATATTCAGATATGCGTTTCGGCTTCGAAGTTACAATGTACATCTGCAATCGTTAAGATTGTAGAAAAGCGCTAAAAGGCTCTAATATCGTAAGATATTAGAGCCTTTTTTATTTCCAGAACCTGCTTTAAGGTTATTCAGGAAAATCCTGAGTGTAGTGGCGGTTATTCCTGAAGTAAGCTCTAACACTAGCGAGTAAGATGACTCTCGCTGTATGAAATAACGCATACAGTTTTTTATTAACTTTTAACTATAAGAGAGAAAATATTATGTGGACTAAACCAGAATATTCAGACATGCGTTTCGGTTTTGAAGTAACAATGTACATCTGCAACCGTTAATAGCGATCTGATGTTTGTTTGGGGTTTCATTAAGAAACCCCAAGCAATTCATCAAATTAAATCAGATGATTTTGGACAGTAGAATCATCTGATTTAATTTGAACACGACGGAAGAGAAATTATGTTTATACATGTCATGGGGTCTGGTGCTGGTGGTGGTTTCCCTCAGTGGAACTGTAATTGCGTTAACTGTAAAGGTGTACGTGAAGGCACGATTAAAGCAAGTCGTCGAACCCAGTCATCCATTGCCATTAGTGCAAATGGCGCAGATTGGATTCTATTTAATGCGTCGCCTGATATTAAAAAACAAATAGATGATTTTCCTGCTTTGCAGCCGGGTAGGGCAGTACGAGATACAGGTATTAGCGCGATAGTCATTACTGATGCCCAGATAGATCACACCACTGGCTTGTTAACATTACGCGAACATATTGCACCTTGGGAAATCTACACAACTGAAGCAGTAAGACAAGATTTAACAACGGCTTACCCTCTTTTTAATATTCTTGGGCATTTCCGCGGGATCAATCATCATGAAATTGCTACCGATGAATCCTCATTTACGATACCAAGTGCACAAGGACTTATTTTCACCGCAGTACCATTGAAGAGTGAAGCGCCACCTTATTCACCGCATCGTCACAATACAGTTCCTGGCGATAATATCGGAATGAAAATTGAAGATACACGTACAGGTAAAAACCTGTTTTACGCTCCAGGGTTAGGTGAAGCAGAACCGCATGTACTTGAGTATATGCGTAATGCCGACTGTGTATTAGTTGATGGAACGGTGTGGACAGATGATGAAATGTCTCACGAAGGTATTAGTGATAAGCGTGCATTAGAAATGGGTCATCTCGATCAATCGAGTGAAGGTGGCATTATGGATATTTTAAAAAGCATGGAAAGACCACGCAAAATACTGATCCATATTAACAATACCAATCCGATTTTGAATGAAGAATCGCCACAGCGTAAAACGCTGGAAGCAGCCGGAATTGAAGCGTCATACGATGGCATGGAATTCGAGATCTAAAAAATACTGAATATTAAAAATAGTATGAGGAATAATCATGTCAGATAGAACACCTTGGACACATGAAGAATTTGAAGCGAAACTTCGCGAGAAATCGAGTCTTTATCATTTTCATCATCCGTTTCATCAATTAATGCATGACGGTAAGATGACCAAAGAACAAGTTCAGGGCTGGGTGGCAAACCGTTTTTACTATCAGACAGCGATCCCAGTAAAAGATGCAGCGATCATGTCTAACTGTACTGACCGTGAAGTACGTAGACATTGGGTGCAACGTATTTTGGATCATGACGGTCATGAAGGTCATGGTAGTGAACCAGCTGATCCAGGTGGTATAGAAGCGTGGTTACAACTGGGCGAAGCCGTTGGACTGACACGTGAAGAATTAGAGTCGGAACAACATGTGTTACCAGCGGTACGATTTGCGATTGATGCTTACATCAACTTTGCTAAACAGCAACCATGGCAAGTGGCGGCAAGTTCATCCTTAACAGAACTGTTTGCACCTACTATTCACAAACACCGTCTTGATCACTGGCCTTCTCAATATCCCTGGATTGAAGAGAAAGGCTATAGCTATTTTAAGAAGCGTCTACACGAAGCACCGCGTGATGTATTAAATGGTCTGAAAATTACTATGGACTACTACAAAACACGTGAACAACAAGAGTTTATGCTAGGCGTTTTACAGTTTAAACTGGATGTTTTATGGACAATGTGTGATGCCATGTGGATGGCTTATGTTGAAAATCGTCCACCCTATTGCACTGAAGTTAATGTCGAAAGATGGCAGTGGGACTAAATTATGGCTGAACCAGTCTTTAATGCTGAAAGCGTTCCTGTATTAGCTCTTGGCTATCGTTTTCAATTTGAGCCAGCTCAAAATTGTAATGTGCTGTTATACCCTGAAGGTATGGTCAAATTAAATGGCGCTGCTGGCGAAATTTTGCAACGTATCAGTGAAAAAAAACAAACCGTTGCTGAACTTATTGCAGAATTAAAAGTTGCTTTCAACGGTGCGGATTTAGATGATGATGTCTATACATTTTTAGAGGAGGCCTACAACAATGACTGGATCAGACCAGAATAAAGCCCCAGGTAGTATTGGCGGATCAATTGGTAGTGTTCGCGATCAGATCCGTCAGCCTTTATGGTTGTTGGCGGAACTTACTTACGCCTGTCCTTTACAATGTCCCTATTGTTCAAATCCAATGGACTTTGCCAGTGTTAAGAAAGAATTAACAACGGAAGAATGGCTTGATGTATTCCGTCAAGCCAGAGCAATGGGTGCGACTCAATTAGGGCTGTCAGGTGGCGAACCTCTAACCCGTCCAGATTTGGTTGAACTGATTACTGAAGCACGGAAGATGGGATTCTATACTAACCTGATTACATCAGGTGTTGGTATGGATGCATCTAAAGTAGCTGAATTAAAACAAGCTGGCTTGGATCATATCCAAGTTAGTTTTCAGGCAAGTTCAGAAGATTTAAATAATCTTATTGCTGGTACCGATGCTTTCCAACACAAAATTGAAATGGCGAAAGCAGTGAAAGCCAACGGTTATCCAATGGTGTTGTGTTTTGTAACACATCGTCAAAATATTGATCAAATGGAAGATATCCTTGATCTTGCTATCAATCTTGATGCTGATTATGTAGAGCTTGCAACCACACAATATTATGGTTGGGCCATGCATAACCGTGATCAACTGTTACCAATGAAAGAACAGTTAGAAAGAGCAGAAGCAGTTGCTCATCGCTATCAGCAACAGCAAAAAGGCAACATGAAAATATATTATGTTGTGCCTGACTATTATGAAGAACGTCCTAAAGCCTGTATGAATGGTTGGGGTAATGTCTTCTTAACTGTAACGCCTGATGGTACAGCGTTACCTTGTCATGCTGCGCGTGAATTGCCGGGTATGTCATTACCGAATGTCAAAGACATGTCGATTGATGCAATTTGGAATGGGTCTGATGACTTTAATCGATTCCGTGGTTTTGACTGGATGACAGAACCATGTCGTTCATGTGATGAAAAAGAAAAAGACTTTGGTGGCTGTCGTTGTCAGGCATTTATGTTAACAGGTGATCCTACTAATGCCGATCCAGTGTGTTCTAAATCACCACACCATCATCTAATCGAAGAAGCACTTGAACGTGGTCGACTAGAAGCTGAGAAACCAATTACTGAAGCCAAGCCTCTAGTATTCCGTAACCCTAAAAACTCCAAACAAATCTGTGGACTCTAATTTAGCGATACGTACCCGTGGTTTGACAAAACACTATGGTAGTCAAACCACGGCAGTAAATAATCTTGATCTGGACATCGAAGCAGGCCAATTTTATGGCTTATTAGGGCCTAATGGTGCTGGCAAAAGCACAACGATTCACATGCTAACAACCATGACATCACCGACCTCGGGTGAAGCGTGGATTGATAACAAGCAAGTGTCAGCAAATCCGGTAGCGATTCGAGGAATGGTAGGATTAGTGTTTCAAGATTCGGCACTTGATCGCACCATGTCGATTGATGAAAATCTACAGTTTGCAGCCGCGATGTATAACCTGCCTCCCAAGCAAGCAAATGAACGTATAGATGAGTTATTGTCCGTGTTTGGGTTGCAGGAAAAACGCAAACAGAAACTGCTGGCATTATCTGGCGGACAACGTCGTGCAGTTGATATCGCTCGCGGTGTGCTGCATAAACCTAAAGTATTGTTTCTTGATGAACCGACTATTGGTTTGGATTTGCCAAATCGACGTGCTATTTGGCGCTTTGTTGAACAACTTCGTCGAGATGAAGGTATGACGGTGTTTTTAACAACACATTATTTGGAAGAGGCTGAAGCATGTGACCATGTTGATTTTTTCCAGAAAGGTCAACTTTTATCGGGTGGTAAGCCGAGCACATTAATTGAGCAATTAGCCGAATATATTTTAGAAATAAATTCGCCAGATCCGCAACAAACGATAGCCCAGCTATCACCATTATTTGGGACGCCAATTCAAGAAGATCAACAATTGAGTTTTAAAATCGCGGCGCACGATGTTGATTTTTTCCAGTTACAAAAGACATTAGGTGACACAATTTCTTCTATGCAATGGCGTCGTCCCAATTTAAACGATGTCTATTTATGGGTAGTGTGTCATCCAAGCAAAGGAAACCAAGTATGAGTTGGCGCCCAGTCAAAGCAGTTGTTGGTCGAGAATTAAGCAAATTATTCCGTCAACGTGCTCGTTTAATTAGTTCAATGGTACGGCCGATGATTTGGTTGTTAGTTATCGGTTCGGGGGTTGGCAGTATGCTGCAAGGTTCTCAACAAGAAGGTTATTTAACTTTCCTGGTGCCAGGCATTTTGGCGATGACCTTGTTATTTGCATCCTTGTTATCAGCGTTGACCTTGGTCTATGACAAAGAATTTGGTGTGATGCGAATGATGATGATTGCACCGATTGCACATTATTGGATCGTCATTTCAAAGTTAATCGCAGCCACATTGACTGCTATGGTACAGGCAATTTTACTATTGGTTTTGCTTCTTATATTAGGATTGATATCCGTTAAAATTGCTGTAATGTTGTTATTACCCGCTTTATTAACAGCGATTTGTTGTGCTGCGATTGGCGGCTTAATTGCAGTGTGGTCAAAGAGTATTGATAACTTTGCTGTGATTATGAATTTCTTTATTTTCCCAGTGTTTTTCTTAAGTGGTGCCTTATATCCAGTTAATCAATTACCCGCTTACTTGCACTATATTGTACAAATCAACCCGTTCAGTTATGGCGTTGATTTACTAAAACATGCGGTACCAAATGTGGATACTGATTTTTCTATCACAACAGATATAGCTGTGCTTATCGGCTTTTCAGCAGTAGCAATTTTAATTGCGTGTTGGCGATTCTCGCGTGAATCTGTGCACGAACCCTTATTCCATAGAGTGACCAAGCGCCCCTAAGGTTACTGTGTGTAAAAGACTGATTACGCTAGAAAAATTTAGTCTTGCACTATCCCTTATCCAGTGTTCAAGTTAAATTTAAGAGAACTCGTCCATTCCCGCAAAAGCGGGAATCCAACGATAGCGATTAGTTTTACTGCTCATGGCCCCCCATATTCATGGGGACAAAAGATGGTTTTCTGCAGATTGAAGTGTCATGGGTGTATGCCTTGTTTGTCCAAATAACACTGGTGATAGCCTTCAGCAGGATAGAAGGTGGTTGCAGCAGTGATTTCAGTCATGATTGGGTGGCTAAAATAACCACTATTATCCATCGCTTGTTTTGATGCGAGTGCTATTTGCTGCTGCTCATCATCGTGATAAAAAATAGCACTACGGTATTGGGTGCCACTATCTGGACCCTGGCGATTTAAGGTTGTTGGATCATGCATCTTCCAGAAAAAAGTCAGTAACTGATCGTAGCTGATAATACTTGGAGCAAAGGTCACCTCAATAGCTTCAGCATGACCCGTTGTGCCGGTACAGACTAATTTATAATTTGGATCAGGAACATGACCATTACAATAACCAACACGCGTTGACACAACACCTTCTAATTGACGAAATTTGGCTTCAACACCCCAAAAACACCCCGCTGCAAACGTCGCTATGTTCATCATTAAATCTCACTATTTGTGTGACCAGTACATGCTACAATACTTTACATTATTACCTTGTGTAAAAGTACAAACACTAGAGATTACAATGAACGACGACGTTACCACAAAATCGAATAATTTTATTCGTACTATTATCAATGCTGATCTTGCTGAAGGTAAGAATCAAGGACGAGTACATACTCGTTTTCCACCCGAACCTAATGGCTATTTACATATTGGTCATGCTAAATCTATCTGCCTAAACTTTGGTTTAGCACAGCAATATGATGGTTTATGCAATCTTCGTTTTGATGATACAAATCCACATAAAGAAAATGAAGAATTTGTAAACGCGATTGAACAGGATGTGCGTTGGTTAGGCTTTGATTGGCAAGACCGTTTATATTTCTCATCTGACTATTTCCAAAAACTGTTTGATTATGCGCTACAGTTGATTAAACAGGGCGATGCCTATGTCTGTGATCTGAACGCTGAAGAGATCCGCGAATACCGGGGTACATTGACTGAGCCAGGTAAAAATAGCCCGTATCGCGATCGCAGCATCGAACAAAACCTGGACTTATTTAATCGGATGCGTGCCGGTGAATTTCCTGATGGTTCCAAGTTATTACGAGCAAAAATTGATATGGCTTCACCCAATGTCAATATGCGTGATCCAGCGATTTACCGCATTCGTCATGGCGTTATTCATCATCAAACAGGCACCGAGTGGTGTATCTATCCGATGTATGACTACACCCATTGTTTATCAGATTCTATCGAAGGCATAACACATTCTATTTGTACTTTAGAATTTGCTGATCATCGACCTTTATATGATTGGTTCCTGGATGTTCTGAAAGTACCATGTCATCCACAACAAATTGAGTTTTCTCGTCTTAATTTACAATACGCGATAACTAGCAAACGCAAATTGACCCGTCTGGTTGAAGAAAACTTTGTTGATGGCTGGAGTGATCCCCGAATGTCGACCATTTCAGGTATGCGTCGTCGAGGTTATCCCGCTGCTGCTATTCGTGAGTTTTGTGAGCGCATTGGTGTCACCAAAGCTGATAACTCAGTTGAGATGGAAATTTTGGATGCCTGCATTCGTGAACAATTAAATGAAACCGCACCAAGGGCAATGGTTGTGCTTGATCCGCTTAAAGTCGTTATTACTAATTACCCAGAAGGACAAACTGAACAATTAGTTGCGCCAAATCATCCACAAAAACAAGAAATGGGCACTCGAATCGTACCGTTTACACGTGAGATCTATATTGATCGTGCTGATTTTAAAGAAGAAGCCAATAATAAATTCAAACGCCTGGTTAAAGATAAAGAAGTACGGCTTCGAAATGCCTATGTCATTCGTTGTGATGACGTTATCAAAGATGACAATGGTGAGATCATCGAGTTACGTTGCAGTTATGATTCGGCGACATTAGGTGCAAATCCTGAAGGTCGAAAAGTAAAAGGTGTCATTCACTGGGTTTCAGCTGAACATGGTGTAAAAGCAGAGGTCAGACTGTACGACCGTTTATTTACAGTACCTCATCCCGACAGTGATAAATCAGCCGATGATTTTACCGAGCTACTTAACCCAGGCTCACTCATTACCTTGACTGACAGTGTGGTTGAACCAAGTTTAGCGTTAACTGAAGCAGGTGTTGTTTATCAGTTTGAACGAGAAGGCTATTTCTGTGCTGATAGTGAGTTGTGCAGAAATGGAAACCTGGTATTTAATAGAACCGTAACCCTAAGAGATACATGGGGAAATAGTGATCAATAATACAGTCCGATTACTCTAACGAGATAACAAGGGCGAGATAACAAGGGATCAAGATGGCGAAAAATGAAAATAATGCTCGTTTTAATATGCTTGAACAACAAGTTCGACCGAGCGATGTGTTAAATCCACGTGTATTAGATGCCTTCGATAAAATTGATCGTAAACTGTTTGTTGAAGACTATCTGGTTGGACTTGCTTATGCTGATACGGCTTTACCGATAGGGTTTGGTCAAGTCATGTTGTCTCCTGTTACCCAAGGGCGGATGTTGCAAGCACTTGATGTTAAAACACATGAAACCGTTTTGGAAATAGGTACTGGTAACGGTTATTTCACTGCCTTATTGGCACAGTTGGCACAACAGGTTATTTCGGTTGAGATCGTGCCTGAGTTATCAGCAGGTGCACAACAGTGTTTTGAAAAGTGCAACATTAATAATGTCACGTTTGCAATCGGTGACGCGTCAAAAGCGTGGGTACTACCTGACAGAGTTGATGTCATTGTAATAACAGCAGCCTTTGTTTTAGTGCCAGAAGCCTATTTCCATGCCTTGAAGGTCGGAGGCAGAATGCTTGCGGTTGTTGGTGAGGCAACGATGATGACAGCACAGCTGATTACCCGAGTGTCAGAACGAGAATGGCAAACACAAAGTATGTTTGAAACAGTCATTCCACCAATGGTGAATGCAGAGCCCCAACCTGAATTTGAATTTTAACTTTGAGAGAAACAAGAATGAAACAGATGACAGCAACTGAGCTACGAGATTATTTAGCCACAGGCGTTTCGACTGTAAAGATTGATGTACGTGAAGCACATGAACTGGAATATGGCATGATTGAAGATGCGATCCATATTCCGATGCAAACCATACCCAATCAACTTAATATGCTTGAAAAACATAAAAATGACCCTATCGTTTTAATTTGCCGTAGTGGTAAACGTAGCGAGCAGATTGGCCAATTTCTGGAACAAATGGGCTTTGCTAATATTATAAACCTTGTTGGTGGCATGAATGCCTGGGCTACTGATGTTGATACCAGTATGGTTGTATATTGATATTAAAAACGCACTTTTCATTGAAGAATAGTTGGTATGCTAAGTTGTCCTGTCCAATTTCATTAATAATTGTAGAAAGCTATTAAGCAAGCCTAAGGAAGGAATATGAAAAAAATTGCCATTAGTGCATTAATTACATCTACTTTTTTGAGCCTGACTAGTGCAGCTTGGGCTGAAAATCTGCTCGAGGTTTATAACATGTCGTTGCAGAGCGATCCGCAATTGCTGGCGGAAGTAGCATCACGACAGGCCGTGAGCGAATTGGAAGATCAGGCTAATGCCAATTTTCTACCACAAGTGGATTTAACTGCCAACACGACAAAAGTCCGAACCGAGGCATCTGCACAGCGTTTTACTGCGGGCAATGTCGAGTTTAACGATCATGGTTATACACTGAGCCTGGTACAGCCTCTGTATCGTCGACATAATTATGTACAAAAAGATCAGGCCGATATTGCTATCGAACAGGCTGAAGCCAGTTATGAATCTGTGCTACAGGCGTTGATTATCAGAGTCGCAGAACGCTATTTTGAAGTATTGGCTACCCAGGATGATTTGACATTTGCCCTGGCTGAGCGAGAGGCAATTGCCAAGCAATTAGAACAAACCCAACAGCGTTTCGATGTCGGTATAGCGACGATTACTGATGTCAGTGAGTCGCAAGCCGCCTTTGATTTAGCCCATGCTTCAGTGGTTGAAGCAGAAAATACCTTAGCCAATGCCAAGGAACAATTGCGCGAAACTTCAGGTCGTTATATTAATACCTTATCAGGACTTGATGGCGACTCGCCATTGGTCAATCCTGAACCTGTCGATATTGATCAGTGGAGTCAAACTGCGTTGATTCAGAACCCGACATTGATGGTAGCCAGTAGCAATGTTGATAGTGCCAGACAGAATATTGAACTGCAAAAAAGCGATCATTACCCCAATCTTGATCTGGTTGCGCAAAAAAGTTTTGATTCACAAAGTGATAGTAATTTCACTGGCAGTAGCAAGACACATCAAAGAAGTATTGGATTACAATTTAACTTGCCGATTTATAGTGGTGGCAGTGTAATGTCACGGATCCGTGAAGCCAGCCATCGCCTTGATCAGGCAATGCAAAATGAAGAGCAACAACGCCGTGCAGTAGTGCGCCAAAGCCGGGAAGCCTATAACGGTGTGATTTCAGGCATCAGTCGTGTTAAAGCATTGAAACAAGCGGTGGTTTCAAATGAAAAAGCGTTGGAATCAACAGAGGCCGGCTATGAAGTAGGTACGCGTACAACGGTCGATGTATTAAACGTACGTCGTGATTTATTTAGTGCCAAACGTGACTATGCTAATTCACGTTATGACTATATTTTATCGAGTCTTCGCTTGAAACAAGCCGCTGGTATTATCTCAGTTGATGACTTGGTTCAAATCAATCAGTGGTTAGAGTCAAACTAAGGTCATCATACAAGAACTAAAATGGATAGAAGAAAAAAAGTTGAACTATTAGATGCTGAAAATAGCGTAGTTGTAATCGTTGATATTCAACAACGATTAATGCAAGCAATGCCTGATGGTGTGCGCTCGCGTATTCTTGAGCAAATGTCGATATTATTAACAGCGGCAAATGTGCTGTCGGTTCCAGTGATGGTGACAGAACAATATCCTAACGGACTTGGCCCAACTGAATCGGGCATAACAACAATGCTGGCTCCAGATGTACCTGTTATAGAGAAAACCTGCTTTTCATGCGTTCAGTCCGCTCAATTTAAGCAACACCTTGAACAGGTTGGACGCAATAAAGTTATTTTAACGGGCATGGAAAGCCATATTTGTATTTTGCAAACCGCTTTGGATTTATTAGGTCAGGGCTATCAGGTTTATGTGCTTGAAGATGCGGTCAGTTCACGTTCAAAAGCCAATCAATACAATGCCTTGCAACGTATGCGTTCTTCTGGCGTAGTGATCACCAATGTCGAATCTGCCTTGTTTGAATGGTTGGGTGATGCCAAGCATCCAGAGTTTAAAACCTTGGCAAAATTGATTATTTAAAACACGATTTAGCCGTGCATTAGCTGCCGCTTGTTAGCGACACCTTGTCTCCTGGTTTTAACTACAGGTACGGCCATTTCATAACTGGGTAATCCTTTCAGTTTGGCGCGCTCATAATCTACAGCTAAATGATCTTTAACCTGTTGTGATGGTAAATTAAACTCTTCGGTCATCACGCGATACAACAATTCAAATAAACGTTTTAAGGCAATTTTCCAGGTGCTACCTTCGGTAGAATGCAGGCTGTCAGATAATGCCATAAAGCGTTGAAACGGTTTGTCTGCAAGTATCAGTGGAAGCGTGTTGGCAAATCGACCCGAGTTGCCAATCATATCCCAATAACGAGCAAAGCGATTCACGCGCTGCATTGCTGAAAAATCGACATCTTTATTGGTCAAGATATTGTAGGGTGCTTCAGGGTTATAACGTAGTTCAAACGCATCTGTATGACGGTTGATTGGCGCACCACGCAAACGTTTCAAAATACCTAACTGAATTTCATGGGGATTAAGTGCAACTAATTGATCAAAGCTCTCAGCAAAGTTTTCAAGGGTGTCACTGGGTAAACCAAAAATCAGATCAGTATGTAAATGTGCTCCAGTATTTTGGCGCAACCAGATAATGTTTTCTTTGGTTTTTTGGTTATTTTGCCTGCGACTAATTAAGTTCTGAATATCGGGATCAAAGGTTTGAACCCCAATTTCAAATTGCAAACTATTGGCTGGAAAGCGTTGTAATACCTCTTTTAATTTATCGGGAAGATGATCCGGCACCACCTCAAAGTGTAGGTATAAATCATCAGCCATGCGCTCTAGGAAAAATTCCAATATTTGAATGCTGGTGGCAATTTTTAAATTAAAGGTACGGTCAATAAATTTAAAATTACGCACACCGCGCTCTAAAAGCGTATTCATTTCAGCCAGAAAGGGCGCTAATGGAAATGCAGTTGCTGTTTTATCTAAAGCAGATAAACAAAACTCACATTTAAACGGACAACCACGTGATGCTTCAACATAAATCAGACGATTACGAATATCGTCATCATCGTAATAGCGATAAGGCAAAACCAGCTGTTCAAGTGGTAAAGGCTTAGCTTCAATAAACTTCTGTTCAGGTACTTCACCAGCTAAAAGTTGCTGGCACAATTCAGGTAAAGTCGCCTCGCCTTGACCAGAAATAACATAATCGGCCAACTCAGCGACAGCAGGCACATCGGGAAAATGGCTGACTTCAGGACCACCTAAAATAATCGTAACTTCAGGTGCAATTTGTTTAAGCATAGCTACGGTTTTAGTGACTTCAGCAACATTCCAAATGTAGACACTAAAACCAATAATTTTGGGCTGTTCTGATAATAAACGTTCAGCAATATTGATTGGCAATTCCTGAATCGTAAATTCAATAATTTTGGTCTGTTGCTGTAAGTTACCGAGGTTGGCATAAAGATAACGCAAACCAAATGCAGTATGCATATAACGGGCATTAAGCGTGCTGAGAATAATGGGGGTGCTCGATTTCATCGAACTATTTTAGCTTAATTCAGTCAACACCATAGCTTAAAATCACCTTACATAATTAAACCGCATGCGACATACTCTGGTTTTAGTCGCGACAAGGAATAGTGCTATGACTCAAATTTACGATTTTACAATCAAGAGCCTAAAGGGTGAGGATATCAACCTGTCTTCCTATAAAGGCAAAGTCATCCTGCTGGTCAATACTGCCAGTCAGTGTGGTTTCACTCCCCAATATGAAGGACTCCAGCTTTTGCATCAGAAATATGCAGATAAAGGGCTGGTCATTATCGGAGTGCCTTGCAACCAGTTTGGTCAGCAAGAACCGGGCGATGCCAAAGTGATTTCTGAAGGCTGTCTGATCAACTATGGAGTTGATTTTCTAATCACTGAAAAAGTTGATGTCAATGGACCAAGCAGTCATCCTATTTTCACCTATCTGCGTGATGCGCTGCCAGGTTTAATCGGTAACAAAATAAAGTGGAATTTCACCAAATTCCTAATCGGTCGTGATGGTAAGCCAATCAGTCGTTTTGCACCGATTACCAAACCACATAAGCTAGAGAAATATATTAAACAGGCATTGGAAGCACAGTAAATAGTCACAAAAAAGGGGAAAGACTTACACGCCTTTCCCCTTAAACGATTAAATTCGCTGATATTATTTATGCAACCACTTCCATGAACGCATGGTTTCATTTTCGTGGTTATATTTTTGTTGATACCACTTTACGAACGTCTTAGCTGATAACATCAGAAACATTACCGCCCACAATATTAAAAGTGACGACATACTCGCCAATGCCACATACCAGAAATACAGTGCTATCACGCTTTCGATAATGACGCTGGTAGATGACACTGCTAAAGCACCGATTGTAATCAGTGTTAAAACAAGGATAACCATATTGAGCGTGTTATTTTGAGTTTCCATTTCACACCTCCTAAAATAAATACCTAAGGTAAAGTCAGATTCTGAAGTTCGGCGTTATGGTAGTTGTATCATTAGCTGTTAATAACCACGATGACTAATCCGACTTCTTAGTGAACAGATTAGCAAGGCAAGGTTAAATCAAGCTGAATTCACCAACGATAACTAAAAATAAATCTGTGCCCGTTTGTGCGATATCCACCAAAAAACATATTTTTGGGTGGCGATAACATGGGAAGTTGGCTGAAGCTGAACTTTAAGCAAATCCCTATGGATGCCGTGTATGCGAAGCCGAGCATCGCAAGAAGTGAATGATCAAAGAGACTGTAAATTTAATTGTGTATCTGCCTGTCATTAACCCGATAATGGGAATAAAGGATAGGTACTATGAACCCATTCCATACTTTCTCTTTTTTATGCTTACTGAGTTATACGGTTAACGAATCTTTAATTTTCCGCCCATACTCTTCCAACCGATCCAAAACGGCATTCTGATTTTCTGTTAGTTCACGTTCTCGACATGTGTTAATCGTTTCAAAAAAACGCGATAAACTTAAAATTTTGTCATTTTCATCTGATGTGAGTCGCTGTTGGCGATACTGTTGCCATTGCTTTTGTTCGTCAGCAGTTAAGCTTTCTGGCCAGTTGCGAGCACGATAACGAAATAGCATTTCTGGCAGGCGATGATCTTCAAACGGCACTTTTAATACACGCAGTGCATCGGCATCGGCAGTGCGGATCAGTTCCATTTTGCGTTTGTCATTAGCACTGAAAAAGCCACCTGAATATAAACTGGCATCAGGATCATCATTGTCTTCATAGTCTGGCTTGGTGAAGATGGCGTTAATTTTTGCCGTTAAATCACCGGCAGCATTGAGTTGTTGTAGGTGTTGGTAATGTTGTGCCCGATCTATCTGCAAACGTTCGGCGGCAGCATCATTTAGGGTATTTTCAGGTACAACAACTGGACATTTATTAATGTGTAAGGTTTTTAATGCCGGTCTTGATACACCTTCTGGCAACTCAGCTGTCGGTGTAAATAAACGTTCACGCAAGGTATCGGCATCAAGCTCAATCAGATCGCTTGGATCATGCCGAAGATCATAAACGATAATGCCATTATTGTTGGTTGGATCGTGAGCAATCGGCACAACCAGAGCCGTGCCACAATAGTCACTTGGGTACATGCGTGACACATGAATAACAGGGGTGCGTTGTTTGATATTCAGTAACGGTGCAACTGCATGTTTACCACGATGTTGATAGACAAAATCATAGAGTTTGGGTTGTGCTGTTTTAATCAGTTTGGCTAGATTGATGGTGGCATAAACATCGACTAAGGCATCATGAGCACCAAGGTGTTCAATATTATTGGCGGCAGTAAGTGCTTCTAATCTAAAACTGGGTTTGCCATCTTCACGATCAGGCCAGTTGATACCTTCGGGGCGTAACGCCCGAGTCAGGCGCGCCATATCAATAATATCCCAACGTGAATTACCATTTTGCCATTCACGGGCATAGGCATCATAAAAGTTACGATACAGCGTAAAACGCGTGAATTCATCATCAAAGCGTAGACTGTTATAACCAACGCCACAGGTATTAGGTTGTGAAAACGCATCGTGGATCAGTTTGATAAATTCGGCTTCGGGCATGCCTTTTTCATTAACTTGTTGTGGTGTGATACCTGTGACTAAACAGGCTTCGGGCGAGGGCAAACTATCATGTGCTTGTTTGCAATAAATCATCAACGGATCGCCAATGACGTTGAGATCTTCATCGGTGCGAATACCTGCAAATTGCGATGGGCGATCGTAACGCGGATCGATGCCAAAGGTTTCATAGTCGTGCCAATAAAGTGTATTCATGATGGTCTCATCTGAAAATTAAGTTTTAACAACAGGCCAAACAAGGCAATGAAGAGTAAATAACCCATTCCCACACCATACACTAAGAAAAATGCTGCGATACCACCTTGGTCGCCACTATAGAATAAAAATCTGATGACAAATATCAGCGAAATAATAATGGTTGAAGCAATAAAGCTGTGGTGTATATAGCGAAAGGTTTTTGGGCTGGAGTGAAACACGCGCAAAGATAACAACATGGTTGCATAGGGCAACATCAGCCCAAAAGGGCCGAGTGGTAATTGTACGATCCAAGCGATGGCCATTAACAGGCACATCGCCAGCCATAATAATCGTATCAATAACGTTAGCATAGTTGCCTTATGGCGCTAGAGCGTCGCAAATACTTTGTCTGCAGCATCTAATGTTGCTTGAATTTCATGGTCACCATGTGCAGCTGACACAAAGCCGGCTTCAAATGCAGAGGGTGCCAGATAGACACCTTGATCTAACATGCCGTGGAAGAATTTTTTGAAGCGTTCCTGATCACACTCAGCCACTTGTTCATAGAAACGGATGTTTTTTTCTTGTGTAAAGAAAAGGCCAAACATACCGCCAACTTGATTAGTCGCAAAACCAATACCAGCAGCATCGGCACGTTGTTGTAAACCTTCAACTAATGATTTGGCCGTTTGATCCAGTTTTTTATGAAAATCAGGCGTTTGAATTAAGTTTAAGGTGCTCAGTCCTGCCGCCATCGCAATCGGGTTACCTGATAAGGTGCCTGCCTGATAAACCGGACCCAATGGTGCGATATGTTCCATCACTTCGCGCTTACCGCCAAAAGCACCCACAGGCAAACCGCCGCCAACAACTTTACCTAACGTTGTTAGATCCGGCTTCACGTCATAATGTTGCTGGGCACCACCCAATGCCACCCGAAATCCGGTCATTACTTCGTCAAAAATTAACACGGCACCCGATTGATCGCAGATGTCGCGTAAACCTTGCAAGAAACCTTCACTAGGTAAAACACAATTCATATTACCAGCAACAGGTTCAACAATGATGCAGGCAATTTGGTTACCCAACTCAGTAAAGCAGTCACGAACAGAATCAAGATCGTTATAACGTAAGGTTAAGGTATGTTCGGCGAGTGACGCTGGCACACCAGCAGAAGAGGGCACACCTAAGGTTAATGCACCAGAACCCGCTTTGACTAATAACGAATCAGCATGACCGTGATAACAGCCTTCAAATTTAACGATTTTGTCGCGGCCAGTGAAACCGCGTGCCAGACGGATCGCACTCATGGTTGCTTCGGTACCAGAACTGACCATACGCACCATTTCCATTGATGGTACTAGGCGACATAAGGTCTCTGCCATTTCAATTTCAATTTCAGTCGGTGCACCAAAACCAAGACCATGTGATACCGCTTCTTGAACAGTTTTGATAACGTCTGGATGAGCATGGCCTAAAATCATCGGCCCCCAAGAACCAACATAGTCGATATAACGTTTGCCTTCAGCGTCTGTTAACCATGCGCCTTTGCCTTCACGAAAGAAAACAGGATCACCACCGACACCTTTAAATGCTCTAACGGGTGAATTGACGCCACCTGGAATATGTTGTTGGGCGTGAGTAAAAAGGTCGTGATTTGTATGCATGGTGAATTCCTGACAGGTTAAATCTAAAGATATGCGATAATTCTAGCTCATCTTTGCCGGATTACCGATTTTTATGAGCTTAAAATTTCGCATAGTCGTGATTGTTACTATCATTTTATTGACCAACTTTACAGTCGCAGGGTTTTTTATGGTCAAAAATGCCCGCCAAGCTGTGGTTTCTGAAATGGAGTCGAGCACACAATTAGCGAAGGGTTTATTGATAAATGCTCTGCCTACCTTACGTTTTTCTAATGATCTGGGTGAGCGTCTTACGTTGATTGTTGATAGTGTAAAAGATACCCGTCACATCAGAGCCTGGTTTGAAGATATGCATGGTCAAGCTTTAATTGGTCATGAAAAAAGTTCAAATTTTATCAATATTCCAGATGCGCCAAATTGGTTTATTAAAATCATGAAACCGGAAGCAGTTGCATTCCGACGCTTGATTACTAAAGGCAGTAAATCATATGGTTATCTGGTGGTTGAGGCTGATCCAAGTGATGAAATCACCGAGGTATGGCGAGATGTGCAAGTGTTGTTTTGGTTGGGATCCTTCTTTTTGGTTTTGATTGTTGGGCTGATTTATATGGCCTTAAGGCAAGGTTTAAAACCGCTGGAAACCTTGGCTAATGCATTGGGTAAATTAGAAAAAGGTGATTTCTCTGCCAGGGTCGAAGCCTCGGTGGTAAAAGAGGTCTCACCGATCCAAATCCGCTTTAATCATATGGCCAGCGTTTTGGAAAAAACCATTGCAGAAAACCATGCTCTGGCCGGCAATATGCTCACCGTACAAGAATCAGAACGGCGTGATTTGGCGCGTGAACTTCATGATGAATTAGGTCCGTGTCTGTTCGGTATCCGTGTTGATTTGGCTGATATTGAGCGGATTGCAAATGAACATTTATTAACTCAAGTCGAACAAAAAGTGGCTTCAGTTAAAACGATTACTAATCACATTCAGTCCTTAGTACGTAAAATGTTAAGTCGTTTAAGACCGATGACCTTAGATGATCTGGGCCTGGCTGATGCGATTCGCGATATGATTCGAAATTGGCGTGAAAGGCAGCCAGAAATCGACTGGGAATGGGATTTGGTTGGTGATTTTTCAGATTTACCCGATACCTTGCAGGTGACTGTCTATCGATTAGTGCAAGAATGTACAACTAACTGTGTCAGACATGCACAAGCCAAACACGTTAAAGTCGAAGTCCGTCGAGAAAAAGAAACCTTAAAAGTATCGGTCACCGATGATGGTAAAGGTTTAAGTGCAAATGTAGTGAGAGGTTTCGGCTTAATCGGGATGCGAGAACGTGTTTCGGCTTTGCGAGGGCGTATTGCCTTTGATACGACAGAAGGTCGAGGCTTGCAAGTTCGCGTTATCATTCCATTAGAGGAAAAGTAATACATGAAGCAATCAGTAACGATTCTCGTCATTGATGATCATCCAATAGTTCGAGCAGGATGTCGTCAGTTAATACAACAAATTCCGACAGCAAAGGTAATTGAAGCTGAAACGGGAGAAGAAGGCTACCGACTATTCCAGGAATTTTATCCGGATATGGTGTTGTTAGATATTACCTTGCCAGGTATTGGTGGTTTGGAAGTGCTTCGTAAAATGCGAGCCAATAGAGAAAATACCAAGGTCCTGATGTTTAGTATGCATGAGGATCCAGTATTTGCTTCTCGTGCGATGCAGGCTGGAGCACGAGGCTATATCACCAAAAATAATGCGGCTGACCATTTAGTTGAAGCAGTTGAAAAAGTGTTGGAAGGCAAAACCTACCTTAGCCCTGATACAGCCCAACAATTAGCGATGCTAAATATCGGAGCCGGCACCAGTGCCTTGAGTGATCTTTCTCGGCGCGAGCTGGAAATTCTGCGTTTAGTTGGTGAAGGCAAAAGCATGAATGAAATCTCTGATGTCTTAGGAATTAGCTATAAAACTGTCGCAAATAATCTGACTCAGATTAAAAGTAAGCTTGATATTAATAAAACAGCTGAGTTAATGCGCTTTGCAATCAGTCATGGATTATCGTCTTAAGCCAAGTAAATACATAAAGGAGAGAACATTAGGAAACTATTCCCGATTAATTGGGATAAGTCGCTCATTTCTAAATAACGTGTTGTCCGTATCATTAGCAGCAAGTTTAAAGAATTCAGCTTCTGTATGACTTAATATTTCTCTCTCCTTCTTTGAAGGTGTTAGGCCAGACTTTTATAGTCTGGCTTTTTTTTGCTTGTAATCCCCCCCCCAACCACGTCATAGCATGGTATCAACTGCAAACATAGGATGACAACTCGGTTGTGGGTTGGGTTTTAACTCAACACCACCACCGACAATTAGAACAAGTGATTCTGGTTGCTACTTTTTCGTAAAAATTAGATCTACATTCCCCGCTGTTCGACGATCAACTTCTTTTTTGATCACATTTTGCGTTCCCAGTATCGATTTCTCTTGTTACTATTGCTGTTTGAATTTGACGTGCAACAGTAGTTGGCATTCCTAAATTAAATGGAAACAGTTATGCAGAATAGAAACAAATGGGGCAAGTTATACTGGTTCGGTGCCCTTCTGGTCGTCTTACTCCCAATTATGTCCTCAGCCGATACGCTTGAACAAGCAATCTCGACTCAGGTTGAAACAGATATAGCAGCGCAAAAGTCGCAACAACAAATTGATACGCTTTCAGATGAAACGCAACAAATGTTGGCTGAATATCGTGATGTTTTACGGCAAACAGATAGTCTTCATGCTTATAACGATCAGCTTGATAAATTAGTGGTCTCGCAAAAAAAAGAACTGGATTCAATCGATCTGCAATTGCGTAACATTGAAAGTACGCAACGCGAGATTGTGCCATTAATGCTTAATATGATTGATGTCATGGCGCAATTTGTTGCGCTTGATATTCCATTCTTACCGGAAGAGCGTCATGCTCGCGTTGTTCAGTTGCAAACATTGATGGAACGAGCTGATGTGACCATTTCAGAAAAGTACCGTCGCATTTTAGAGGCTTATCAAGTTGAAACAGAATATGGTCGTACTATTGAAGCCTATCAAGGTGAAATGACCATGGCAGATAACACTAGAACTGTTGATTTTGTTCGGATCGGGCGAGTCAGTTTGTATTATTTAACCCTGGATGGACAAGAAGTTGGCATGTGGGATAAAAAATCTCAGCAATGGGTACAGTTAGATAATTCTTATCGACAATCTGTCGATCAAGCTTTGAAGGTTGCAAGCAAACAATTACCTCCTGATTTACTGGTGTTACCAGTTAACACGGTGGAGGTTGCACAATGAAACAACTAATTTCAGTTATAGTAATGTTTATGTTTTCTGGTTCTTTAAGTTATGCCGCCGATAAGCCGGGCGATCTTGATGCCTTGCTTGAGCAAGTAAAACGTGAACGAGTATTGGAACAACAACAAAACAAATTACGTGAAGTAGAATTTGTTACTGCACGAGATGATCAAGCCCGCTTGTTAGCACAAGCAAAAGCGCAATTAGCATTTGAAGAGCAGCAAACCGAATTGCTTAATTTGGCCTTTCAAGATCAGGAAAAAGCCTTGGCAAATCGTGAAACATTATTACAAGAAAAATCAGGCTCCTTAGGTGAGTTGTTTGGCACAGTTAGACAAATGGCTAATGACAGTCGTGGCGTGTTAGAAAGCTCAATGATTTCTGTTCAAAAACCACATAGAGCCGGTTTTTTAAAATCGCTTGCTGAACGCAAACAACAACCTACAATTTCAGAATTACGCGAATTATGGTTATTGTTACAGGAAGAGATGACGGAATCAGCCAAAGTAACGCGTTTTCAATCACCAGTGATTACGGCAGAAGGAAAAGTTGAAGATCGCGAAGTAACACGTATTGGCGTGTTCTCAGCATTTAGTGAAGGCAAGTTTTTACGCTATTTATCAGAAACAGGAAATTTGGTTGAACTTGGCCGTCAACCAGTTGATCGTTTACGACATGTCGTTTCCGACTTTGAAAGTACGACTGATGGACGTTTGCACGCTGCAGTGGTTGACCCCACCCGTGGTGCGATTATGGCACTGTTAGTACAAGCACCCGATCTGAAAGAACGTATTGAACAAGGAGGTTGGATCGGCTTTATTATCCTGGGCTTAGGTGCAATTGGTTTATTGGTTGCGATACAACGCTTTGTAACATTGTTACTGGTTGGTCGTGGTGTTGCCAGGCAACAAAAACAAAAACAGGCGAGTCCTTCAAACCCATTGGGTCGTATCCTGGCTGTTTATAACGATAGTCTTGCTCACGATTTTGAAACCTTACAGTTGAAATTGGATGAAGCTATCTTGCGAGAAATTCCTAAAATTGAACGAGGTTTGATTACCTTGGCTATTTTGGCTGCAATTGCACCGATGCTGGGATTATTAGGTACAGTGTCGGGCATGATTGAAACATTCCAGTCAATTACCTTGTTTGGTACGGGTGATCCAAAACTAATGTCGGGTGGTATTTCTCAAGCATTGGTCACGACTGAGTTAGGGTTAGCAGTAGCTATTCCTATTTTGTTAATGCACAGCGCACTATCAAGCAAAAGTAATCGTTTAGTACAAATTTTAGATGAAGAAAGTGCGTCCTTAGTTGCACGAAATGCAGAGCAGTATGGAAACACTGGCAACTAGTCTATTTGATATTCAACTGCTGCTGGAAAGTGGCGGAGTGATATTGTGGGTCATTTTATTGACCTCAATAGTGATGTGGACGCTAATCGTTGAACGTTATGTGTTTGTTTATTTTATTCACCCTAAACAGGTAAAAAAATATATCAATGAATGGTATGCACGTTCTGATCGCATTAGCTGGTATGCACAACAAATTCGTCAAGGCATGATTGCTGAAAATGCGATAGAACTAAAACGTTATTTGATGTCGATTCGTACTTTAATTGTTGCCTTGCCTATGCTGGGTCTGTTAGGCACTGTCGCGGGCATGATTCAAACCTTTGATGTGTTAACTGTATTTGGTACAGGTAATGCACGAGGTATGGCGGGCGGTATTTCGGTCGCATTAATTACTACTATGGGTGGCTTATTGGCAGCATTGTCAGGCATGTATTTTAGTACTCAATTAGAACAGCGTGTGGCACGTACGGTTGATAATGTCGCCGATGCCTTACGTCGAGATTAAAGGTAGAGCATAGATTATGAGACATCGTCACTCACGCCGCCAAAGTGGTGCTATAGCTGAAGTTAATATGACGCCATTGATTGATATGGTATTTATATTATTGATATTTTTTATTGTAACTACTTCTTTTGTTAAAGAAACCGGGGTTGATATCAGTCGTCCTTCAGCCAAAACTGCCGTACAAAAAGAGTTGGCTAATATCCTGATTGCAATTAAGCCCAATGGTGAAGTATGGATGGACGGTCGTCAGATAGAACAACGTGCTGTGCGTGCCAATGTTGAACGTATGCATGCAGAAAATCCTGAAGGATCTGTCATTATATTAGCTGATAAAGAGGCTAAAACCGGCTTGTTAATTGAAGTGATGGATCAAGCGCGTCTTGCTGGAGTTGCTAATGTTTCGATCGCTGCTGAACGCGATTAAGGAACAACATTAATGCGTTTAACTATAGGTCTCATTATTGCGTTGCTGGTCAATTTTGGGTTGTTTGCATTGATGCAACACATGACATCATCAAATAGCATTGAACGGCATGTGATGGAAGATATTCGCTTATTGGATTTTGTTCGCTTAAAACGTGAAACAACACCAGAGATTAAAAAACGCGAACTACCTAAAAAACCACCACCACCCAAAAAACCGCCACCGCCACCTAAAGTACCTGCGCCCCAGGCGAATAAACCCAAAGCACCAACGCCGAAATTGGATATGCCTCGTATTGATGTGCCACTTAATATTGCTGGTGGACCTTATATTGGTGATTTTTCAGCTGCACCAGTAACAACGCCTGCACCTCCAGCACCGACAGCGATGCCTGCTATGAATGATGAGGTTGTACCGCTGGTTCGTATGCCTCCGAAATATCCTCGTGCCGCTCAGCGTAGAGGTATTGAAGGTGTGGTTACAGTATCATTTACGATTACAAAAGATGGACAGGTCCGTGATCCTGTTGTGGTTAAAGCAACACCCGAAAATATATTTGATCAATCGGCATTAACTGCGATTTTGAAATGGAAATTTAAACCACAGGTCATTGATGGTCAGCCTGTAGAACGCCAAGCAACACAAGAAATTGTGTTTACATTATCAAAGTAACATGGTGAATATGAGTCGATTAGTATGGTTCCTTATAGTTCTGACCTTATCGTCAATGCCTGCTATGGCAAAAAATGATGAGGGCAAGCAGTACTTATTGACTGAAAAAACCTATAAAGCACTCAGTGCGGCTCAAGAATATATGGCGGCAGAAAACTATGCGGATGCAGAGGCCAAATTAAATGCATTGATCAAACAAACACCTGAGGATAGTTATGACCGTGCGGTTGTTGAACAAACGCTGGGCTATTTATTCTCATCAAAAGAAGACTATAAGAATGCAGCAATTGCATTCAAAAAAGCGTTGGCGAGTAATGCCTTGCCAGAAAAAGTCAGTCATGACCTGCGTTATAATTTGGCACAGATAGTATTAGCTGATGAAGACTATAAAGCAGGCATTGCCTTATTAGAACAGTGGTTAAAAGCTGAGAAAAAACCACCGAATAGTGCCTATGTTTTATTAGCCAGTGCCAACTATAGAATTAAAAAATATAAAAATACGATAACGCATATAGCAACTGCAATTAAAAATGATCCTTCTGCCAAAGAGTCATGGTTTCAGCTTTTATTATCAGCCCACTTAGAGCTAAAGCAATATAAAGCGGCTATTAAGGTATTGGAAACCTTGATTACTCGCTATCCCTATCAAGAAAATTATTGGCAGCAATTAACGGCTTTGTATTTACAACAAAGCAAAGAATTTAGTGCATTGGCAGTTAAATCATTGGCACAACGTTTAGAGCTAGGTGATAGTAAAACTCTGATTAGCTTGGCGGATATGTATCGTTATTTAGCTATACCATTCAAATCAGCTCAACTACTTTCAGATGCAATTAATAAAGGCATTATTCAAACTAATAGTGAAAACTTGAATCGACTAGCCGATAGCTGGCTTGCCGCAAAAGAAACTGAAAAAGCAGCAGAGGTATTAGAGAAAATAGCGCAATTGGACGATAGCGGTGATGCCTATTTGAAATATGGTCGGGTGTTATTTGCACTTGAACAGTGGCAAAAAGCCAGCGAACCGTTAGCTAAAAGTGTCGAAAAGCTAAAAGATGACAAAAAAGGTGCTGCATTGTTATTACTAGGCATGACCCAGTTTCATCTGGGCGAGTTAACTGAATCCAAGTCTTTATTTAGTAAAGCCGTTGCCTATGAAAATGAACGCTTTCAAGCAGGGCAATGGTTACGTCATGTTGAACAACAGTTGCAGGAGGTAACTGAAAATGAGTCGTGAACAATTAAAACGAGACTTGGTACAACATTATGTGTGGTTACGACAGTACGGTTGTAATGACTCACATAGTGGTAATGCCTCATTTCGTTGGCATGATGAAATCTGGGTTACACCAACCGGATGTTGTGCTGATACCTTACATGTTGATGATTTAGTGTGTTGTCATAGTGATGGTCTGGTTGAAACAGGGGCATCATTGGATGCACCATTGCATATTCAAACCTATCAACGCAATCCACAGGCACGTGCGCTATTTCATAGTCATGGCCCACACACTGTAGCCTTAACACTAAATGGCAATGACTTTGTTCCAGTAGACTTTGAAGGGCAATATTACTTTCCCAATGTGCCTGTGATTTCAATTCCATTTGAACGTTATGTTGAACTGGCACCAGCGGCTGTGAGTGAATCACTTAAAACGCATAAAGTGGCTGTAGTTCGTGGCCATGGTGTCTATGCCAGTGCAACGACGATCAATCTTGCGTATAAGTGGAGTTGTTCGGTTGAGTTATCGGCTAAAACGGCATGGTTAGCCAGACAATTAAACTAATTGCCCATGGTGCTTAATGTAACGTTAGCTATGCAGTCGAGTCTTATAATTTTTGAAATAGAAAGGAAGTTTAAATGTCAGCCGCTCAGTATTTGAGAACGCCGTTGTTATCAGGCAGCGATATCGAAGCGAAACGTCAAGAAATTGCAACTTACTTCAATGCAACATCTGATCGATATGAATCCTTATTTGAAACACTAAACGATCCGCGTGCTTTCTATCAACCAGCCATTCCATTACGCCATCCACTGATTTTTTATTATGGCCATACCGCCACTTTTTTTGTTAATAAACTGATTTTAGCCGGTTTAATTGAACAACGTATTAACCCTGAATTTGAATCAATATTTGCCATCGGTGTTGATGAAATGAGTTGGGATGATCTCAATGAAGCTAATTATGATTGGCCATCAATTGAAGCGGTAAAAGACTACCGCCAACAAGTACGTGCTCTCATTAATGAGATTATCGCTTCAGCACCATTAACATTGCCTATTGATTGGGATAACTCATGGTGGACACTATTGATGGGAATTGAGCATGAACAAATTCACATTGAAACCTCATCAGTATTAATTCGTCAGCAAAATCTTGATTGGTTGCAATCGCATTCTGATTGGCAGCCGTGCACTATCAGTAATCAGCCGCCAAACAATACATTGGTTGCTGTTCCGGCAGGACGGGTCACCTTAGGCAAGTCGTATGATGATGATATTTATGGTTGGGATAATGAATATGGTCAGCATCAGTCAGACGTTAATGCCTTTCAAGCCAGTAAATTTCTGGTTAGCAATCACGAGTTTCTGGCATTTGTTGAAGATGGCGGTTATCAAGAAGACAGTTTTTGGTTAGAACAAGGTTTGAAATGGCGCAATTTTACTAAAGCCAAACATCCAACATTTTGGATTCAATCAGCACAAGGGTGGCAATGTCGTTTGATGACGGAGCTTGTGCCTATGCCTTGGGATTGGCCGGTTGATGTCAATTACCATGAAGCCAAAGCATTTTGTAATTGGAAAGCTCAGAAAACAGGACTTGCAGTGCGATTGCCTTCTGAAGACGAGTGGTATCGTATGTATGATCATGTCGGCCTAACTGAACTTGATAGTAAGCCTGCTAAATCTAATCTGCATTTAGATCATTTTGCATCATCGTGTCCAGTCACATTATTTTCACATGGTGATCTTAATGATGTGGTCGGTAATGTCTGGCAATGGACAGAAACCCCGATTTATCCGTTTGATGGCTTTAAAGTGCATCCATTTTATGATGATTTTACGATGCCAACGTATGACGGTCGCCACAACCTGTTTAAGGGTGGTTCATGGGTATCATGTGGCAATGAAACACGCCGTTCGTCACGTTATGCATTTCGCCAACATTTTTTCCAACATGCCGGTTTTCGTTATGTTGTTGCAAAAGCGCTACCGGAGCAACCGATGTCACAGTACGAAGACGATAAAATGTTATCTGAATATGCTGAATTCCATTATGGCGATAGTTATTATGGCGTGGCTAATTTCCCCAAAACATTGGCACACATTGCCATTAAAGCCATGGCAGATAAACCTGCCCATAAAGCCCTGGATTTAGGCTGTGCTGTCGGTCGAGCCAGTTTTGAGCTGGCCAAACATTTTGATGATGTAACCGGTATTGATTTCTCGGCAAGACTGATTAATCTTGGTGTGCAATTAGCCCAGCAAGGTGTTGTGCGTTATAGCATTGCTGATGAAGGTGATTTACGTTTGTATCGTGAACGGCATTTAGATCAGCTTGGTTTGGATGATGTCAAAGATAAAGTGACGTTCCTGCAAGGCGATGCCTGTAATTTAAAATCGATTTACACGGGTTATGATTTGATTTTGGCAGCTAATTTAATTGATCGACTTTATGAACCACGTTTATTTTTGGAATCAATACATCAACGTTTAAATGATGGGGGTATTTTGATGTTGGCTTCGCCTTATACTTGGCTGGAAGAGCATACTAAAAAACAACATTGGATTGGTGGCTTTAAACAAGATGGCGAAAATTTCTCAACATTAGATGGGCTTAAAACCATACTTGGCAAACACTTTGAGTTAATGGCGCCACCGCAACAAGTACCCTTTGTGATTCGAGAAACCAGTCGCAAATTTCAACATACGCTGTCAGATGTCACGCTTTGGGTTAAAAAAAACTGATATGCCCATGAAACTTCAATCTGCACAAGATCATGTTTTGTCTTGCTCGCGACTGCGGGGATCTATGGGCGGTGAAACTAGTCGCTATCGTTGGATTCCCGCTTTTGCGGGGATGACGGCTCTAGTAATTTATCGGCAAATCCAATGACCACGGCTATTATAGATTTCGACCAAATTATTGATAGAAGCAATACTGCAAGTGTTAAATACGATGCACGTAAAGCTGTATTTGGTCGGGAAGATCTAACGCCATTGTGGGTCGCGGATATGGATTTTGCTACACCAAAGGCGGTGACTGAGGCGTTAGTTGAACGTGCCAAACATCCGGTTTTTGGTTATACCTTATATCCAGAATCAATGTATCACGCCATACAATCATGGTTTCAATATCGGCATAATTGGTCGATAGAACGCAAATCAATTGTTATGTGTCCGGGCGTTGTGCCATCGATGCATGCAGCAATTTTGGCTTTATCAAAACCGGGCGATAAAGTCATTGTGCAGTCACCTGTTTACCCACCTTTTTTCTCAGCCGTGACCCAAACAGGACGAGAGTTACTAGTCAATCCACTGGTGCTGGATGGTGATCATTACAAGATGGATCTGGCGCATTTGGAACAATGTGCAGCCGATGGTGCGACCTTATTATTACTCTGTTCACCACATAATCCGGTCGGGCGAGTTTGGCAAAAAGACGAATTAGAGGCTGTTTTAGCTATTGCCAAACGCTATCACATCACACTCATTTCTGATGAGATCCATGCTGATCTTGTATTTCCAGACTATAGACATATTCCATTGGCAACCATGACAAATGATGTCGAAATAGTGACTGCTGTTTCAGCCAGTAAAACCTTTAATATCCCCGGACTTGGTTTATCAAGTTTAATTGTTGATAACAAGCAATACCGAGACGCGATTAATGCCGTGTTTGAACAATGGCATGTTAGTGCCTGTAATCCTTTTAGTATTGTGGCATTTGAAGCTGCTTATCGTGATGGTGAGCAATGGTTAGACCAACTTATGGTTTATTTGGACGAAACAAGGCGACAAGTTAGTCTGTTTTTTGAAAAAGCATTATCCCCCATTAAGGTTATTCCATCACAAGGAACCTATCTTGTCTGGCTTGATTGTCGAGCGCTTAAATTAACAGATGATGAGCTCAAACGCGTATTTATTGAAAAAGCTAAATTAGGCCTAAATCCAGGTATTAGTTTTGGTGAAGAGGGAAGTGGTTTTATGCGTTTAAATATAGCCGCTCCTCGAGCATTAATACTGCAGGCATGTAAGCAGATTCAACACGCATTAAACGAAAAATAATGCGTGCGCTTTAAGCTATGCTCGATTCAGCATTGCTTGCTGATTTTGTTTGGTAGTGTTCGTCCAATTGTTTAATAGCTGCTGTGACAACCGGATTTAATTCAGAACCGTCGTTATGATAATAAGCAATAATTTTCATTTTCATAGCTTTAGCCCAAAATTTCTGTAGGTGATTGCATACTAGCGCCACAGCCTGTTCAAAGGGATAATGATGATTATTGTCTGCAATCTGATTTGCCATGCGAATCAATGTATTAAGTTGATTGTGACTCATGATTTTTTCCTTAAATAGCTGTTTTAACGTGTTCTAACGCTGAAATTTGTTTGGGATCATGGTAGATAACATGACGGTTATTACGTGCAAAGCCAACTAACATTAAACCTGCTTGTTTTGCCATTTCGATGGCTAATGAAGTGGGGGCTGAAACCGCCACTAAACAGCCCAGCCCAGCCATAGCTGTTTTTTGCACCATTTCATAACTCGCTCTGCTGGTGACTAATACAAAGCCCTTATTGTGGCTGATATCTGTTTTTACAATAGCACCAATTAATTTATCCAAGGCATTGTGGCGACCCACATCTTCTCTCGCCAAGATGATCTGACCATTGGAATTACACCAGGCAGCGGCATGTGTGGCACCTGTTGTCTGTTGCAATGGTTGATGATTTTTTATTGCGGTTAATGCCTGTTGAATAGCGTTATTTTCAAGTGCGGGTGCCTGTACTTGTGGAACCGGGCGTATCGCCTGTTTTAGTGTTTCGGTGCCACATAAGCCGCAGCCAGTACGCCCCACCATGTTGCGGCGTAATGTTTTGAGCGTTTCAAATCGTTCGTCATTGATTTGCATACGAACAGTAATGCCCAATTTACCGTGATGAACATGAATATGACTGATTTCATTTTTGTGCTGAATAATGTTTTCCGTCAGGCTAAAGCCAAGTGCAAAATCCTCCAAATCGGCAGGTGAAGCCATCATGACAGCATGTGAAATGCAGTTGTAGACAAGCGCGATAGGCACTTCTACCGCAATATCATCGCACATCAAATTACTGTCCATGACAACACCATGACCGGGTGTGATCATGGCGTTGACTACAGCTTGTTCAGAGACGTTCATTACTCAATCTCGGTGTGAGAATGCAACACGCCACTACTTGATTGAAGTAATTGCAGTTGAAGCTGGTTGAAATTAGTAAAGTTCTTTTGCCATTCCGAGGGTTGGCTTACACGTTCCACTTGCACGGCAGTGACTTTATATTCAGGACAGTTAGTCGCCCAATCTGAATTGTCAGTAGTAATCACATTGGCACCGCTTCCAGGATGGTGGAAGGTGGTATAAACCACACCCGGTAACATGCGATCGCTAATGCGTGCTCGTAATACAGTTTGTCCTGCCCGACTGGTGATGCCTAGCCAATCGTTTTCTTTTATTCCTCTGACCTCGGCATCATGAGGATGAATTTCCAATAGATCTTCATCATGCCATGATTGATTTTCAGTACGGCGAGTTTGAGCACCGACATTGTATTGCGACAGAATACGACCGGTTGTCAGATAAAGCGGGAATCGACCATTAGTACGTTCATCGGTTGCCACATATTCGGTGATACTGAAACGACCCTTGCCGATTGGAAAGTCATCAACATGCATGGTTGGCATGCCGCTTGGGTGTTGCTCGTTACACGGCCATTGAATACTGCCTAATTGCTCGAGTCGATCATAATTAACACCGGTAAAGCTTGGAGTCAGGCTGGCAATTTCATCCATAATTTCTGATGGATGGTTGTAATGCATGGGGTAACCTAATGCATTGGATAATGCGACGGTAATTTGCCAGTCTTCTTTACCGGCAATCGGTGCCATTACTTTTCTGACACGATTGATACGGCGCTCGGCATTGGTAAAAGTACCATTCTTTTCTAAAAATGATGAACCAGGCAATAGAACATGAGCAAACTTGGCAGTTTCATTTAGAAATAAATCCTGCACAATTAAACAGTCGAGTGAACGTAAAGCCTGTTCAACATGTTGCGTATCGGGATCAGATTGAGCAATATCCTCACCTTGTACATACAGGCCTTTAAATTCACCAGCAATGGCTGAATCAAACATATTAGGTATGCGAAGACCGGGTTCATCATCAAGTGTAACGCCCCAAACTTTCTCAAACCGGGTGCGTGCAATCGGGTCGGATACATGTTGATAACCGGGTAACTCATGTGGAAATGAGCCCATATCACATGAGCCTTGCACATTATTTTGACCACGAAGTGGATTAACTCCGACACCTTCTCGGCCAATATTGCCCGTTATCATTGCCAAGTTAGCGATACCCATTACCATTGTTGAACCCTGGCTATGTTCGGTAACACCCAGACCGTAGTAAATTGCGCCATTATTAGCATTGGCAAAAGTACGTGCGGCTTCTCTGATAGCCTGTGCTGATACGCCGGTAATTATCTGAGCCTGTTCAGGTGCGTTGCTTGATTCAATGATGAAGTTTCGCCAGGCTTGATAGCTATCACTATCACAGCGTGTTGTAATAAATTCATTATTTTCAAGACCTTCAGTAATAATGACATGGGCAATGGCATTGATTAAAGCAACATTCGAACCTGGGCGTAATGCGAGGTGATGTGCTTCTTTAAGGTGCGGTGTTTTGAGTAGATCAATATGACGCGGATCGACCACGATAAGTTTGGCACCTTGTCGTAAACGACGTCGCATTAATGAGCCAAATACCGGGTGAGCATCGGTCGGATTGGCACCAATGACGATAATGACATCAGATTTCATCACCGAATCAAAATCTTGAGTACCCGCAGATTCACCCAAAGTCATTTTTAAACCATAACCAGTTGGTGAATGACAAACCCGAGCACACGTATCGGTATTATTATTTCCAAAAGCGGTACGTACTAATTTCTGAACCAGATAGGCTTCTTCGTTAGTGCAACGTGATGAGGTAATGCCACCAATGCTGTCTTTACCATACTGTTGTTGTACTTGTTGAAGACGGTTGGCAGCAAAATCGATAGCCTCATCCCAACTTACCTGTTGCCATGGTTCATTGATAGCATTGCGGATCATGGGTGAGGTAATGCGATCTTTGTGTGTAGCATAACCAAAGGCAAAACGACCTTTGACACAGGAATGACCATGATTGGCATCACCACCTTTATACGGCACCATCCGAACGACTTGATCACCTTTCATTTCAGCCTTGAATGAACAACCGACGCCACAATAGGCACAGGTAGTAACTACGCTGTGCTCGGGCTGTCCCATTTCAATAACGCTTTTTTCCATTAATGTTGATGTTGGACAAGCTTGTACGCAGGCACCACAGGACACACATTCGGAGCCCATAAAACTTTCATTTTGGCCGGGAGACACTTTTGAATCAAAGCCACGACCATCAATGGTTAGTGCAAATGTACCCTGAACCTCTTCGCAGGCACGTACACAACGAGAACAGACGATGCATTTACTGGGATCAAAACTGAAATAAGGATTGGAATGATCTTTTTCACTGTCAAGATGATTTTTACCTTCAAAACCATAACGTACTTCACGTAGACCAACCGCACCAGCCATATCTTGCAATTCACAATTGCCATTGGCTGGACAGGTTAGGCAGTCGAGCGGGTGATCGGAAATATAGAGTTCCATAATATTACGACGCAGTTTGGCAAGTTTGCCATTTTGAGTTGTAACTTTCATGCCAGCATCGACTGGTGTGGTGCAAGAAGCAGGCATACCACGTCTGCCCTCTATTTCGACCGCACATAAACGGCAAGAACCAAAGGATTCTAAATTATCGGATGCACACAGTTTAGGAATAGTGATATCGGCAAGTGCCGCAGCTCGCATGACCGACGTACCCTCGGGTACAGTTACTTCCACACCATCAATTTCAAGCGTGACTAAATTCTCAGATAAACGAGCTGGCGTTCCGTAGTCTTTATTAGGATTAAAATAGTTTATTTTCATTATCTTTCTCCTAGTCGCGTGGACTGAGATCGTTAGGGAAATAGTGCATCACACTTCTTACTGGATATGGCGTCATGCCACCCATTGCACATAGAGAACCATCAAGCATGGTGTCACATAAATCAGACAATAATTCGAGATTTGCATCTGGGTTTTCACCTGCTCGAATGCGGTCGATCACTTCAACTCCGCGTGTTGAGCCTATTCGGCAAGGCGTACATTTACCACAGGATTCGACAGTACAAAATTCCATTGAGAAACGCGCCTGTTCGCCCATATCAACCGTGTCATCAAACATGACTACACCACCATGACCAAGCACAGCACCGACTTGTGCAAATTGTTCATAGTCTAGAGGTGTATCCCATTGGTGTTCTGGAAGATAAGCACCAAGTGGGCCACCGACTTGTACTGCTTTTAATGGTCTCCCGGTTAACGTTCCGCCACCAAAATCATCCATTAATTCACGTAGTGTTACTCCAAAAGCCAGTTCAACCAAGCCGCCTTGTTTCACATTTCCTGCAAGTTGTAGTGGCAAGGTGCCGCGCGAACGTCCCATGCCATAATCTGCATAGGCCTGACCACCTTTATCTAAAATGTATGGAATAGCAGCTAACGATAAGACGTTATTAACAACAGTTGGCTGGCCGAAAAGTCCAACAATTGCAGGCAATGGTGGTTTGGCACGAACCAGACCTCGTTTCCCTTCCAGACTTTCAAGTAACGATGTTTCTTCGCCACAAATATAGGCACCGGCACCTAATCTGACTTCCAAATCAAACTGTCGTCCTGAACCGAGAATATCGTTGCCTAAATATGCTGCCTGATAAGCACGTTTAATAGCTTCATTCATTAGTTTGTGAGCAACAGGATATTCTGAACGAAGATAGATATAACCTTGAGTTGCTCCCACTGCTAATCCGGCAATTGTCATGCCTTCGATTAACATATAAGGATCACATTCCATGACTAAACGATCAGCAAATGTGCCTGAGTCACCTTCATCTGCATTACAGACGATGTATTTTTGTTGTCCTGGCGCATCTAATACCGTTTGCCACTTGATGCCAGTAGGGAAGGCTGCACCACCACGACCACGCAGACCAGAAACTTTTACTTCATCAATGATCGCTTGTTGATTCAGTGCCAGTGCATTTTTGAGTCCATTGAAACCATCCAGTGCACAATAGTCATCAATAGAAACAGGATCGCTTATGCCTGCTCTGGCAAAGGTGAGACGTTGCTGTTTTGTAAGGAATGGCAACTCATCAACACGTCCGATATATAAGTTATGGTGTGGCTGACCTGTGGTGAAATCGCACTCAAATAAACTGGCAACATCAGAAGCGGATACCGGACCATAAGCAATCCGTCCATTATCCGTCTCAACTTCAACTAAAGGTTCCAGCCACAACATACCGCGAGTGCCGTTGCGAATAATTTCAACGGATAATCCTCTGCTGGCAGCCTCAATTTTGATAGCCGCGGCAACATCATCTGCCCCTAATGATAAAGCGGTGGTATCGCATGGGACATAAATACGCTGAGTCATTACACCGCCTCCTTAATTGTTTGACGGTGACGTGCAATCAAGGCATCGAATTTTTCTGTTGTAACACGCCCATGAATGTCATCATCAATACGGATAGACGGACCGGTTGCACAGTTTCCCAGACAATAAACAGGTTCTAAACTAAAAGCATGATCGTTAGTCGTCTGGTGATAATCAATGTTTAAACATGATTTTGCATGCGCTTCCAATGACCGTGCCCCAACGGATTGACATGCTTCTGCACGGCATATTTCAATTCTATTTTTACCGGGTGCAGTGGTGCGGAAATGGTGATAAAAACTGACCACACCATGAATTTCTGCACGACTTTGTAGTAGTGCATCGGCAATGAGTGAAATTGATTTTTCAGGTATAAACCCAAATTCATCCTGAATGGCATGCAAAATGGGTAACAATGCGCCTGGTTTATGTTTTAAATCATCGATTATTTTTTGAATCGAATCAGTCGTCCATTGAGTAAAGCTACTCATGCCTAGTCTCCCCGATATATGAATATATATGCATATTTAAATGGTTTATTTTTATTTGCGTAACACTATCACGACATTTTTTTATTTAAAATAGGAACAATATTACATATTTATTTGGGTGGGCTAGGCTCAAATTATTCAAAAACAGCATAGTGGCTGAATCACTGATGTAATGGATTTATGTTGTTTTAGTGTGATTGGCTTTGATGATTCAGGAGCGGTCTCAGTCTTTTGATGGTATGTAGGTTAAGTGCAACCTATTGTTTTAATGAGTTATTTTGGTGCGGACGTGAAGATTTTGCTACATTTCTGGGCGTTTTATAATTAAGTTTTAGTGTAATATTTTTGTAACATATTGAAATAACAAATAATTATTTATATGGCATAGACAATGCTGTATTATTTACTACCTGGTTTGGTTGTTATGGAGAGTAATTGTATGTCAGATTCAATTGGCAACGCTGCAGGCGTGATTTGGAAATTCCTAGATGCAAATGGTGCAACTAGTGTATCTAAGTTAACAAAAGATACAGGGCTTGAGACTAAACTTGCACAACGTGCCATAGGATGGTTAGCCGCTGAGGGTAAGTTGATGTTTGAAATGAAAGGTCGAACAGAAACTATCGCATTGAAATAAAAGCATATTACGTAACAGGTTCATTCAATAAATTGATGAACCTGTTACTTGTTATTAAGTATTTTCTGAACAGTAAAAGCACCGCGAATATCGCCTAGTTTATAGCCTGTTGCTTGATCATTTGGATAATATTTATCAAGCACAGCTTGTGTAGGCTCACTGATTGATGTGCCATGACAAATTAAGCATATTTTATCGGTGGCAATGGCTTTCATCATACGCATTTGCAGGCCTTGTTCATTGTTTATAATAGTTTTAAAGGTCAGCTTGTTTAAATACTCGCCATTTTTTTTACGTTGTTCAAAATGATTTAACACACCCAGTTCCCACTCATCCGGTGCATTATCTGGGTTACGTACTTTTAAACTTGTACGGGCAATTCTCATTCCATACTTTTTGGATAATTCTGACGAAAGTGTTGGTGCGACACTATTACACACGGTGATTGCTTCAACTGAACCACCCGATTGCATTGCTGTTGTAAGTGATGCTTTTAATGCCGTTGCAAACTCTTTGATTGCTTGTTGTCCTTGCCGACTAAACGTGTCGAACTCGTCCGAGATTGCTGCCTGAGATGACAATAAAAAAATCAGTATAGATAGAATAATTCTCATAGCAATTATCCAATAGGAATCAGAAGTGATAAAAAGCCAGCCAATATCAAAAACCAGCCCAATAGTGGATGAAAAAGCGTGCGATACACAGTTGATTGCGGTTTAAAGCCAACACCGTGAATAAAACCTATCATCGTCCCCAGCATAACTGTCATTAATAGACTATGATCAATTTTGTTATCGACTGATGTTACTGCATGGGGCATGAGTAATATCGCTAACGAAGCAGAACTTGCCATGATCAATGACAATACTCGACTAAAAGCCCCATAAACATTCCAGCTCATTTAATCAGGTATATCCATATCTGATTCTAGCCACATGACATTAATAATGCCAAAGGCTACGGCCAATAAAACCCCTAAAACCCAAGCGAAATACCACATGATTGTTGCTCCTAATAGGTTGTATGTTGATTACCACGAATAAAATGGGTATCAATACGCCGCCACATTTTGCGATACGTCCATGTGCTGTAGATAATAATAATTGGAACAAACACAACCGCTACCCAAAACATGATTTTAAGTGTTAATAAACTCGATGTGGCATCCCATACTGTCAAACTACTATTCAAATCAGTTGTAGATGGCATGATAAATGGGAACAAGGAAAAGCCAGCGGTGAGAATAATGCCTGTCAGAGACAAACTACTTCCAATAAATGCAAAACCTGAACGATCTGCCTCAGCAAAAAAATACACACTAATGGCTCCAACAAAACCAGCAATGGGTGCAATTATCATCCAAGGATAAAGTTGATAGTTCATCATCCATGCTCCAGCGTGTTGACTGACAATTTTGTGGTCTGGAGTAAAGGCACTGTTAGCACTTGGCATGTGTTCAATGATAAATCCGTCAATACCGATATTTAACCAAAACCCTGCTACAGCGAAGAGTATGACTAAAGTGACGGCAGCTAATTTAGCAACAGCACGCGCACGACCTTCTAAACTATCCAAGCAACGCATTTGTACCCAAACAGCGCCATGCATAATGAACATCGTTAGACTAATGATGCCGGCTAATAAGGCAAATGGACTGAGTAGTTGCAGGAATGTGCCGGTGTAAGTTGGACGCATAAATTCATCAAAATGAAAGGGAACACCTAATAACAAGTTACCAAAGGCAACACCAAAGATAACAGGTGGAATAGCGCTGCCAATAAATAAGCCCCAATCCCAGCCAGAGCGCCATGATGTATTGCTTAATTTACTGCGATAATCAAAGCCAACAGGCCGTAAGAACAATGCAAACAAGGTGATCATCATTGCCAGATAAAAGCCAGAAAATGCCATGGCATAAACTAACGGCCAAGCCGCAAATAAGGCGCCACCAGCTGTGACTAACCATACTTGATTGCCTTCCCAATGCGGGCCGACAGTATTAAGCATGATCCGACGTTCTTCATCTGTTTTACCGATGATGGGAAGTAAGACACCAACGCCCATATCAAAGCCATCAGTTAAGGCAAAACCAATCAGTAACACGCCTATTAAAGCCCACCAGATTAATTTGAGAGTTTCGTAATCTAAGATCATGGTGTTTGGTCCTTAATTATGTTTATTTTCGAAATGGTATTGGCCAGTATGTAAACTGCTTGGACCTAATCGAGTAAAACGAATCATTAAATACATTTCAATGATCAATAACACGGTATAAAACACAATAAATGCCATAAGGCTATTAAAAACGGTATCTACAGATAAACTTGATGTGGATAAATGAGTGGGTAATATCCCGCTGATAGACCATGGTTGACGTCCAAATTCTGCAACAAACCAGCCTGTTTCAGCGGCAATCCAAGGCAGAGGTAATGCTAGCAATGCACTACGTAATAACCAACGTTTTTTATACTCCTGACGTTTAGCACAGTGATAAAACGCTAAAGTAAAGATCACAAACATAATAAAGCCACTGGCAACCATTATCCTGAAACTCCAGAATAAGGGTGCAACCGGTGGTACTGTATCACGAGCGGCCATTTTTATTCGCTCATCACTCGCATTAATGACATCGTCCGTATATTTTTTAAGTAATAAACCATAACCTAAATCATGTTTTACCAACTCAAATTCATCTAGTGTTGCTTCGTCCTTTTGACCCGCACGTAGTTGCTGTAAAAGACCATAAGCAACGATACCATTACGAACTCGTTCTTCGTTTTCAGCAATAATGTCCTTGATTCCTGTGACTGGTGTATCAAACGAACGAGTTGCAATCAGTCCCATTAAATAAGGAATTTTGACGGCATAGTCTGTTTCCATTGTTTCATCATTGGGTAAACCGAATAAGGTGAAGGCGGCAGGAGGTTCTTCGGTATTCCATTCAGCCTCGATTGTAGCAAGTTTGGTCTGTTGAACATCGCCCACTTCATAGCCACTTTCGTCACCAAGTAAAATAACAGAGCAGATCGAAGCAAAACCAAACCCGGCAGCTATTGCAAATGAACGACGAGCGAAACCAATATCACGACCTTTTAATAAATAATAGGCACTAATACTCAGTACAAACATCGCACCGGTTACATAACCCGCAGCAACGGTGTGGATAAACTTAACTTGAGCGACTGGATTTAGAATGACTTCAGCAAAGTTAGTCATTTCCATACGCATGGTTTCATAATTGAATTCAGCACCCACTGGATTTTGCATCCATGCATTGGCAATCAAAATCCATAATGCCGACATATTGGAGCCGATAGCAACCAGGAACGTAGTTAAAAGATGTTGTTGTTTACTTAACCTGTCCCAGCCTAAGAAAAACATACCAACGAAAGTTGATTCGAGCATAAAGGCCATCAAGCCTTCAATTGCTAGAGGTGCACCAAAAACATCCCCAACATAATGCGAGTAATACGCCCAGTTGGTGCCAAATTGGAATTCCATGGTGAGGCCGGTGGTGACACCTAAAGCGAAGTTAATTCCAAATAGCTTGCCCCAGAATTTGGTCATATCCTTGTAGATTTGCTTGCCGGTCATGACATAAACCGATTCCATAATAACCAGCATCCAAGATAGGCCTAAGGTTAAGGGAACAAACAAAAAATGGTACATTGCCGTGATAGCAAATTGTAATCGGGATATATCGACTAAAGATTCTGAAATCAAAGCGGTTCTCCTTGTTCTAAATCATGGCCTAATACTGAGTCAGCCACTGTCTTGGGGCTATCTATTGAAGTCGGTTCATCAAAAAAACTATGCCAAATAACAAACAATACCATCACTTTAATCACCAGAATAAGAATGATTTCTCTTAGTAATAGTTTATCGTTAGACTGCTTATTCATCGTGCAAAGCTCTCAATATCGTAATAACGCTTACATTTTAAGGGGTATTTTAAGTTGTAATTGTGTTATTTAGGCTAAGTTTGTGTTATTTCAACCAAATCTCTCAATAGCTTTTACACTAAAAAGCATTGCCAGATGGTTTACCTAAGCTTTGAAGTATTTTTGCAAGCGGGCAAAAACCAGTGAACGCACTTTGTAATAGATTGGCACCGACAAACGTTGTAAACCAAAGCCAGTATGGGCTGTGATATTGAGATAGTAACAAACTTAATAAAATAGCACTGCCAGCGAAGGCAAGAACAATACGGTCAATATTCATAATAATTTCCTATATTAGTAGTTGTTAATATATTGACATACTGCTCATTTATAGCGTTACTGTCAATTTCCGGTAAGTGGTTTATCCAGGTTAGCGAGTAATAACTGCTCAAATTCATTTGTGGGTATAGGTCTTGAGAATAAATAACCTTGAGCATAATCACAATCAATCGATTGTAATAATTCCAGTTGGGACTGCGTTTCGACGCCCTCGGCAATAACTTTAATCCCTAAGGTATGAGCCATGACAATAATTGCTTTGCACAGTGTCAGATCGTCTGAACCTGATTTTAAATGAAGGACAAAAGACTGATCTATTTTGATGTAGTCAATATCAAATTTCTTCAGATAAGCAAGCGATGAATAACCTGTACCAAAGTCATCAAGGGCAACTTGAATGCCAGCATCACGAAACAAGAGTAAATTATCTTGAATCCAGTCATCGGATTTCATTAACACGCTTTCTGTGATTTCAATCACAATACCTTGGCCTGGTAAGTTAAGTTTTTCTAGATAGGCACACCAGGCGTGATGAGCATTGTTTGATCCATGATTAAATTGAACTGGCGATTTATTCACGCTAATTTGAAAATTGGGGTTATAGGTTTCACGCCATGATTTTGCTTGTTGAGCTGCTTGCATAAACACCCAATCACCAATATCGTTAATAAGTCCAGTTTCTTCTGCAAGAGGAATAAATTCGGCTGGACTGATTAAACCTTTCTGAGGATGCTGCCAGCGGATCAATGCTTCTGCTTTATCAATATGTCCGGTTTTAATTTGGATGATGGGTTGATAATACACTTCGAATTGCTGTTTTTTGATGGCTTCGTGCAAGCCTTTGACCAGAATGGTTTTATTTTGCATTGCATCTTGCATAGACGAGGTGAAATATTGGCTACGATTACGACCAGCTGCCTTAGCAGCATACATTGCCTGATCGGCATTTTTGAGTAGTGTTTTGAGTGATGTGGTGTCATCTGGATAAAGAGTAATACCAATGCTGGCAGATAAATAAGACAGGTCGTTTCCTAATTGAAATGGCCTCGCTAACGCATGTAGAATTTTTTGAGTAATTAGATCGACGTCATACGACGATAATGCGCCAGATAAAATAACAGTAAATTCATCGCCACCTAATCGGGCAACAGTATCGGTTTCTCGGACACAATTTTTAATACGTTGTGCTGCTTCCTGTAGAAGTGTGTCCCCCATATCATGGCCTAAGGTATCATTGACTTCTTTGAAATGATCGATATCAAGCAGTAATAAGGCTAATAATTGATGCGTGCGTTCAGCTTTTTTGGTTTCTTGTAAAAGATGCTCTTGAAATAAACGGCGATTTGGTAGGCCAGTTAAGGCATCGTAATTCGCTTGATGCCAGATTAATTGTCAACAACACTTTAAAATTGACCCCTTTTGGCTTTAAAACACCGGTTTAAATTTGACCCCCTTGAGCAGGATCT
>JARGFJ010000011.1 GCA_029210875.1 Gammaproteobacteria bacterium | reverse complement strand
GCTGATTCACTTGGAAGTACAATCAACGATAATTTTCAGCAATTCAAACCTGCATTTTGAAGATGTTTGGGTATATAACGCCATCAATGCTGAACAAGCACTGGACTTATTCATGGAGTATGCCCCCGCAGTGGTTATCGCCAACCTTGATACCCTCAGACAAGCTGGTATTCCATTTATTGAAGAAATTCGCAATATCACACCGACAGTGCCCATTATTTTTACCAATGGTAAGGAAATAATTGCAACACCGGTAGAGTTGTTCGAGATGGGGCTGGATAATGATCAGACAAATAATGACATCAATGCTAACAATATATTCAAAGCGATCAAAAACAGCGTACGCAACCAGCGACAACAGCATCACATCGAATTGTCTGCTTCGATTTTCTTTTATTCAGCACTGGCTATGACTATTACCAATCGAGACAGGCAGATCGTCTCCGTTAATTCGGCATTTTGTCGGATCACCGGCTACAGTCAGAAGGAAGTGCTGGGGTGTAATCCCAATATCTTGAGTTCGGGCAAACATGATGCCCGGTTTTATCAAGCGATGTGGCAGAGCATCAACACAACACATCACTGGAGTGGCGAAATCTGGAATAAACGAAAAAATGGTGACTTATTTCTGGAGTGGATAACCATCAATGCCATCACCAACAGCCAGGGAGACGTTAGCCATTATTTTTCAGTTTTTGCTGATATCACTGAACGTAAAATTGCGGAAGAGGCTATCCGAAAGCTCACTTACCATGACACGCTAACGGAACTGCCGAACCGACGTCTTTTTATGGATCGGCTCAAACAAGAAATGCACAAGGCAGAACAAGCCAATGAGTTAATAGCCGTTTTGTTTGTTGATATTGATAATCTCAAGGACATTAATGATACGCTTGGGCATGACTGTGGTGATCTGGTGATACGGGAAACTGCCAAGCGTTTACAACATTCAGTACGAGATACTGATACAGTTGCTCGCTTTGGTGGCGACGAATTTACCATTTGTTTGACAGGTCTTGTTGCGGCTGACGATGTAAATGCAATTACCGAAACTATTCTGAATGCGATGGCACAACCATTCCAGCTTCCTGATGAGCAATTATATCTATCTGCAAGTATCGGTATTGCAGTTTATCCTGATGATGCCGCTTCTATTCCAGATTTATTAAAACAAGCTGATCAGGCTATGTTCTCTGCCAAATATTCTGGTCGCAATCGTGCACACTATTTCAAGCCATCGATGCAGGAATATGCCATTGCCAGAAAAACAATGATTAATGATCTGCGAATAGCAGTAGCAGCCAGCCAGTTTACACTCTGTTATCAGCCAATAGTGACGCTGGCAAGTCAGGAAATATACAAAGCCGAGGCGCTTATCCGCTGGCAACATCCTCAAAATGGTACTGTCAGTCCAATCCACTTTATTCCAGTGGCGGAAGAAAGTGGCATAATTTCAGTCATTGGCGATTGGGTTTTTCGACAAGCAGCGCTACAAGCCAAAGTTTGGCAACAAAAATATCACAATAATTTCCAGATCAGCATTAACACCTCACCGAAACAATTTCAGAACGACAGCAATATGCATATCGATTGGCTGGCGTTTCTTAAAGAAATTGATCTGCCAAGTAACAGTGTTATCGTTGAAATCACTGAAGGTGTGTTAATGGATTCAGATAACATTAACACCAATCAATTACTCAAGTTCAGGGATGCTGGTATCCAAGTCGCGCTGGATGATTTTGGCACAGGCTACTCTTCACTCGCCTATCTGAAAAAATTTGATATCGACTATATAAAAATAGATCAGACCTTTGTTCGAAACCTGGAAAATAGCAGTGATGATCAAGTCCTTTGTGAAGCCATTATTATTATGGCTCACAAGTTGGGACTCAAGGTCATTGCCGAAGGCATCGAGAATGAACAGCAGCAACAAATACTGAAAGAGGCTGGCTGTGATTATGGCCAAGGTTATTTATTTTCAAAACCAGTGTCAGTTGCTAATTTTGAAAAAATGATGGTTCAGACTTAAATCTGTTGATGAAATTAAAATCAGGCTGCTTGATAGAAAGTAAGCCCAACTCGAAATAAGAACAACACTGTTATTCCGGTTTTTTTGTCCTGTAACCGTAGGTCGGGTTTTAACCCGACAATCCGAGTGTTCGGTTAAAACCGAACCCACAACATCATCACCGTAGGTTGGGTTTCAACCCAACAAGCATTAGAACAATTGATTCACCTAGGTTGGGTTATTTATACAATTTTCCAAAATTATCGATGTAAGTCAGATATAGCCTCATTTCAAATTCTAGCTGATGATAGTTAGCTTGCATGTAGGTGCACAATTTATAAAATGCTTTGTTGTGCTCTTTTTCTTTTAAGTGAGCTAATTCGTGCACGACAATCATAGTTAGAAACTCAATCGGTGCGGTTTTAAACACTGAACCAATACGCATTTCATTTTTAGCTTTTAATTTATTGCCTTGGACTCGTGAGATAAACGTATGCAAGCCTAGTGCCTGGTGCAAGACATCAAGCTTGTCATCATAAATCACTTTACTCAGCGGGCTGGATTGACGAATAAATTGATTTTTTAAATCAATCACATACGAATATAGGGATTTATTGGTTTTAATATCGTGGCTAACGGGATATTTTTGTAACAAAAACTGACCGAGCCGTTCATTTTGGATCAGGCTACGAACCTGGTCTTTTACGGTCTCGGGGTAGCCCGCCAAATACGTTAATTGAGTTATCTCTGACATTGCGTTTAATCAATTGAATTAGGCTGTAATTTCGGCTGTTTCAGCAATAAAGTCTTGATCAATATCAGGCAATGGCTGATCGTTAATCGCAGCTTCAAAGCCTTTTAAACGTTTATAAATAGATAGTAATTCGACGATGGTTGTCCATGATTTAACCAGTAATTGGAACGAGTCTTCAACTTGATTAAAGGCATTACTGATTTGTTGCATTACCCCAAGGGTGAGGGCACCAGCAATGATTGATGGACCCAATGCAATTAATGGAATAAGTACACCTGCTTGCAGATAGCCATAGCGTACTACGTTGAAATATAAATAGTGAAAATAGAGACGGAAGTAGTTTTGACGAACATTTGAAAATAGCTCGGCAAGTTTGATTGGTTCAGCTCTGTCGTCGTGGTCTTCACCATAGACCAGCTCTTTACGATAGGCTGCTTCAACCCGTTGGTTTTTAAACTCCAGGCCGGGCAATTTAAAGCCGGCGATTGCAAGTAAAACGGTACCGATAATTGACCAGACAATGGCTACAAACACCAAGGCTTGTGACACTTCACCAATTAGTGGCAGTGTTTTGACATAACCGGATAGTCCCCACAAAATCGGTAAAAACGCGATCAGCGTCATCACTGCATTTAAGAAATTAACACCCAGTGATTCAACGATAGAAGCAAAGCGCATGGTGTCTTCTTGAATACGTTGTGATGCACCTTCAATCTGGCGCACGTGTGCCCATTTAGAGGTGTAATAATCGTTCATTGCGGTGCGCCAGCGAAAGACATAGTGGCTGACAAAAAAGTTATTCAATACGGCAACCGTAATGGCTATTAGGGCGATAGTGGCAAATGTAAAAAGTTGTGAGTAATAGTCTTCAGATGTAATTGAGTTAGGTGAGGTCAGTGCTTTTTGAATCAAGTTATAAAAGTTGCCATACCAAGCGTTGATCATGACACTGACTTGCACTTGAAACCAGGTAATAAAGACAATCAGACCGGAACCTATAACAGACCATTTAGCCCATTTTTGACCACCGTAAATAACCCATGCACCGATAAACAGGGCATAACATAGCGCCATATATTGATAGTGCCAGAGATTGAGTGCCTTTGTGTAGGCACTGTCGAAAGCCGCTTGTGCACTGGCATCAGCCCCTTGTGCTAATGCTTCAGGAAAGTGAACACCAAACAGAGCACCCAAACTTAAATGTCCCAGGTCTTGTACCACACTATACCAGCCTAAAACACTGACTAATGCCCACAAGGCGAAGCTGATAAAGAATAACTTTGGTTTTGGGAAGAATGATAAAAACACGATTTATTCTCTCTTTAAATATGAGTAATACAAGGATGATATGCAATTAACACTGTTAGAGTATGCGCTTGCACTTGAGTTCACTAGGCTTTGTTAATTATTTCAATCGCTCTAAGTACAATGCCGTTGCCCCAGCTACTGCTGCTGGAATCACCAAGAAGTTCACAAATGGAATCATGGTTGCACCTAAGGTCGCTAATCCAAAACCAAGTGCTAATAGTCTTTTTTGTTTGAGAATTTGACGTTGCTGTGCAAATAAAATCTGATGATTACCCATTGGATAGTCGTGATAATCAAGCGCTAACATCCAGCTTGAAAACGCAATCCACAAGACTGGTGCTACAAAATTAACGACCGGAATCCACGACAAGATAAATAAAGGAATTAGCCACATCAGAACATAAAGTAGTTTTCTAAGCTCATTCCACAACATTAAAGGCGTATCTTTAACGATTTTTTGCCAAGGTATTTCTGTTGGCGGTTGACCTGCTAATTTAACTTCGACGGCCTCAGCTAATACGCCATTGAACGGCGCTGCCAACAGATTGGCGACAATCGAGAAAGTAAAAAATACAACTAACGTAATTAGAGCTGTAAATAATGGCCAGATTATCCACATTAAGACACTTAATAACCAATCAGGCATCCATGTCGGGATCATGCTGTTCATCCATTGATCAAACTTGGATATGCCTAACCAAATGGCAAAACTAAATAACACAGTATTGATTACCATTGGAATATAGGCGAATTTTCGAATGCCTTTTTGATGAATTAAGCCAAATCCTTTTAAAAGGTAGCGCGCTCCTGCAAATAATTGAGTCATAGTAGTTAGTCTTTAAATGTTGATAAATAACCGCGTGCGATTTGTGCCGAACCGTAGGCTGCTTCGGTATGTTCAGCCGTTAGAAATGGCACATTTATATAGTGCTGACGAATGGCTTGCCATGTTGTATTAATACTACCTCCACCGACTGTTGTAATAGATGTTAACGGTGATGCACCTGCTTGTTCAAGACATTGGTAGGCAAGCTGTTCGATTCTTGCCATACCATCTAGTAAACCATGTAAAAAGTCGATATCACTTTTGGGGCGAGGACTTAAGATGCCTGGTTTGTCAGGATCATTAATTGGAAAACGTTCGCCGTTAGTCAGCAGGGGATAATAATTGACAGCAGGTTTTTTGCTTAAATCAATTTGTTCACTAAGCTGCTGTAACTGGCTTGAGCTGAAATAGTGGGCTAATACAGCGCCACCGGTATTTGAAGCCCCACCAACTAACCATTTATTGCCAAGTCGATGACTATAAACCCCTTGTTCAGGAATAAATACAGGACTATCACTAATGAGTTTAACAACAAGACTGGAACCCAATGAGGTGACAGCGTTACCAATATAGCTTGAGTTTGTGGCAATTAATGCGGCGATGCTGTCTGTTGTACCCGCAATAAGATTGGGTTGATTGGTCAGTTGGAATTCATCAACTAATGTTGGCGATAGTTGGCCTATCACGCTACCAGAAGGTACGACAGTGGGGAATGCCGGCTTGAGGTGTAATGTGCTTATCCAATGTGGCCAACATCGCTCAATCGGATCATAGCCCGTTTTTAATGCATTATTTTCATCGGTAATGCCAATATGCGCCCCAAGCTTGGCATTAATCCAATCTGCTTGATGCATCAGTACTGTATCGGTAGTAAATTGATGATGTGTATTTAAATATAATAATTTCGCTAAACCACTGGTGGCACCATGTGCAGCAGAGTGGGCTGGGGCTATGATTTTAATAAGCTGACTTTGTTTAACTGCACGACTATCGTTATACATCAACAGTGGCGTTAACGCTTTGCCTTTTTTTGAAGCAACAACAACAGAGCCAGACGTTGCATCGACGCAGATCGCTTCAATCTTAAAACCGTGAATTTGCCTGATAACATTAGCTAAAACTGTTTTCACTGTTTGCCAGTGATAATCGGGATTTTGTTCAGTTGAGTTGATCTGTTGAGGATCAAATAGTTGTCTGCTCGTTGCTATGATGTTGCCAGCGTCATCTATGACGATAGCTCGACACCCTGAGGTGCCGAGATCGATGCCAATCGTTGCGTTACGGATCATAACGCTATCAAATCTAGTTACGGTAGCTGTACAGGTGTTGGCGCAACCCAACCGGCTTTACGATATTCAGCAACCACATTGGTATAGACACCACCACGCACATTGAATATGCCGGTAACACGCATAAAACGCGGATCAGTTGCTTTAACAAGGTCATCCAGGATCATATTGGTCACTTTTTCATGAAAAGCACCTTCGTTGCGGTATGACCATAGATATAATTTGTACGATTTTAATTCAACGCATTTCAAATCTGGTACATAATCGATTTTGATTGTGGCAAAATCTGGCTGACCTGTTTTAGGACAAATCGCTGTAAACTCAGGTGTCTCGATGTGAATGCTATAATCGCGGTCTGGAAATTCGTTATCAAACGTTTCTAATTCTTTGCTTGGTTGTGTGGACATGGATTATCTCAAAATGATGTTGAAAACGGTTTATTATCCCTTAGTTGGCGGATTTTGTAAGTGTTAGAAACGCTAATAATCACACTCGTTATTATCGCATGCTTTATTGCAATTGCATGGTATGCCATTAAACGTAGCAAACAGCGCAACCATGAATTTCTGGTTGATTTAGCGCAACGTATGGAACCAGAGCTTACTGGTGGTGAGGAATTTACATCAATTTTAGAACAAGAACTCAAACAACAAATTGATCTTAATACCAGCAATATTGACGCAGAACCTGCGGTAACCTTATCTGATAAAGCACAAGAGGTCATAACACCCGTGCAGTCTGATATTTCTGAACATATAAAAACATCGACCAAACAAAAAGAGCCGAGGCAGTCTGAAATTGATTTAACGATTGGTGATGATGACGATGATCCTGAACTTATGTCTAACGCACAAGCCGATGCAACTGGGCAACAAGAACAAAACGTCACTGATGCAGGTGTCAATGACTGGGATATGGTAATTGCCTTTACGGTTATGGCACAACAAGGCCATAAATTTGTTGGCGGTGACTTAAAATCGGTACTGGATAGATTAAATCTTAGCTTCGGCGAGATGAATATTTATCATCGCATGACGGCAGGGGTACATAAACAATCTTTATTCAGCATTGCCAATATTATCGATCCTGGCACATTTGATCCGAAAGATTCAGCGTCAATGACCACGCCTGGCGTTGTTATTTTTGCCAAATTACCGGGGCCAGTAAATGGCTTGACCTTATTTGATGATGTTTTGGAAACAGCACAATATCTAGCGGAAAAGTTAGATGGCGTGTTGTGTGATGAAGCTCGAAACCCTGTTACACCAAATACACTTGAAGCTATGCGAAGCAGAATCTTTTCATTGAATTTATCTTTACAAACTGAACAACAATAATGGCCATTTCACCCGAGCTAATAGCGCGTGCAACTGAATTACGCGACTTAATTAATAAACATAACTATCTCTACTATGTGACTGATAATCCAGAAGTTACTGATAGTGAGTATGACCGCTTATTTACTGAACTCAAACAGATTGAGCTTGATTATCCAGAATTAGTAACAGCAGATTCACCAACCCAACGTGTCGGTGGGCAAGCACTGGATAAATTCAGCCAAGTCACCCATGCACTGCCTATGTTGTCATTAGATAACGTATTTAGTGCTGATGATTTTGCGGCTTTTGACCAGCGCGTGCGTGATTGGTTAAATAGCAAGGATACTCAAATTTATGCTGCTGAACCTAAACTTGATGGTCTTGCTATCAGTATTCGTTATGAACAAGGCATATTGGTTCAGGCCGCTACCCGAGGTGATGGTGCTGTCGGTGAAGATGTCACCGTAAATGTGCGAACAATTCCAACGGTGCCATTAAAACTTGTTGCTGACACACTTCCTGACGTAGTTGAAATTCGTGGTGAAATTTTTATGCCTAAAGAGGGGTTTGACAAACTTAATCAAGCTCAACGCGCTGTAGGCAAAAAACCGTTTGTGAATCCACGCAATGCAGCCGCTGGTTCATTACGTCAATTGGATTCTAAAATTACAGCAAGCCGGCCCCTAGCTATGTATTGTTATGGCATTGGCGAAATTAAGGGCATGCCTGCTCCTGAAAGTCATAGCGCCGCTATGAAACAACTTTCACGATGGGGTTGCCGTATTTCACCTGAACTGCAACAAGTTGAAGGGTTGCAAGCGTGTTTAGATTACATTGATTATTTAGGCAAAAAACGCGATGACTTGCCCTACGATATCGATGGCGTGGTGTTTAAAGTTGATAGCGTGGCATTGCAACAGCGGTTAGGGTTTGTGTCACGCGCACCACGTTGGGCAATTGCCTATAAATTTCCTGCACAAGAGGAAATGACAACAGTAGAAGATATTGAAATTCAAGTTGGCAGGACAGGTGCTTTAACCCCTGTTGCACGCCTAAAACCTGTGTTTGTCGGTGGTGTTACGGTCAGTAATGCGACCTTGCATAATGAAGATGAAATTCGCCGCAAAGATGTGCGAGTAGGCGACACCGTTATTGTTCGGCGTGCTGGTGATGTCATACCTGAAGTGGTTCAGGTAGTGTTATCAAAACGAACTGAACCATCATTTGAATTTGTAATGCCGACTGTTTGCCCAATATGTCAGTCAGAAGTTGAACGGACAGAAGGCGAAGCGATAGTCAGATGCAGTGGCGGTTTGTTTTGTCCGGCACAACGTAAAGAAGCGATCAAACATTTTGCGTCACGCAAAGCGATGGATATTGATGGCTTGGGTGATAAGTTAGTTGAACAATTAGTTGATGCTGGCTTGATTAACGATGTTGCTAATTTATTTGATCTAACAGTTGAACAGCTTGCCTCTCTGGAACGAATGGGTGAAAAATCAGCCGAGAATTTAGTTCAGGCTCTGCACAATGCAAAACACACCAAGTTTGCCCGCTTTTTATATGCTTTAGGTATTCGTGAAGTGGGTGAAGCAACAGCACGTTCATTAGCTAATCACTTTTTAACATTAGAGGCACTTGAGAGTGCTAATGAAGAAGCACTCCTTGAAATAGAAGATGTTGGCCCCGTGGTAGCCCATCATATTGTGACGTTTTTTCAGCAGACACATAATCGAGAAGTGATTGAACGGTTAATAGACGTGGGTGTTGAATGGCCTCAACAACAAAAAATTGAATCTGATTCTGAACTCAGTGGTAAAACCGTTGTTTTGACAGGTACGTTGGAGCAATTATCGCGCAGTGAAGCGAAAGAAAAATTACTTGCTTTAGGTGCGAAAGTTGCCGGTAGTGTGTCTAAAAAGACAGACTATGTAGTAGCAGGACGTGATGCTGGCTCCAAACTAACTAAGGCCGAATCATTGGGTATTGCCGTGGTGGATGAAGCAACATTAATAGATTGGTTGAAATAGGAAACACGCATGACCGCAATTGCAAATGCTATTAAGAAACTAGCAACAGGCCCACATTTAAGTAAAGACCTTTCGCTAAAAGAAGCAAAACTCGCCATGCTGGAAATTTTGTCTGGCGAAGCCGATCCGGTTCAAGCGGCTGTGTTTTTTATTGGTTTACGGATGAAAACTGAAACCAATGATGAAAATCTGGGTTTGTTGCAAGCATTGCAGCAGTATACAAATCAACAAAGTGCTAATGTCTCTGAGTTATTAACCTTTGCTGATCCGTTCAATGGTTATAACCGCCATTGTCCAATCATGGCCTTTTTACCGGCTGTGTTAGCGGCATCTGGTTTGGCCACAGTATCTCAGGGTGTCAAAGAAATGGGTCCCAAATTTGGGGTGACACATTCTCAAGTGTTGGCCTTTGCCGGAATGGATACCAATCAATCGGTAGAAATGGCGGTGAAACGCATTGAAAACTCAGAGTTAGCTTGGGCTTATGTCGATCAGGCACAATCAAATCCAGCCTTATATGCACTTGAAGATTTGCGAACAAAAATGATTAAACGGCCTAGCTTGGCTACCTTGGAAAAATTGATCATGCCGATCAAAGCACAGCAAAAAAACCATTTGTTGGTAGGGTTTGTTCACAAAGCTTATCCAGAAATATTGGCGTGGTTAGCCAATCAAGCTGGTTTTGATACTGCATTGGTAATCAGAGGAATTGAAGGCGGAATACTGCCAACCCTACGCGAAACATCAAACAATTATCGTGTTCATGGCGAAACATTCGAAGAGTGTCCATTAGATCCAAAACAATTTGATATAGAGCAAACGACTCGTGGTGCATTGCCACAGGCTTCTGAAGATGTAACGGCAGCAGAAACGGTTGAGTTAGGGTTAGCTGCATTATCAGGCCAAGCAGGGCCTGCATTTGATAGTCTGGTTCTGGGCGCAGCAATGAACTTATGGCATGTCGGTTTGCACCCCTCACAACGCCAAGCAGCAGAGCATGTGCGTAATGTCATTAAAAGTGGTCGTGCTAAAGCCTATTTTGATGCAGGAATAGAGTGATGGTTTTTCAGCAACAATTTGACATCACAACCTCTGGTAGAAGCACAACCAACATTACCAATCAGGTTCAACAGCTGGTTGCACAGTCTGGTATTCAAATTGGTATCTGTCATGTCTTTGTGCAACATACCAGTGCATCACTCATGTTATGTGAAAATGCTGATCCTGATGTGCGTCGCGATCTAGAAACCTATATGCAACATATTGTGCCCGATGGTGATCCGATGTTTTTACATCAGGATGAAGGTCCAGATGATATGAGTGCTCATATCAGAACCGTGTTAACCAACCCTGATCTGACCATGCCGGTGGCTAACGGCCATTGCGTTCTAGGTATTTGGCAAGGAATATATCTTTGGGAACATCGCACTCATCGTCATAATAGGCGTCTGATCGTGACAGTAATGGGCGAGTAACAATTATTATCTAAACAACAGTTTGTAATATGCACGGATAATGATCGTCTTATAGCTATATTAAATTGGGAAAAACAGTATGGATCCATTACTAAATTTCAATCCCAAGCTTTATTATCTTGCTGTTATTTACAGTCTTCTGTTTACCTTGCTGGGTTTCTCATACAATGTGTGGCGTATGGAAATATCAGAGCAAAATAACACCATACGCACAGCCTCTTTTGAAATGTTGGTCGAATTATCATCATTAGAACAACTTATTTACACAGCTCATTACGATGGTGATTTGGATGAAGGTAGTCCACGAAAGGGCTGGGTTAAAGTCGGACTGATTGCTGAACTCAGTGTGTTAACCGATCCGAGCGTTGAGTTAACAGCTGATGACTTGAGAAAAACCTGGGCAGAAAATTGGGATAAAGTCGCTGATAATAACGATTCAGTAACACAGGTTGTTAAGGCAATAGATGATGTCAGATCAGAAATTAAGCGTGTATTGAAATCGCTCGAATAACGTGTTTTCCATATATACCCGTGGTCATTGAAGATGCAGATAGTGCTAAAAATTCCCGTTCGCCCTGAGCTTGTCGAAGGGTTAGCTTACTTAACCTGAACCTGGGTTAAGAACCTTGGGAACTAAAAACTGTTCACCGGTCAGATCTTTTACCACAAAGATTTAGATCAAAGGAAAAAAAGCCATTCCGCACTATACACATAAGTTAACGTTTGTAATTTTCATAGAAAGTTCCTTTGCTTTATTTAAGACAATATTGATGGTTTCACAGACGACGATAATCAAGGAGTCGTTTAACTTGATATTCAAAAATAAAAAGTCCTACTTGTTCTGATTCTAATAAACGAAGCCCTGATTAATTGAGCAGGGCTTTATTTGTTGTGACTTTATTGTCTAATTATTTTTGTGTATAGCTTTCGAAACGCGAAATATATTCATCAATATTTTGAGCTAACATTTCTGCATAACGCTGTGTGAAGTACTCGATAGCACCTTGTTTTTCTGCTTGTAAATTATCAGCAGTTTTAACAGAACGGGCGACGCTAAACGCATTAAATCGGGCTGCAGAATAAAGAATCGATGTATTAACATCATCTACAGCACTTTGTGCCGCTTGCTGGTTGGCAACTGCTATAAATTCATCGGCACGTTGTTGAAATGTTTTTGTTGTTGGTGAACTTTCACTCATTATTTTCTCTCAATAGTGTTATAAATTAAGACTCTTGTGTGGCTGTTGGATTTTGTTTGAATTGTTCTTTACTTATGTTTTGATGTTTCCAAGCCTGCTTCTGCCATTGCCACTGCACGAAAAACGGCACGTGCTTTGTTCATTGTTTCTTGCCACTCCATTTCTGGAACGGAATCATACACAATGCCTGCACCAGCTTGAATATGAAGTGTATTGTCTTTGATCACTGCTGTGCGAATCGCAATAGCGGTGTCCATATTGCCAGACCATGATAAATAACCGACAGCGCCGGCATAAACACCACGTTTGACAGGTTCCAGTTCATCAATTATCTCCATCGCACGGACTTTGGCGGCACCACTGACAGTACCTGCCGGGAATGTGGCGCGCAGTGCATCAATACAGGTCATATCGGGCACGACATCGCCAGTAACGTTAGATACAATATGCATAACATGAGAATAACGTTCAACAATCATCTTATCAGTCAGTTTGACTGAACCGATTTGACTGACGCGTCCGGCATCATTCCGTCCCAGATCAATCAACATTAAGTGTTCTGCCAATTCCTTCGGATCATTTAGCAAATCTTGCTCAAGTGCGGCATCCTCTTCAGGTGTTTTACCACGAGGACGGGTTCCAGCAATAGGACGCACGGTGATAATGTTGTTTTCCATGCGCACCAAAATTTCAGGTGATGATCCGACAATATGGAAATCATCTAAATTAAGATAATACATATACGGAGATGGATTTAAGGTGCGTAAAGCGCGATATAAATCAATCGCTTGTGCAGAAAAAGGAATGGACAAACGTTGAGATAACACGACTTGCATGATGTCACCATCAGTAATGTATTGTTTGGCTTTTTCTACAGCCTTGATGAAACCATCATGGGTAAACCCAGATTTAAAATCGTGTTCATCAACTGTTTTACTGATCGTTGATGATGTGTATTTCGGGGTTGTTGAACGAAGGAGCCTCGTTAATGAATCAAGACTGGATTGAGCATTAGTATAGGCATTGTCTTGAGCTGGATCAGCATGAACAATGATATACAAACGACCACTTAAGTTATCAAACACGATTAGGTCATTTGACACCATCAGTAAAATATCGGGGCAGCCTAGTGGATCAGGATTTGGGCAGTCACCTAAACGTGGTTCAACATAACGCACCGTATCGTAACCAAAATAACCGACTAAGCCACCATTAAAGCGTGGTAATTCGTCTAAATCTGGCACCTTATAACGTTGTTTAAAGCTTTCAATCCACGTCAACGGATCGTCAACTCTTGTTTGTTCGATAATTTCACCCTGATGTTTAACTTCAACATCATGTCCAGTAATGCGAACAATGGTTTCACTCGGTAAACCAATGATTGAATATCGCCCCCATTTCTCGCCACCGTAGACCGATTCAAATAAATATGAATAAGGTACATCGGCTAGTTTTAAGTAGGTACTTAACGGAGTATCCAGATCGGCAAGCACTTCGCGTGCAACTGGAATACGGTTATAACCTTGTTGAGCTAACTTATCGAATTGTGCTTGGTTCATGAATGTAAGTTCTAAAATACGCTGTTCAACTCAGCAAATGAATCAATGACGGCATCGGGGTTTGCAGTACGAATATCAACGCCATGGTTATAACCATAGCTCATACAGACAATTTTAAATCCAGCCGCTCGCGATGCTTTAACATCACTAATCGAGTCACCAATCATCATGGCATTTTCTGGTGTGATACCAAAATACGTAGCGCCATGAAGTAGTGGCGCAGGATCTGGTTTTTTGAGTGGTAAGGTGTCACCACAAATAACAATTTCAAAAAAATCATAAATACCTAAGTCTTTCAAAATAGGTAGCGTGAATTGCTCATCTTTATTGGTGACGCAGCCTATACGTATGCCTTGCTCCTTCAACCATTGCAAACCTTCAGCAACATGAGGATAGAGTTGACTGCGTTTGCTTGAATTGTCTGCATACAGCGCCATAAAAATTGGTGCGGCTTTGGCAAATAAGGCATCGCTTGGTGAACCATCTAATTGATCAATCAATGCTCTTTCGATCAGTCTTGGTACACCATTGCCAACCCAATTTCGCACTTTTGCTTCGCCTCTGACAGGCAGTTCAAGTGCTTTCATGGTTTCATCAACACACCAAGCGAGATCAGGCACGCTATCGACTAGCGTGCCATCAAGATCGATCAATACCATCTCTGGTTTTTTGAGTGCCATTGAGTTTAGATTTTTGCTTGGGCTAATTCAGCACGTAATGCAGCAATCACTGTTTCATATTGATGAGGATCACTAGTATTAGCAGCGCCAAATACAGCTGAGCCGGCAACAAATGTACGCGCACCTGCTTCGGCAATTTCACGAATATTTTTAACGTTAACACCGCCATCAATTTCTAAATCAATGTCATAGCCGCTTTCATCAATCATTTTACGTGCTTCGCGTAATTTATCTAATGTGTGAGGAATGAAAGATTGTCCCCCAAAACCAGGGTTAACAGACATTAATAAAATGCGGTCAACTTTATCTAGTACATGTTGTGCTAAAGAAAGTGGCGTTGCGGGGTTGAATACCAAACCTGTTTTACAACCTTCGTTTTTGACTAATTGCAGACTACGGTCAATATGTTCAGACGCTTCAGGGTGGAAGGTAATGAATGTTGCGCCAGCCTTGGCAAAATCGGGGATAATGCGATCGACTGGTTTGACCATTAGATGTACATCGATTTCATGGGTTACACCATGTTTGCGTAAAGCGTCACATACCAATGGACCAATGGTTAGATTAGGAACATAGTGGTTGTCCATAACATCAAAGTGAACAATGTCAGCGCCAGAAGCTAACACGTTGTCAACTTCTTCACCTAAGCGGGCAAAGTCTGCAGATAGGATTGAGGGTGCGATTTTAAAATCAGCCATAGTATTTACTCTCTTGGTTGTTAATTGTAGATAGTTCTGGGTAAAACACTGTACTTTACCGCATGTGATGTCTTTTTTCAGCTTTTGTAAATAATAACAGCTGATTATACTGGAGCTTATTTTATAAAAAGCACTGTTATTAAGGAACTGCTTGTGATCGAATTTAAACGCATTTTATATTGCGTGTTGTTGTTGCTTATTCATTCGCACACGCTTCTGGCAGAGGAAGCTACAGACGTTACCGAGGCTGTAAACTCAGTTGAGGGTGATCCAGCAATGTTGCAGTCGCAAGGAGATATTGACGGATTTCAACCGTTATCAGTAGCCGATCAAACTATCGCAGCGACATTTATAGACGATCAATTAGGCGAAAACTATGGTGCAGTGATTTTATTGCATGATGCCGGGCAAGGTATTGATAGTGCTGGTGTCATCTCAACACTTCGCCATCAGCTTCCGCAATCAGGTTGGGCAACGCTAACATTAGAGCTAAATTATCCATATGAGCCTACTATTTTGTTATCACCGACACTTGCAATCGATGCAACAACAGAAGCCGCTACAGAGCCAACTGAGCCTTTATCGGATAATGCATCTGAAGATAAGAACATAAAACTACCCGTGATTTCCAATCAGCAACGTGTTGAAGCTGCATTAGCTTTTTTAAATGCAAAAAATATTGGTCGCATCGTGTTGTTAGGTCATGGTCAAAGTGGTGTGACTGCAGTCACACTTCTGGATGTAATTGCTACTCCGATGATGGGATTGATTCTGGTCGCAACACCAGAACTTGAAGCAGATAAATCATTTGAAACAATGCAACAACCGATACTCGATGTTTATGGCGAACGTGATGAAATCAGTGTTGTCAATGCGGTCCAGCATCGAAAACTGGTGATGAAACGCAACGACAATAACAATTTTTCTGAACGTCGCGTAGTGGCTGCAGATCATAATTTTACTGGTGTCGAATCAGTATTGATGAGTACGATCCGAGGATGGCTACGAACTCAATTTGTAAATGAGAAAAACACACAATAATGCGTTTATATTACGAAGGTGTAGTTGTACATCAGTCACAGTCTGATGATGGTGTGATAGAGGTAGTTGATTTAGGCGATACACGATCCTTGCATTTTGGTACCTTTCCTCGCCAAAGTAGTATGTCATTAAGCGCGCCTCACGCACTGCAATTGTCATATACCGAAGCAATGATGGCGGCACTGATTATCAATCCAAATCCACAACGAATTTTGATTGTTGGTTTGGGGGGGGGATCCTTAGTCAAGTTTTTATTACACCATTACCCCAATTGCCAGATTGATGTGGTGGAATATCGTCACGATGTCGTTAATGTAGCCCATACCTATTTCAATGTGCCACAAGATGAACCAAGGCTAAATATCCATATTGGTGATGGCTATTTATTTGTGCAACAACGCTATTTTAATTGTTCTGAGTTGTATGACATGATGCTGATTGATGCTTATGACCATGTTGGTATGGCCGCAAGTGTGGGTGTTCAGGCTTTTTTTGATGCCTGTGCTGGTTTGTTAGACGGACACGGTGTGATGAGTATTAATCTTTGGGGCAGCGATCGACCTCATTTTAATCAGACGATGACACGTATTAATCAAAGTTTTGAAGGGCGAACCATGATTTTGCCTGTTGAAAATAAAGGCAATGTTATTTGTCTGGCAATGGTGCAGACCGTTACTAGTGCCAAGTTAAACAAATTGAGATCACAGATCGAACAGATAGATATGACCTTAAATGTCAATTTATCAAAGTCATTACATGAATTGATCCGCAATAACCGTTCTTTGATTAGCAGGCTGTTTTCCTAATGATACACACACCATTGTTAATATTAGGCTTGTTATTAGTCAGTGGTTTATTATTTGGCTTAGTGGCATCACGACTAAAAGTGCCTCGCATCGCTGCTTATGCCTTGGCAGGGCTACTCTGGTCGCAAAATTTGTTAGGCGGTTATTTTGGATTTGACATTGCAAGTTGGTCCCCGCTATTAACCAATCTGGCATTAGCGATTATTGCTTATACCATTGGTGGCTCGATTACATTTGACCAGCTACGGCGTCTTGGTAAAACCATTACGTTCTGTACCCTAGGAGAATCGTTTGGTGCAGTGATCTTAGTAGTGGTCTCTGGCAGTAGTGTAGCTGACGCTATAGTTGGTTCGGGTATAGAAATAATTGGTGCGGTAGGGATGGGCATAGTAATGGGTGGGCTATTGGCTTATTTGGGACATAGAGTGCGTAATAAACGTTTCTTTTTGCCTATGGTATTAAGTGCATTGATGCTAAGCCAAGGGCTTGCAGAAGTAGCTCATGTCTCACCTTTATTAACCGCAATGTGTATTGGCTTTAGTGCCCGTGCTGTTTATCAATCGGGAGGGGATAGATTATTTGCCCCGGTCGAGTTTTTAGAAGAGCTTGTGTTTATCATCTTTTTTACACTGGCGGGTGCCTATTTCAAATTATCAGTATTGCAACAGGGCTTGGATCTGGTATTTATCTATGTCATTGCCCGTGTAGCAGGTAAGATGCTGGGTATACGCCTGATGTCACGGCTGGCTGGGGTACCAAAGGTTGTAAGCCAATATTTAGGGTTTTGTGTGGTACCGCAAGCTGGCATTGCAATTGGTCTGGCTTTATCGCTAATGCAAACAATAGCTTATAAAGATATGGGCCTATTAGTGGTTAATACTATTTTAGCCAGCACATTGATTTATGAAATTATTGGTCCTTTTGCAACCCAGTTTGCACTCGTTCGAGCTAAGGAGGTGAGGCTATGAGTCAGCCATGTTTTGCTAATAAGACCTCAGCTGATTGGCTTAATCAGCATCAGTCAAAGCCGGTAATGGTAGATGAAAATGCCAGTATTGATCAGATCATTAATGCATTACTGATTGAAGATCGACGTGATGCCTATGTTGTCAATGCAGATAACAAGGTTATTGGTCATATTGGTTTTGCAAATGTTGCTACCCATCTGTTATCAGAGCATAGAGTCACACACACACATCGACAATTATTTGCTAGAGTAATTGAGCCGACAGCAAAGGAATTGATGGATCCACATTTTACCAGTGCTTATGAGGACGAATTATTGTGTGATGTGATCCATCGACAACTTGATCATGGGCTTGATGATCTTATAGTCTTGTCTCGTGATACACATGTTCCACTAGGAGCGATCCAATTAAAAGATGTATTGGCAGAAAGTCTATGTTTAGAATAATTATCACCGTTACAATAAGTCTGTTAGCCTACATTTCTACAAGCTATGCCAGTGATAATATCGAACTTGTTGTGCTTAGATCAGAGCACAAATTACTGGTTCAGCAAGATGGTATTACCTTACGTTCGTTTAAGGTGGCGTTAGGCAGTGCCGGCAAAAAAGCTAAATTACAAGCTGGAGATCGTGCAACGCCGTTAGGTGAATATCGTATCAGCATGATGCGAGACAGCGATCGTTTTCATCAATTTCTCCAGATTGATTATCCCAATGTTAATGATGCGTTGCGTGCTTTAAAAAATGATTTAATTAGCCGTGAAGAGTATAACGCCATCCTAGATGCTCATATCTACGGTAAAATACCGCCACAAAACACGGCATTAGGCGGCTCCATCGGTATTCATGGCATAGGTGTTGAATCGAAAGATAAGCTTGAAATCCATCAAATTTCAGATTGGACACAAGGCTGTATAGCCATGCGTAATGATGAAATAGAACAATTAAAACGCTATATTTCCGTTGGTACAAAAATCAAAATTATGCAGTGACATAGCTTGATTATGATCACTGGGTAAACACTAAATCATTCATTAGCCTGACAAAATCACTCGGATATTATCAATTTTGGTAGAATAGTCACCCTATTAATGATTGATACTCCTTTGAGGCCTTATGCACGCTGCTGTTGAACTTTTTTCCTATCGTAAATTTTGGGCACATCGCTTTGGTGTTGCACCACAATTACCTATGTCACGTGCGGAAATGGATGAACTTGGCTGGGATTCATGCGATGTCATTCTTGTTACGGGCGATGCCTATGTTGATCATCCCAGTTTCGGTATGGCGTTGATTGGGCGCTTGCTTGAATCACAAGGCTTTCGCGTTGGTATTATTTCGCAACCAGACTGGAATAGTGCCGAAGACTTCAAAAAGTTGGGCAAACCTAATCTATTTTTTGGCGTGACTGGCGGTAATATGGATTCGATGGTGAATCGCTATACCTCAGATCGTCGTATCAGACGTAATGATGCCTATACTGCCGACGGTGAAGGTGGTAAACGACCTGATCGTTGTGTAGTGCCTTATAGTCAGCGTTGTCGCGAAGCGTATAAAGGTGTGCCAATTATCATTGGCGGGATTGAAGCGAGTTTACGCCGAATTGCCCACTATGATTATTGGTCAGAAAAAGTACGTCGCAGCGTCATCATGGATTCTAAAGCTGACTTATTAGTTTATGGTAATGGCGAACGCCAAGTTGTTGAAATTGCTCACAGACTTGCTCAGGGTGAACCGGTTAACGAATTAATTGATATTCGTGGAACAGCCTTTGTAACAAAACATGGTCAACGTGAAGGCTGGTGGGAAAAAGATTCAACCAGTGTTGATACACCCGGTAAAGTTAATCCACCGATTGATCCTTATCAAATGCAAACACAAGCAAGTTGTGAAACATCAAAAGCTGAAACGGAGAAAAGTAAACAGCAAGATGATGTTCAGACTAATGTGATTCGTTTTCATAAAGTCATGCCAAAAGACACATCTAAAACGGTGGTAAGACTTCCTGCCTATCAGGATGTGCGTGAAGACAATGTGTTATATGCCCATACTTCGCGTATTCTTCATTTGGAAACCAATCCTGGTAATGCATTGGCATTAGTGCAACAGCATGGCGACCGCGATGTTTGGCTTAATCCACCACCGATCCCATTAACAACACCTGAAATGGATGCTGTATTTGATTTGCCATACAGTCGTGTACCACACAAAAGTTATGGTGATAAAACTATTCCTGCCTATGAAATGATCCGTTTTTCGGTCAATATCATGCGTGGTTGTTTTGGCGGCTGTACCTTCTGTTCAATTACCGAACATGAAGGCCGTATTATTCAAAGTCGCTCTGAAGACTCGATTATTCGTGAAGTTGAAGCTATTCGAGATACAACACCGGGCTTTACCGGCGTTATTTCTGATTTGGGTGGTCCAACTGCCAATATGTATCGTTTAGCGTGTAAGAGCGAAGAGATAGAAGCAAGTTGCCGTCGTTTATCATGCGTATTTCCGGGGGTATGTAAAAACCTTAATACTGATCACACACCGCTAATAAATCTATACCGTCGTGCGCGACAACTACCTGGCATTAAAAAAATATTAATTGCATCAGGCTTACGTTATGACCTTGCTGTGTTATCACCTGACTATGTTAAAGAATTAGTCACTCACCATGTTGGCGGCTATCTAAAAATAGCACCGGAACATACCGAAGAAGGCCCATTAGCCCAAATGATGAAACCGGGCATTGGCACCTACGATAAATTCAAGGCAATGTTCGATACGTTTTCAAAACAAGCGGGTAAAGAACAGTATTTAATCCCGTATTTCATTGCAGCACATCCCGGCACTACCGATAAGGATATGATGAACCTGGCACTCTGGTTAAAACGTAATGGTTTCAGAGCGGATCAAGTTCAGGCCTATTTACCTTCACCGATGTCAGCAGCAGCAGCGATGTATCATTCAGGCAAAAATACGCTACATAAAGTTAAGCGCCAAGGTGGTGATATTACTGTACCTAAAGGCATTAAAGTGCGACGTTTACACAAAGCATTTTTGCGATACCATGATCCTGAAAACTGGCCAATGTTACGTGAAGCATTACAAAAAATGGGCCGTGCAGATTTAATTGGTAACGGTAAAAAACATTTGATCCCAAGTTGGCAGCCAGCAGGTACAGGTGAACAAGGCGAGGGTAAACGAGTGAGTCGTAAAGCTGGACAAAAAACATCAGTACCGACAAAATCATTCCGAACTCAACATGTACGCGCTTCATCAGGTAAAACAAAGTCGACCAAGCCCCGTCGTCGATAAAAAAAACAGGTGAATTTAGGCTATGTTTATAAAAATAAAAGCTCAGGAGATAGAATGAAAAAAATGTTTTGCTCAGGTCTGTTAGCAGGATTTTTTCTATGTTCATCAGCATATGCTGCGGATTATGTCATTGATAGTGAAAAAGCCCATGCTTTTATTAGTTTCAAGATCCAACATCTTGGTTATAGCTGGATTAAGGGGCGCTTTAATTCCTTTGAAGGAAATTTTAGTTACGACCCTGAAAAGCCGCAAGAAGCCAAGGTCGAGGTTACTATTGATGCGACCAGTATCGATACCAACTATGAAAAACGTGACGAACATCTTCGGAGCAGTGATTTTTTGAATATCGATGCTTTTTCACAAGCCCATTTTATTGATGAATCATTGCAACTCCAAGATGATGGTACGTATCTTTTACAAGGCCAGTTTACCTTGCATGGTGTGACCAATCCATTAACGATAAAAGTCGATAAAGTTGGCGAGGGCAATGACCCTTGGGGGGGCTATCGTGCAGGATTTGAAGGTGAAACACACTTTACAATTGCTGATTATGGTATGGATGTCACCCGTTTAGGACCAAGTTCACAACAGGTGTATTTAACACTTTCAATTGAAGGTATTCGCCAATAAAGTGTTAATTATCGTCGTTAATTAACTGTATGATTCGGACAAATTCTTGTTCAAGCATAGATAGTTCCCACCTAGACTGTGGGAACTGATTTAACATAATGATCAATAAAACAAAGTGACAGTTATAAGAAGTTAATACGTTTTATTGGTTATAACTTCCTAGCATCAGTAATCCAGCCATAATTCCAAATGGTGATGTTAGAACAACATAGCTTAGTTTGATTAATTCACGCACGATATAAATGATATCAATCAACAGCGACATATATTTCTCCTTTGCTATCGACTTATTGAATTATAATGCTGCCTTATTACAGCTTATTGATACTTTTGTTACTAAATGAATATTCTTGCGTTAGATACATGTACTGAATCCTGTTCGGCTGCCTTACTTTATAAAGGTCAGCTATTTGAGCAATCTGTTATGACTCAACGCGGTCATTCAGATCTGATATTGGGGATGATGGATATACTTTTCAAGCAGGCTAAGGCATCACTTGCTGATGTCGATGTGCTTGCATTTGGTCGTGGACCAGGCTCTTTTACAGGTGTGCGGGTTGGCGTAGGAGTCGCCCAGGGCATTGCTTATGCACGTGAACTCCCTGTTGTTCCTGTGTCAACGTTAGCGGCTGTAGCTCAAGATGTTGCAGCTACAAGTAACACGCCTTATATTGCCGTGGCAATTGATGCACGTATGGGCGAAATCTATTGTGCAAGTTATCAGCTTATAGATGGGATTGTTCACTTATTGGATCAAGAACGTGTTTGTCCACCAGAAGAATTTCACCCCTTTAGTGATGAACACTGGTTTGGTGTTGGCACAGGCTGGTCAGAATATAAAGATCAATTAACTCAGAACTTTTCTGAACATTTAGCTGATATCAGTGGCGAACATTATCCACAAGCTATAAATATTATTAGTGTTGCTCAACATGATATTGCAGCAGGCAGAACGGTCAGTGCTGAACAGGCTTTACCTGTTTATTTACGTAATAATGTAGCCAAGAAAAAGGCTGAACAGCATGCGTAAACCCGATGCTATATATGCTTCACCTTTAGATGAAATCATCGATTTTCGTTTTGATGAACGTGTGGTTGATGTCTTTCCCGATATGATTCAACGTTCTGTGCCTGGTTATGGCATGTTGATTTCAGCAATAGGAATCCTGGCAGCAAACTATGCCCAGCCAGACAGTCATTGTTATGATCTTGGCTGTTCTTTAGGAGCGGTGACGATGTCGATGCGGCAGCAGATCCAACAAAAAAATTGCGATATTATTGCTGTTGATAATTCACCTGAAATGATTGCACGCGGACAACAACTGCTGAATTTAGATTCACGATCTGAGATACCTGTTTCATTGCAATGTGCCACTATTCAGGATAGTGATATTAGCAATGCATCCGTTGTTGTACTCAACTTTACATTACAGTTTATCCCTTTGGTTGATCGTCTCAACTTAATTGAAAAAATTTATACAGGTCTTAAGCCGGGCGGGGTGTTGATCTTGTCTGAAAAAATTGCACTTGAACAAGATGATAAACAAGCGTTTCATATCGACGCACATCATAGCTTCAAACGTGCCAATGGCTACAGTGATCTGGAAATCAGTCAAAAACGATCTGCACTGGAAAATGTACTTATTCCTGAAACCATTGCAACCCATCAACAACGACTTAAACAAGCTGGGTTTCACTTCACTGAAATGTGGTTTCAGTGTTTTAACTTTGCTTCATTGATCGCAATAAAATGACACATTACCAAGCTTTATTCGACTATTTGATCTTGGCACAACAACAACCATGGGCTCTGCAGTTACAACAGATCATTGAGACTAATCTTGCTGATAATGCTCATGGCAAGATGGGAGAATGGCAACAGGCACTTAATGCTTTGCCAGTTGTCACGGCATCAGATGTTGATTTAAAAAATCAGGTTGAAATAGGTAAGGCTGATGATTTAACACCCGAGCAGCACGCACAATTTTTACAACAATTAATCCATTTTCATCCATGGCGAAAAGGGCCATATCGTTTATTTGGCATTGATATTGATACTGAGTGGCGCTCGGATTGGAAATGGCAACGATTATTGCCACATATTCAACCACTTTCAGGAAGACGGGTCTTAGATGTTGGTGGCGGTAATGGCTATCATGGCTGGCGTATGCAAGGCGAAGGTGCCGAATTAGTCATCGGTATTGATCCTACATTAGTGTTTGTTATGCAATATCAGATAATGCAGCGTTATATTCAATCAGATAAACATTTTGTGATTCCGACAGGCATCGAGTCACTACCCGAGAATTTAGTCTTTTTTGATACGGTTTTTTCGATGGGCGTGCTATACCATCGACGTTCGCCTCTTGACCATTTATATGACCTTCGAGCTTGTCTTCGTCCGGGAGGAGAATTAGTACTAGAAACCTTAGTTATTGATGGGGATTCGGGTGACACATTAATGCCAGAAAATCGTTATGCAAAAATGCGTAATGTTTGGTTCTTGCCATCAATACCAACGATGATTTTGTGGTTGCAACGCTGTGGCTTCAAGGATGTTCGCTGTGTTGATATTGATATTACATCGCTTGACGAGCAACGACGTACAGATTGGATGACCTTTGAATCATTAGCTGATTTTCTCGATCCGAACGATACTACAAAAACAATAGAAGGTTATCCCGCACCGAAGCGTGCGATATTTTTAGCAATTGCACCATAGAAAATGAGTGTATCAACGGTTTGATACACTCATCCATACTCTAAAAACCGTTTATACCAACAACTGAGATCCAGTTGCCATCGTAATTTAAGCAAGCATCTAGCGCCTTCTCTTGTGTTGAAGAGCTATGTTTTGTAATCAATTGATATGACACGCATGGACGTAAGTCTGAACTATAGTGTTTACCAACTTTGAGATCATAGTGGGTTGTTGTATCCAGGTTATACCAAGAGGTTACTGCACCCGTTTTAGTGTTGGATAAAATGTCTTGTGTTTTGTTTAAGTCAGCTTCTGTCATTGCAGTTTGAGTTTCAATACCGGCCTCAACACCTGCCAATAATTCAATAGTTGATTCTGTTGCATAGGCACTTATAGAAAAAAGTGCACCGACTAATACATAAAGCCTAGTTTTTTTCATTGTGGTCACTCCGTGATAAAGATTAAGTTGATGGCAAATAGAATATAACTAGCCAAGCTCAACCACACGAGGCAAACATCCTCATATATCAGGAGGTTGTTCCTAAACTTTATGACAAGGTTGTAACACTACCTGTCTAGAGGCTTGTTCAGTAACAACAGGGCACAATAAGTATATAATTAACAAAGAGATCTTCATGTACTCAAGCCAGGAGGGTATAACGATGATTAAATCAATTATATTTGATATCAGTGGGGTGCTTTATCAGGACAACAGACCCATTGCTGGTGCAGTTGATGCAATAAATCATTTACATCGTTCTAACATTCCTATGCGATTTGTGACGAATAGTTCGCGTAATACAAAATCTGAGATTTATGCATCATTATCCGATATGGGATTTAGAATTGAAAAATCGCAGATATATACAGCCATCACCGCCATGCAACACGTAATACAAACAAGAAAACTCCGTCCCTATTGCCTTATACATCCTAATATAGCGTCAGAATTTGAACAATATGATCAGCAACAGGCTAATGCTGTTGTTATCACAGATGCTGCGGAACAATTTGATTTTGAACGCTTGAATACCGCTTTTGATTTAATTATGAATGGCGCGTCATTGTTAGGAATAGGACGCAACCGCTATTTCAGAGCAAAAGATAAACTGTATCTCGATGCGGGACCATTTATACATGCACTGGAATATGCCGCAAACCGTGAAGCTGAAATTATAGGTAAACCTGCACAAGCCTTTTTCATGCTGGCTGTGGAATCCTTGGGATGTAAACCACGTGACGCTGTAATGATCGGTGACGATATCGAAGCGGATGTGATAGGAGCCATCAATGCTGGTCTACAGGGCTGTTTAGTGCAAACTGGAAAGTATCAACAAGGTGATGAAAACCTAAGGTCAAGTTCACGTTTTCAATTGGCCTCATCCGTTGTAGAAGCCGTATCTCATTATTTTAATTAAAATGAGTATTGACCAAAAATCGAAAGTTCTTTATATTTTCTTCTTGATATATTCTTATTAATTAGTGAGTGATGTTTATGCTAACAGAACGCCAGCAAGATACGTATGACTTTATCCGTAGATTCATAAAAGAGCAGGGACGTTCACCCTTATTGTCTGAAGTTGCCCAAGGCATTGGTTTGTCTTCACAAGGCTCCGTACATAATTATATTCAGGCTTTGGTTAATCAAGGTTTAGTCGATCGCTTAGTTGGAAAAACTCGCGGTTTACGATTAGTTGAAAAGAATACTGATGGTAGTGAAGCTGTATCCGTAACATTGCCCGTTATGGGCAAAATTGCTGCTGGTCGTTTAATTGAAGCGGTTCATGATGAGTCAGAGATCGATTTGGGTGGCATGTTTGCAGGAAAAGGGCGCTTTGTACTGAAAGTTAATGGCGACTCAATGATCGATAAAGCAATCATGTCTGGAGATTATGTCGTTATCCAATCTCAACAGACAGCACGCCATGGTGATATTGTTGTTGCACTTGTTGATGGTTATGACGCTACGCTCAAAACGTTGTTGTTAAATGATGATGAAACAGTGACGTTGATGCCCGCCAATGTTAATTATGAGCCAGTTACATTACCTGCCAAACGTATAGCGATCCAAGGCATAGTCGTTGGACAGTTGAGAACATATCCTTAAATAACGTTCACGTTTATACACATTCCTATCCTCATCTCGACTATTCATAATCAGTAATTCCATAAAAATAAGCTAAATTAGTGTTAACACTAAAAACCAAAATAAAACAGCGTAATCATGTTCATTCACTGGTAAAATTCCACTGTTAATTTAGTCATATTGAGGTTAAATGTTTTGTCAGTTACGCAGTTTGCAGTTGGTCAAAGATGGGTTAGTAATAGTGAATCGGAGTTAGGGCTTGGCATTATTAAGAAAACCTCTGGTCGACGTATCGAAATTCTATTTCCCGCCTCCGGTGAACTTCGAACTTATGCTGCCGATATTGCACCGCTAAGTCGGGTACAATATCCCGTTGGTGAACGGGTTAACACTGGTGAAGGTGTGAGTTTTGTCATTACTGAACGTCACGAGTTTAATGGCTGTTTTATATACCAAGGCCATGACGATCAAGGTAATGATGTCAGTATTCATGAAATAGATCTGGATAGTAATGTCCAGTTCAGTCAGCCGCAAGATCGTTTATTTGCAGGGCAGATCGATAAAAATAGTCAATTCGAATTAAGAATTGACGCCTTGGCACACCAACACCGTTTACAACAATCTGCTGTATTTGGCTTAATGGGCGCGCGCGTTCAATTATTGCCTCATCAGCTTTATATCGCGCATCAAGTTGCGACACGTTATGCACCACGGGTTTTGCTGGCTGATGAAGTTGGTCTTGGTAAAACAATTGAAGCTGGGCTGATTATTCATCAGCAATTAATAACGGGGCGTGCTGATCGTGTCTTGATCGTTGTGCCTGATAGTTTGATTCATCAATGGTTAGTTGAAATGTTACGCCGTTTCAATCTGTCTTTTACGATTATGGATCAAGAAAGGCATGACGCCTTAACGGAAGCTGATGACAGCAATCCGTTTGATAGTGCTCAGTTGGTATTGTGTAATTTATCTACGTTGACATCCAACCCTGCTATTTATCGTGATGCACAAGCTGCGCAGTGGGATTTAATGATCGTTGATGAAGCCCATCATTTACAGTGGCAACAGGATAATGCCAGTCCGGAATATCTTGCGATTGAAGGCCTATCATCACATGTCGCCGGCTTATTGTTATTAACAGCAACACCTGAGCAATTAGGCATCGAAAGTCACTTTGCACGTTTACGTTTATTAGATCCTGATCGCTATCATAATTTAGACCTATTCCGTCAGCAGGAAACACAGTATCAACCGGTATCTGACTTGGTAACTGCTTTATTAGCTGATGATGCTCAAACACATTTGAGTACCATTGTTCCAACGCTCAGCAACTATCTTGGTAAAGCCAGTGCAGATGAGCTTAATACAGCTGAAGATTTTGATGCCGCTCGTCACAATGCGATTAGTGCATTATTAGACAGACATGGTACTGGCCGTATTTTATTCAGAAATACCCGTGATGTTGTTGAAGGTTTCCCGCAACGCTTTTTACACAGTTATCCTTTAGCTATTCCAAGCGAATATCAGCAACAATTAGCCCAAGCTGACACCATGGCCTTGATTCAATCTGAGCAACTATTGGGTGATGAATGGTTAGAACTAGACTCGCGAGTTACATGGTTAAGTGATTGGTTAATTCAACATAAAAAAGAAAAAATTCTGGTTATCTGTGCCAATGCCAATACGGCACAATTGTTAGAGCTTTATTTACGAATTAGCAAAGGTTTTAGAACATCGGTATTTCATGAGGGTTTATCATTGGTGCATCGTGATCGCGCTGCCGCTTATTTTGCTGATGAGGAAGAGGGCGCTCAGATCATGGTTTGCTCTGAAATTGGTAGCGAAGGTCGCAATTTCCAATTTTCTCATCATTTAATTTTATTTGATTTGCCATTGAATCCTGACTTATTAGAACAGCGTATTGGGCGTTTAGATCGTATTGGTCAGCACCATGATGTTCATATTCACGTGCCATATTATGACAATTCGGCTCAAGCAATTTTATTGCAGTGGTATCACCAGGGTATGAATGCGTTTGAACGTGTTTTCCCCGCTGGCAGCACTATCCAACAAGCCGTCATCGCTAAGCTGGAATATTGTCTGCATAACACAACTGATACTCAAAAAATTGCTGATTTAATTGAGACAACACAGCAGCTTACTGAACAAACCTTAAAAAATCTTCAACAAGGTCGTGATCGTTTATTAGAGCTTAATTCATGCAATCTAACGGTCGCTAATGAATTGGTGGCTGACTTGGAAGATGCTGGTAGAACCTATGAATTAGCCTCATTTATGGATGCTGTTTTTGACGAGTATGGGGTGGAACAACAAACACATAGTGCTGATAGTGTCATTTTAGAACCTGGCAACCATATGTTGCATCATCACTTTCCCGCTTTACCTGAAGATGGTATGACAGCAACCTATAAACGTCATCGTGCGTTAGTACGTGAAGATATGGCGTTTTTAAGCTGGGAACACCCGATGGTGCTGGGTAGTCTGGATATGATTACCCATAGTGATTTTGGTAACAGCGCTTTTTGTACACTGGCTACTGATAAACTAAATGCCGGAACATTACTGGTTGAAGCTATTTTCACTATGCAATATTCAGCACCACGATCACTTCAATTGAATCGCTACCTAAATCAGTCTTATGTACGTTGTTTGATCAATGACAAAGGCCGTGATTACAGTGATGTATTTGAACAAGATGAGTTTAATGATCTTGCTGGACGTATACCCAAGGTAACAGCTCAAGAACTGGTTCGCCATGCTCGTCCTCAAATAAACGCATTGATAGATAGTGCAAAAAACCATGTGTTGGCACAACAAAAATTGATGATTGAACAAGCCCAACAAAAGATGCAACATCATTTGTCTTCTGAAATTGAACGATTAACAGCACTTGCTCATGTTAATCCTAATATCAGGCAACAAGAAATTGATTACCTTGAACAAAGTAAATATGTATTGGCAGAGGCCATCAATAACGCCCAACTAAAACTTGATGCGGTGCGTGTTGCCATTACAACTGACCCAAAATAGCAAGATTTACATAATGCATCTGTCTTTATGCCTGATTTGGCCAGGTAAATAAAATGGTACGAATCAATATTCTGATTGCCGTGATTGTTGCCGCTGTGACCTATGGTTTTTTAGCTTATATTAATCGGCCAGAAATTGAACCAATGTGGCCAGTGATAATAAAGGGCTTTTCATTTTCACCAATGCGAGCACAACACGACCCTGGTGCGGGGAACTTGCCAGGCGCTGATGAAATTGAGCAAGATCTTCAATTATTGTCGGGTAAAACCCATTCAGTTCGAACCTATACTGTTGCTGGTGCTATGGCAGACGTACCCAGGCTGGCAAAAAAACATAATTTAAATGTCGCGTTGGGTGCATGGATAGATAATCGACTACAAAATAATCTGGTTGAAGTTGAGCAAGCCATTAAGATTGCTGACCAAAATCGTAGCAATGTTGTGCGTGTCATCATCGGTAACGAATCTATTTTACGTAATGATGTGCCAATTGGCCTTTTAGGTCAGTACCTAAATCATGTGCGTGCAGAAGTAGGTATGCCAGTAAGTACCGCTGAACCATGGCATGTATGGATCGATCATCCTGAGCTGGCACAATATGTCGATTTTATAGCTGTGCATATGTTGCCTTATTGGGAAGGCATCGATAATGAAGGTGCTGTTGATTATATTGATCAACGTATGCAACAACTTCAGGAAATGTTTCCACATAAGCCTATTGTAATCGCTGAAGTAGGTTGGCCCAGCAATGGACGCACCCGTAAAGAAGCCGTTGCTGATGAAGCTGAACAGGCAAAATTTCTTCGTCGTTTTCTAAACAGGGCAGAAGAAAAAGACTACACCTACTATGTAATGGAAGCCTTTGATCAGCCATGGAAACGTAAACTTGAAGGTGCTGTCGGTGCATATTGGGGTGTTTACGATGCCGATCGACATGCCAAATTTGAATTTGTAAAACCCATAGTTGGGGTACCAGAATGGCAATCTATAGCTGCAATATCGGTACTGTTAGCAGCGATCATTTTTGCTTTATTACTGACGGATGCTGCAAGCTTAAACCGTCGTGGCAGAATCTTTTTAGCGATGATTGCCTATTTACTAACAACAGTGGTGGTATGGATTGCATACGATTACTCACGTCAATATATGACTGTAGGCGGTGTTTTGGTAGGTATAGTATTAATGCTGGGTATGCTAGGTGTGATCATGGTGCTGTTGATAGAGGCACATGAATGGGCTGAAACGCTTTGGGTTAAAGGACGACGTCGTGCGTTAAAACCGATTAAGATCGATGATGATGAATTACCGATGGTGTCAATTCATGTGCCAGCCTATAACGAACCACCTGACATGCTAATCAATACGCTCAATGCGTTGGCTAAACTTGATTATCCACGATTTGAAGTCATCGTTATCGACAATAACACCAAAGACGAGGCCGTTTGGAAGCCGGTTGAACAACAGTGCCAAAGCTTAGGTGAACGTTTTCGCTTTTTCCATAAATCGCCTTTAGCTGGCTTTAAGGCCGGTGCATTAAACTTTGCATTGACTCAAACAGCAGACAAGGCCACTGTCATTGCTGTGATTGACAGTGATTATTGTGTCGAACCAACATGGTTACGTGATTTGGTTCCACAATTTCATGAACCTCAAGTCGCCATTGTTCAAGCACCACAAGACTATAGTGATCTTGAAGAAAATGCGTTCAAAGCCATGTGCTTTGCAGAATATCGAGGGTTTTTCCACATTGGCATGGTTACCCGCAATGAACGAAATGCCATTATCCAACATGGCACGATGACGATGGTTAGACGCCGTTGTTTGGAAGAAGTGGGCGGGTGGGGTGAACATACAATCACCGAAGATGCTCAATTAGGCTTTATGCTATTTTCAGCAGGGTATCAAGCTGTTTATACCTCACACAGTTACGGCAAAGGTCTAATGCCTGATACATTTAATGACTATAAGGTACAGCGTTTTCGTTGGGCTTATGGCGCGATGCAGATCTTGCGACATCATGCTAATGAATTGCTCGGTAAATCCCCAAGTAAATTGACGACAGGTCAACGTTATCACTTTATTGCTGGCTGGTTACCCTGGATTGCTGACGGTATTAACTTGATCTTCAATTTTGCTGCATTAGCCTGGTCATTGGCCTTAATTTACATGCCAACACGAATTGATCCACCTTTGATCATTTTTTCAGTGTTACCGTTGGCGTTATTCTGTTTCAAAATAGCCAAAGTTGTCTATTTGTACCATGGTGTACAAATTGTGGCATCGATTAGAGAGACAATTGCAGCCGCTTTTGCTGGCTTAGCGTTATCTCATACCATAGCTAAAGCCATGTGGTTAGGCATATTTACAACGGGTCGTCCCTTTATTAGAACACCAAAAAAAGAGCAATCTGTTGCGTTGTTTCAAGCAATTGGTGCTGCCTCGGAAGAATGCTTAATTATGCTGGCATTATGGTCTGCTGCGGCAACACTGTATATTCAAACATCGATAGACACATGGGATATGCTGTTATGGATAGTTGTGTTATTGGTACAGTCATTACCTTATTTCTCAGCCGTATTAGTATCCATTGTGAGTGCATTTCCGAACTTAAAAGCGAGTTTAATCACGCCAGAGAAGTTGATTATTGATCGGCAACACTTAGCTAAACAACTACGTGATTCAAAATGATTCGGAACCAACATTTCATAGCTAAAGTCTATTATTTCTGTTGCAACTCAAACCGCTATGCGGTTTTGGCAGAATGAACAAGGAGAAATGAGTTTGCTTAAACGTCTTGTCTTACCAATTGTGATCCTGGTCATTGCAATTTTGGTGTTTGTTTTAATAATAAAAACCAAGCCACAAAGCCAAACAATGACCAAGCCACAAAAAGTGTGGCGCGTGAATACCGTTGCTGTTTCGCCACAAAGCTATTCACCACAACTCACGGTCTATGGTCGTGTTGAAACACCTTTTAAAGCAAGCTTAAAAGCTGCACTATCAGCTGATGTAATCACAATTAACGCTTTTGAAGGCAATACGGTAAACGCCGGTGATATCTTGGTTAAGCTTGATGATAGCGATGCACGATTGATTGTTACACAACGGCAAGCTGATCTGGATGAAATAACCGCCCAAATTCAAAGTGAAATTACAGCCTATAACCGAGATAAAGCCGTTCTTGAAAATGAAAAGCAATTATTACAGCTATCACAAAAAGCTGTTGCCAGAGCCAAAAAACTCGAACAAACACGATTAGCATCACAGGCTAGTCTTGATGATGCGTTGTCTGCCGAGCAAAAACAACTGGTTATTTTAAAAAAACTTGAACACGATATCGCTCAACATCCATCCCGTTTGGCTCAACTTAAGGCAAAACAAAGTCGTGCTCACGCTTTATTAGAACAAGCTCAACTCGATCTATCACGCTGTACTATTAGATCACCATTCGATGGGCGAATTGCCAAATTAAATGTTGCAATAGGCGATCGTGTTCGCATTGGTGACGAGTTGATATCAACCTATGATCTGTCTCAACTTGAAGTCAGAGCCCAAATACCTGGTCGACTGGTTGATCAGATTAGCAGGATACTATCTGAAGGGCAGGTTGTTACAGCTCAGGCATCAGTTGCCGATCAGTCGTTGCAATTCAAACTGGTACGATTATCCGGTGAAGTTGCCAATGATAGTGGTGGTATTGATGGTTTATTTAAATTGAAGAGCGATGATCAATCACTTGCGATTGGCACATTTATACAACTGACCCTGACCCTCACACAACAAGATAATGTGATAGCCATTCCATATGATGCTTTGTATGGCTTGGACTCTGTCTATCTAGTCAAAGATGGTTTTTTGCAAAACATTACTATTACACGAATTGGTGAAATAACTACGGATAGTGGTCAAAAACAGTTATTGATCGCAAGTAATCAGCTTAAAATGGGGGACAAGATTGTCAGTACCCAGCTTCCCAATGCCATTACCGGTCTTAAAGTTGAAAGTTTAAATGACTAAACATAATGATTTCATAGCCTTATTTGCACAACATAAGGTTGCCGCAAACCTGCTGATGATCATCATGATTCTGGCTGGTTTAACTTCACTTATACGTCTCAACACTCAGTTTTTCCCCACCTTTGCTCTCGACATTATTAATGTCAGAGTTGAATGGCGTGGAGCGAGTGCTGAAGATGTTGAAGATGCAATTTCAAGTCGAGTAGAGCAAGAGCTACGTTCTATCGATTTTGTTGACAAAATGACCTCAACCTCATCCTACGGCATGTCAGTAGTGACCTTAACCTTTGAAGAAGGCACTGATATGGGTAAGGCGCTTGATCAAGTCAAAGATCAAGTGGCTCAACTGCGTAATTTACCGAGTGATTCGGAAACCCCTGAAGTTACGTTGGTTACTCGCTATGAAGGTGTGGCACGTATGCTTATCACAACGGATGGATCGTTAGGTGAGCTTCGTCACTTAGTGCATAAGATTGAACATGATCTACTTGATAGAGGCATTTCCAGAATTAGTATTACTGGATTACCTAAAGAAGAAATCGCGATTCAGATGTCAACCAGGCAATTAGAATCCCTGGGCATGAGTTTGGCAGATGTCGGTCAACGTGTCAGTGAGCTTAGCCGAGATCTGCCAGCAGGTGAAATTGGCAATGATGATACTGCTCGACAGTTACGTAGTTTGGACCAACGTCGTGACGCGCTGACCTTTGCTCAATTACCACTCAAAGCTGATTATAACGGTGGTTTATTGTATTTGGGTGATGTCGCTGATGTTGAACGCCGCCCCATGCGTAAACAAGTGTCGGTGTATTATCAAGGCAAACCTGCTGTTGAAATTGAACTACAACGCACAGAAAATGCCGATTCACTTAAATCAGCCACTATTTTAGACCAATGGTTGCAAGATAATAAATCGCAATTACCACAAGGTGTCACTATCGAAATCTATGACGCCAGTTGGAAGTTAATTAAAGAACGGATGAATTTATTACTAAGCAATGGCTTAGGCGGTTTGATTTTAGTAATTGTTATCTTGTTCTTATTCCTGCATGGGCGTGTTGCCTTATGGGTAGCCCTAGGTATTCCCATCTCGTTTATGGCCACCTTATTTGTTATGTATTTATTTGGTGGTAGCATTAACATGATCAGTCTATTTGGCTTAATCATGGCACTTGGTATCATCGTTGATGATGCTATCGTCGTCGGTGAAGATGGTTTGGCACATTATCAAAGTGGCGAACATTCTCTTGAAGCTGCTGAAGGTGGTGCCAGACGAATGTTGGCCCCCGTTATTTCATCTTCTCTGACCACTATTTCGTCATTTTTACCCTTGATGCTGATTGGCGGCACCATGGGTAATATCTTGTTTGATATTCCTTTTGTCGTGATCTGCGTCATTATTGCTTCTCTGTTTGAAAGTTTCTTAATCTTGCCTGGTCATTTACGCCATGCTTTTCATAAAATTCACCATGCCGATCCAAAACCTTTCAGGCATTACTTAGATCAAAAATTCAATTTTTTACGTGATGATTTATTCAGGCCTATTGTTGTTGCAGCGGTTAAACATCGTTGGGTAACCATTAGTATGGCATTAGCCTTATTGATCCTGACAATCAGTTTATTGGCTGGAGGCAGGGTACATTTCACTTTCTTCCCTTCACCAGAAGGTACCAATATCAATGCTAATGCACGTTTCACTGCCGGTACGCCTTCATCAAAAGTTGAAGCATTTCTTCAACATGTTAACGATGCATTAGAACTCACTAAAAATGAACTTGGTCCTGAGCTGGTTGAAGTAGCTGTCACACGTGTTGGCAGTGCCAGCACTGCTGGCCAACGTAGTTCTTCACAGGTTGATGAGCGTTTTGGTTCAGTTCAGGTTGAGTTGGTATCACCAGATCACCGTGATGTTCGTAACAGTGAGTTTTTGCGTGTTTGGAGACAAAACATCACATTACCGGCTGGCATCGAAACATTTACCATATCAGAACGTCGCACCGGTCCTCCCGGCAGTGATATTGACATTCGTTTGAGTGGTGCAGATGCTGAAACATTAAAAAAAGCGGCCTATGAGGTTGCTGAAGCCTTGAAACACTATCCCGGTGTCAGTGCAATCGAAGATGATATGCCTTATGGCCAGGAACAACTTATCTATCATGTTAAAGGGCAGGGCGACGTATTAGGTCTGACAGCAAATAATGTCGGCCAACAATTACGCGCGGCATTTGATGGTCAACTTGTACAAATTTTCCAGGATGGTGATGATGAGGTCGAAGTTCGCGTTATGTTACCTGATAGTGAACGTAATACGCTTTCAACCTTGGAAAACTTCATGATTCGCTTACCTAATGGTGGCAGTGCACCATTAACCAGTGTGGTTGATTTTGAAGCAAGACGCGGCTTTGATGTATTAAGACATACCGATAGTCAGTTAGCGATTCACATTACTGCAACGGTTGATTCAACGCTTAATAACAGCAACCTTATTATTAACGACATACAACAGACTCTAATTCCAGATCTAATATCGCGTTATGGTGTCAGTGTTGCTTATGAAGGTCGTGCTGAAGAACAAGCCGATACGATGGGTGATATGAAACAAGGTCTTATTTTGGCATTTATTCTGATCTATCTGATTTTAGCCTGGGTATTTTCTTCCTATGGTTGGCCGCTTGTCGTTATGACCGCAATACCTTTTGGTTTAATTGGCGCTTTGTTTGGTCACTGGATTATGGGGATTGATTTAACTATCTTGTCGCTATTCGGTATTTTTGGATTGTCAGGTATTGTCGTCAATGATTCCATTATTCTCGTGACCTTTTTCAAACATCAACGTGAAAAGGGCATAGCAACAGATGAGGCAATTGTTAATTCGGCAGCCCAAAGACTGAGAGCGGTATTACTGACATCACTCACAACGATAGGTGGATTAACACCGTTATTATTTGAAACCTCGATGCAAGCCCAATTTTTAATTCCTATGGCTGTATCCATTTCCTTTGGATTAATGTTCTCAACGGTATTGGTATTAATTGTCATTCCTGCTTTACTGTCAGTACATGAAAGTGTTGCTGACAGCTTTAAAGCTTAGGTAAATTTATTATTATTAAGATTGTTTTAAGAAATAGTAACTAAAATTTGAGCTGTATATTAAATTAATGTAAGGCTTTCTATGGAAGCAGTAAACACATCAGCACTCACTGAACGAAGACGCCAACAACGAAATTTATCTCGTCAACGTCTGTTGTTACCGCTGTTGCCAATACGATTGGATGGTCCTTTATCGGCTTCTCGAAATAGCATTGAAACCTATATATCTGAACGTTTTAATGTGAGTTACCAAGCGAAAGTGACACACTTCTTGCCTTACCTGTTATCAACACAAATCAACGGTGCTCTGTCGGCTGCTGTTGGCTTTCAACCAGCAAACTCGATCACACCATTATTTTTGGAAAATTACCTTGATGATGCTATTGAAGCTGTTATAGCCGAGTTAATGTCACAGCCAATCGCTAGAAATAAAATAGTAGAAATTGGTAATTTAACCTCAAGTCGTAGAGGTTCAAGTCAAACCTTATTCATACTTATAGTTGCCATTCTTGAGCAAGCAGGATTCGAGTGGGTCGTATTTACGGCAACCAAACATGTTCAACAAATCCTATCTAAACTGAATTTAGACACACTAGTATTATGTGATGCTGATCCACAGCGTCTTAGTGATCATGGTGATTCCTGGGGCAGCTATTACAACAATCAACCAAAGGTATTAGCTGGAAACTTAGACTCTGCGATCGATGTACTTAGAACAAATGATGTGATTAATTTCATGTTAGAAAATTACCGTAACACGATCAATGACATGGCGAGACAGCTAAAAATTTCATGACACATTTTTGGTCTTGCATTACCGAATATTCCATTCAAAAACCTAATGCATTGGCATTAATCGGTGACCATAACAGCTATAGTTGGGCTGAGCTTTATAATTCGGTTATAGCACTCAGTCATCAACTTCATGCCTATAAAGATGGTGTTGTAGCACTCTATGCCGATAATAGCCCGGCATGGGTCATTATCGATTTGGCAAGTCGTCTTGCTGATATTACCTTATTACCACTTCCGTTATTCTTCTCACAGCAACAACTACAACATGCCATTGCCAGTGCTGGTACGACAGCCATTATTCATCAAAAAGACGATCTTTTGTCGCAACTGCTAAGTTTGTCGAATGCGAGTGACATTAATCTCAACGGATTTGTGATTGAGCTTTGTGATGATAGAAAAAAAGTTACTCTGCCTGCGGCTACTGGCAAAATAACATTTACATCGGGATCGACTGGACAACCTAAAGGTGTCTGTTTAAGCAACGATCAGCAAATCATCGTTGCTGAGTCATTATTACAAGCAAGTGAACAAACACAGATCCGCCATCTTGGTATTTTGCCATTTAGTACATTATTAGAAAATATTGGTGGCATCTACACACCGTTACTTTCAGGTGGTGTTGTTATTGCTGTTTCTCAGTCAACACTCGGATTTAATGGCAATAGTGGCTTTGATTTAACCACATTCCTGTCCGCTATTTCTCATTTTCAACCTGATAGTCTGATCGTATTGCCAGAGTTATTGCTAGCGCTGGTCGGTGCAGTAAAACAAGGCTGGCAAGCTCCAGGCTCGTTGAAATTCATTGCTGTAGGAGGTAGCCGAGTAGCTACAACATTACTTGAGCAAGCGCAGCAATGTGGTTTACCTGTATATCAGGGATACGGCTTATCTGAATGTTGTTCAGTGGTCAGTTTAAATACACCAAGTGCTTCCAGGATAGACTCCATTGGCAAAGTCTTGCCCCCTTGTCAGGTTTCGATTGAAAAGGGTGAGATTATCGTCAGTGGCAATACGTTTTTAGGTTATATCGATCAACCTGATAGTTGGTATCAGACACAGGTTGCTACCGGTGATCTTGGCAAGCTGGATCAAGATGGTTTTTTACAGATTGAAGGTCGTAAAAAGAACCTGCTTATTTCCAGTTTTGGGCGAAACATCAATCCAGAGTGGATAGAAAGTGAGTTGTTATCAAATGGTTTATTACAACAATGTGTTGTATTTGGTGATGCCAAGCCATTTTGTATTGCCTTAGTCATGCCACGTGACAACACAACAACGAATGAGTCGATTCAATTATGGATTGATCATGTTAATCGTGGTTTACCCGATTACGCCAACATAAAACAGTGGATTCGATTAATCAAACCGCTTACATTCGAACAAGGTTTGATCACGTCAAATGGGCGACCCGTTAGAATTGCAATATTGTCACATTTCCAGCATAAAATAGATTCACTTTATCAAGGACACGCTTAATGAGTTTTTTTGAAAGATTAAATACCGCCACCCAGCGGGCACGAACCGAATTATTATCTGCGCCAATTATTAGTAAAGCATTGATGGGTGATATTACAAGGGATGACTATATCGCGTTTTTAACAGAGGCTTATCATCATGTTAAACATACTGTTCCATTATTGATGGCAGTAGGCGCACGTATTCCTGAACAAAAAGAATGGCTACGTAATGCGGTTGCAGAATATATTGAAGAAGAACTGGGGCATCAGGAATGGATATTGAATGATATTGCTGCCTGTGGAGCTGATAAAGAGGCGGTACGTCATGGCAAACCTAAACTGACTACTGAACTTATGGTTGCCTATGCCTATGATATGGTAAACAGGGTTAATCCTTTAGGTTTTTTTGGTATGGTTCATGTTTTAGAAGGCACCAGCATTACAACAGCTGATCGTGCAGCTACTGGTATTCAACTTGCATCAGGTTTACCTGATCAGGCATTTAGTTATTTACGTTCTCATGGTGCTTTAGATATTGAGCATGTAAAATTTTTTGAAGGCTTAATGGATAAGATTGAGGATCCCAAAGAGCAACAATTAATCATTGATAGTGCTACTGTTTTTTATAAGCTCTATGGTGATATTTTTAGAAGTCTAACTAACTGAGATAGGCTATATGTTTGATTTAAAGAATAAAACAATTGTATTAACGGGTGCTGCAGGTGGCTTAGGATCTGCTATTGCCTATGAATTATCGACAGCAGGCGCTACTCTGATTTTAGTTGATCGTAATAATGACGCCCTTGCGCATTTAAATGAACAATTAGGTGGGCAACACCATTGCCAGACTGTTGATTTATCTGATGATACGCAGCGACAACAACTTGTTTCATTTTGCAGGGATCTACCAGATGGCATTGATATGCTGATCAATAATGCTGGTATCAGTGATTTTTCATTATTGGCCAACACTACAGCATCGCGAATTGCATCGGTTATTGCTGTTAATTTAATCAGCCCGATTCAACTATGTAACGCATTACTGCCCTTACTACATGCTAAAACAGCGGCAATGATTGTGAATGTTGGCTCAACCTTTGGCAGTATCGGTTTTCCCGGGTTTAGTCTTTATGCCAGTACCAAATTTGGTATGCGAGGCTTTACTGAATCATTACGCCGAGAACTTGCTGATAGCATGATTTGCGTAAAATACTTTGCTCCGAGAGCAGCAAAAACAGCAATCAATACCGATAAAGTGGTTGCAATGAATACCGAGTTAGGCAGCAAAATGGATGCACCATCTGAAGTGGCATCACATTTTATTCAGTTCATTCAATCTAGGCATCATAGCTATTACGTTGGTTGGCCAGAAAAATTATTTGTTAAGATAAACAGTCTATTACCATCATTAGTTGATAAATCAATTTTAAAACAGTTACCGATTATTAAACGTTATTTATAACGAGGATAAAGTTATGAAATGGAAACAATTTACACTATCCGTGTTTTTATTGACGCTGGCACAATTAAGTTTTGCTGATGTCAATGAAGCTGTTTACCAATTACAAAAACGTTGGGCACAAGTGAACTATACCTTAAAAGACAAAGCACAAAATCAGGCTTTTGAAGAGCTGATTCAGCAGGCAGATAATGTCGTTAACCATAATCCAAAAGCAGCAGAGGCCTATATTTGGCGAGGTATCATTAAATCCAGTTTTGCAGGAGCAAAAGGGGGGTTAGGTGCTATGTCTCTGGCGAAATCATCTAAAGCCGATCTCGAACACGCATTATCAATTGATGAAAATGCCTTATCTGGTTCTGCTTTAACAAGCTTAGGCACCTTATATTTTAAAGTACCAGGTTGGCCAATTGGTTTTGGTGATGATGACAAAGCCCAGGCATTATTAGAAAAAGCGATTAAAATCAATCCGAATGGCATTGACAGTAATTATTTTTATGGCGAATTTTTAATTGATCAACGTGATTATGCTAAAGCCGAGCAATTTTTACTTAAAGCACAGCAAGCACCAGCCAGACCGAATAGACCGTTAGCAGATAAAGGCCGCCAAGATGAAATAGCTGCTTCATTGAATAAGGTGCGTACCTTGATGAAACCTAAAAAGAATCCAACAGGAATCAGTTTTTAGTTACGCATAATGCAAATATTATTAATAGAAGACGATCGGGCATTAGCACATGCCTTAACTCAAACACTTCGTGCTGAAGATTTTGTTGTTAATCATGTAGCCCGTGGTAAGCAGGCTGTTGATGCTGCTAAAACAGACATGCCTGACATGGTTATTTTGGATTTAGGACTACCGGATATAGATGGCACTGAGGTTTTAAAAGCACTTCGTAAACTAAGTTCAGAATTGCCAGTATTGATTTTAACTGCACGTTCATCGTTGGAAGATAAAGTGATTGGCCTAGATCTTGGCGCTGATGATTACTTAGCCAAACCGTTTGAAGTGGATGAATTATTAGCACGGTTACGTGTTTTTGAGCGTCGTGCAAGTACGTTGAAACATGCAGGATTAAGCATAGGAAACGTTCGGCTAGATAGTGCCAGTCACCAAGTCTTTGTTGATGACGCAAATATTGAGTTATCACGCCGTGAATTTATGGTACTAAAGGTGCTGATGGAGAATGCAGGACGAGTCCAAACCCGCGACGCACTTGAATCAAAGCTTTATAGTTGGGGTGAAGAAGTTGCTAGTAATACCGTTGAAGTACACGTTCATCATCTAAGAAAAAAATTACCTGATCACTTTATTCAGACACTGCGTGGCATTGGCTATATTATTAAGCCATCATGAGGTCGATTCGTACATATTTATTATTAGCACTGTTAGCCATCATTACGCTGGTTACTTTTGTATCTTTATTAAAGGGGTATCAATCCAGTATTGAAAAGGCACAGCAATTATTTGATGATCGATTAAAAAATATAGCAGGGATTATTGCTAACGCAAATCAGGATACGCAACCCCGAACTGCTGGTGTGTTTGAATTATCGCCCGGTGTATTCTTTCAAATCTGGTCAGATGACTTTATGCTACTTGCACATTCAAATAACGCGCCACTCATACAGTTATTTGATATTGATAATGACAGTCCTTTCAACGATATTAATTTTTCAGGTTACCGTTGGCGCAGTTATACCTTACAAGACACTACACTAAATCGCTGGATCATCGTTGGAGAAAGGGATGATATTCGTTATACCCTAGCCGAAAACGTTGTTTTAGCATCAATTATTCCGATTGTGTTAGCGATTCCGGTTGCCGCATTAATTATTTGGGTGGCAATCGGCTTAGGTTTGAAACCACTACGTGAATTATCTGAACAGCTTAACAATAAACAAGCAGATGATTTAAGCCCAGTCGTTATGCGAGAAACGCCTAAAGAATTAACTCAATTGGTCACAACAACTAATGCTTTGCTCGATAGATTAAATGCTGCTTTTTTGCGAGAACAGCAATTTTCAACTGATGCGGCTCATGAACTACGTACGCCCATTAGCGCATTAAAAGTACAAGTGCATAATCTTCAGACAGCTCATAAATTTAATGACCAAGAAATAGAATCACTGGCTTTAGGTATTGATCGTATGGGGCATGTTATTGAACAAATTCTTGCATTGTATCGCCATTCACCAGATCAACCTCTAATGAAATTAACGCCACTCGATTTATGTGCTATCAGCCAACACGTTATCGCTAAACACTATGATCAAATAGCATTAAAACAGCAACAAATAAGTATGGTTGGTGAAGAAAAATGCTTGATTAAAGGTAATAAATTTGCACTTGAAACATTGCTCGATAACGTTATTCTAAATGCAAGTAAATATACACCTGACAGTAGTGAAATAAGGATCGGTATTTTCCAAAATAATCAATCAGTTAAGCTAGTAATTGAAGACTCTGGACCAGGTGTTGAAGAGCATGATTATGATCGAGTGTTTGAGCGTTTTTACCGTGGAAAAGGTGACCAACATGATTCAGGCACCGTTGGTTGTGGTCTTGGCTTAGCCATTGTGAAACATATTGTTAGCATTCATCATGCTACGATTTCTTTAGATCGTTGTGCCGACTTAGGTGGTTTAAAAATCGTGATTACATTTCCAAAATAGACAAGCCATGAATATTAAGTTACTACCTATTATCACTATACTCATTTTAAGCAGTATTTCCTTAACTCTGAATGCGGCCCCATTATTCGAGATTAACATTCAAAATCATTTGTTTTACCCTGATGAACTCGTTATTCCTGCTGATACTAAGGTGAAGTTAGTTATTAATAATAAGGATGACTCGGCAGAAGAATTTGAAAGTTATGAATTAAATCGTGAAAAAGTAATACCAGGACATAGTTCTGGTGTCATTTTTATTGGGCCATTGCCGGCAGGTAGTTATCCATTTTTTGGTGAGTTTTTCCCAAAAACAGCACAAGGAAAAATCATTGTTAAATAGCATAAGACCAGTACCATGTTAATCAATGCCGTTATTATCGTTTTACGAGAAGTGCTAGAAGCATCGCTGATTATGAGCCTTTTTCTTGCATATAGTCAGCATGTTACTGTGTCTCGATTGTGGCTATTGCTTGGTATCGTATTAGGTGGATTATTTGCCTGGGCTTATGCTGCACATATTTCTACTTTTTCAAACTGGTTTGATGGTGTTGGCCAAGAAGTTATCAATGCTGGCTTACAATTAGCCATTTACTTTATCTTATTAGGATTTATAACTCAGGCTTTAATAGGAGTATCGAAACCAATACAGCGAATAACACTTATTTCGTTGATGGTTTTAGGTATTGTTCTGGCTTCGATACGTGAAGGTACTGAGATTGTATTGTTCATAACGGGTTTTTCAGCAGCACCCGATTTGTTACAAGCAGTTTTGATTGGTTCTTCAATTGGTGCTGGTATCGGTATGAGTGTCGGTGTGTGTATCTATTACTTGTTAGTGACCATGACTTTTAAAAACAGCGTCAGGCTGGGGTATGTTTTGACCTTGCTCATAGCTGCTGCAATGATCTCTCAAGTAGTGCAACAACTCATTCAAGCAGATTGGATTATCAGCCAATATCCACTATGGGATACATCTAATTGGATAAACGAACGTTCGCTGGTAGGACAGTTACTTTATGCGCTGATTGGCTATGAAGCGACACCAACCCCAATTCAGGTCTCAGCCTACTTTTCTGCAATAGCCATGATTGTATTTGTTTCTTTTTATCAATTATCACGACACACAAAATGAACGCTATTCACTCAAAATTCTTGTTTTTTGGCCTGTTACTGTCACTCCATTCGCTTTGTTTTGCTGATAGTACAGCGATTGATAAGGTCTACCACCCTTATGTGCAGCCTTTGGAACGAGAGATTGAACTAAGGATGATCTCAGCTGATGATGAGCAACAATACCGCCTGGGCTTAGGCAGTTCGCTATCAGATCGTCTATTTGTAGAAGGCTATTTAATTGCAAGTAATAATGAGAGCTCGCTCGATGCCTTTGAACTGGAAGCTAAATATCAATTAACTGAACAAGGTGAATATGCTGCCGACTGGGGCGTATTAGTTGAATTGGAAAAAGACCGTCATGGTGATAATTGGGAACTGGCCACAGCACTTTTGATGGAAAAAGAGTGGGGACGATGGGTGAATGCGACTAACTTAAAGCTGATCTACGAGTGGGGTGATGATATAAAGGCTGAATTAGAATCCGCGCTGGCAGTACAAATGCGTTATCGTTATTCTCGTTTATTTGAACCCGCATTAGAGTTATATTCAGGACAAAATACCCGTGCCTTGGGTCCAGTCATAATGGGTGATGTCAGATTTGATGCCGGTAAAAAGCTACATTGGGAATCAGGTGTAATCTTCGGACTGGACTCTAAAACACCTAATTCAACCTGGCGATTTTTAACCGAATTTGAATTTTAAACTGGTTTTAAGTCAACGTTAAGCTAAGCTATTTATCCTTCCTGGCAATCTATTTTTTGCCAGGAATAAACCACCGTGATCAAAGCTGTTCGCTCACAATATGTTGTTTTACTTTTCTCGTTATTTCTTGTTTTAGGCTACAACCAAAGTTTGTGGCAGGGCGTTTTACAAACACATAATGAATTTTCATTTCATAATGCATTATTCCTAACATCTGTCGTTTTATTCTTAACAGCCATCATTAACTTTTTGTTAAATCTTATCGCGGTTAAGCATCTACTTAAACCCGCATTAATCATACTTATTATCAGCGCAGCCATGGCCAGTTTTTTTATGGATTCGTATGGTGTACTTATTGATAGCACTATGGTGCAAAATGTATTCGAAACTGACGCACATGAAGCAACCGAACTCCTAAATTTTACCTTTGTACAGCACGTTGTGCTTTGGGGACTGGTACCCGCTTTTGTTATTTATAAACTGGATATTTCACATTCAACATTTTTTCGCCAGATTGTTATTAATTTATTCTCAATTATTATGAGTGTGTTAGTGATTGGGCTTGTAGCAGCTTGTTTTTATCAAGATTACGCTTCGACATTTCGTAATCATCGTGAGTTTCGCTATTTGATTAATCCAACTAATTACATTTATGCCATTGGTAAAACGCTTAACGGCCAAGTCGAAACTGAAAACAAACCAGTTCTGGCAATATCACAAAAAACGACCCGAGGTACCTTGGCAGATAAATCACATCGTTCTGTTACCATATTAGTATTAGGTGAAACCGCTCGTGCTCAACAATTTCATATCAATGGATACAAGCGTCAAACTACACCGCATATTGAAAGTGAAAATGTCATTAACTTTAGTAATGTATCGTCATGTGGTACCACAACGGCTATTTCTGTACCGTGCATGTTTTCAAAGTTTTCTCGTGAGGAATATGACAATGATAAAGGTCATAACTATCAAGGCTTATTAGATGAAATAGCTGCCAGTGGTATGGCTGTTTACTGGCGTGAAAATAATAGTGGCTGTAAAGGTGTCTGTGACCGAGTAGAGCACGAAAATGTTGTGCATATTGATGTACCCGAATTATGTAATGCCAATGATTGTTTTGATGAGGCTATATTAGATCATTTAGATGATGTGATTAACAAGACTGATAAAGATATGTTAGTGGTATTACATCAAAAAGGCAGTCATGGCCCTGCGTATTACCAACGCATACCCAAGTCATTTGAACAATTTACGCCCGTCTGTCAAAGCAGTGAGTTACAGGAATGCTCTCAGCAAGAGATTACTAATGCCTATGACAATACTATTTTATATACCGATTTCTTTTTAGGCAGAGTTATTAGTTTTCTTAAAAATCAGCCTGAAACGACAGATACCGCCATGATTTATCTCTCTGATCATGGTGAGTCATTAGGTGAAAAAAATATGTATTTACATGGCGCACCCTATTTTATGGCACCTAAAGAACAAACGCATGTACCAATGTTACTATGGCTATCAAATCAATTTTCCCGCGATTATCACATTAATACAAGCTGTTTAAAACAGCATAGTGATGTGGCGATTTCACACGATAATCTATTCCATTCAATGTTAGGTATGCTTGATATCTCATCACCAGAGAATTATCGACACGATCTTGATATCTTTGCCAACTGTCGTAGTTAACCTGATCTCAAGATAATAGATTCCGGTCATTAGCGTAAAAAATAATGATGAAATAAAAGCACCAAACTCATTCATAGTGAACGAGTGATATACAGCAACCGTTAAAATATTTTTAGAGCCTCATTTTCCCGTTTATTGTTGCCAGAAACCAAGCTAGTTTTGTGGATGAAGTAGTCGAGTGTTTGAGCGTAACGAGTTGTCGACTACGCCACAAAAGTAGCTTGGTTTTTGGAGATAAAGCAATTTCGGGTGCCATTTTCTTTGGTTCGTTTCTTTTGGGCACACAAAAGAAATGAACGCCCAGCGGCGAGCGTAGATTTAGAGTATGAAAAATAGATTTACAATAAATACTTAAATCCATTGTAAAGATATTTCTTACCCAGAGTTAAGGTTAAAAAATAATGACATCACGATTAATTTGGCTGCCGATAAGCCTTTATGTGATTCTGATTACTCCAATTATATACTGGGATCTTGATTGGCAGTTGGCTAATTATTGGTTTCAACTCCAAGAACAACAATGGTTGTTTCGACATTATTGGGTTACTCAGACCTTATTACATGATACCGGTCATGATTTAGCATTAACGATTTATATCGCTATTTTAGTGTTGTATATAAGCTCGTTCAGTGAAAAAGTGTTATGGCATCAATTCAAATCAACTTTAGCTTATTTATCACTGTCGTTGCCAGTCGCTACTTTGTCAGTATCACTAATCAAACGCCTTACCTTTGTTGACTGTCCTTGGTCGATGAGTGACTTTGGCGGTCAACAACACTACCTTGCCTGGTGGCAAGCGTTAATTGGTGCCCAGACTGGTGTTGGTCATTGTTTTCCTGCTGCACATGCCAGTTCTGCCTATATGTTTTTTGGCGTCTATTTTGTTGCCAGACAACATTGGCCAGATAGGGCTAGTTGGATATTGGCTATTGTTTTAGGATTTGGACTTATTTTTGGTTTGACTCAGCAGTTGCGTGGCGCACATTTTATAAGTCATGATTTAACGTCAGCGATAATTTGCTGGTTAATCAGTCTAATGATATGGCAACTATGGAACAAAAAGATATAAGTATTTAACCTGAATCCTGGATAAGGGATAGTGCAAGACTCTATTTCCATAATGTAATCAGACTGTTAAACTCAGTAGCTCTAGTGACATGAACAACAAGGCGCAAAAGATTTCTATTGCTCGCTTTTGCAACGACGTGATTCCCGTCACTAGGGCTGCTGAGCGCTGTTTCTTATCCAGTATTGAGGTTAAATGTTAAGGGTCTTGCTGCATTCGTTTTTCCAAGTCATCCCATAAAGATAATCTGGATGCATCACCGACGCGTTGGCCTTCGCCACGGGCTTTCGATAACCACAAGCCATCACCATTAAAACTATAAACAGGAACCAGATCAGGTCGTTTATTGGCAGGTTTAATTTCTGTTATTAAATTATCTAAAACGAGTGGTATTGCCCGTTTATTTTCAAAGTAGGTTAAGACCATATGTGCCTGACCAATGCTGATCGCCTTGGCATAGGTTAAACGCAGTTTGTCTTCTGCTACACCCAATTTCTTTAAGGTAACGTATTTTGCGATGGAATAGTCTTCACAATCTCCAGCACCAATAGATAGAACTTCCATGGGTGTTGCCCAGTAATCTTCTTTTTGCCAAAGCGCAATATCATCAATAAAAAGCACATTTGAATTAAAAAAGTTATTTACTTTGTTTAATTTTTCATCTTCAGGTAAATCGGCTGATGTATTGATAAGCTCTTGCCAGTCAGTAATACGTTTACGTGCATGCTTGTTATATTTAGCCTCAATTGCATCTAAAATCAGATTTGAAATGTTAAGTTCCGCGATCAACATCACGGGGAATGATAAGCCGATACTAGCAGCCACAATTAAGCTGATAATACCTATGTCAGACTTATATCGCTTCATAACACAACGCTAAATTATCGACTGACACCATAAATACCTGTCGCTTTAAGAATGGCAAGATCATTATCATCTTTAACACCTTCAGCTAACAGTTTAATATCAAGTAACGATGTCACGTCGTGTATCAGCCCTATGAACTCAGCTTTACTCGTGTTACCACGAATACCTGTCGTTAAATCCCGTGCCAGTCTTACATAATTTAAATGTAGCTCTTTAAGCATATCGATAGGAATGATATCGGGTGAATAACGTTTTAACAGGGTCGTCGCGCCGATTGATTTTATCAATGCGCAGAAGTTTGCAAATGCGGTTATATCTTTAGCAACGGAGTAGGCGGTGACGCTGAACGCAAATAAGTTTGCTGTTACCGATGTATTTTCAAGTCGTGCTGCTAACCATTTGTGGAAGTCGGTAGAAATGACTGATGTCATAGACAGGTTAATCGTAACTGGCACTTGAACTTTTTGAGATTCCATTAATGCAATAATGTTGTTGACGATGACTTTATCAAGTGCTTGCTCTAACTTAAACTCTTGAGCCATAGAAAAGAACGTGCCAATAGAAAGTGAGTTACCTGCTTTATCTTTGACGACGGTAAAGGCTTCTGTCATGACTTTTTGTGGTTGATCATCAGCAAAATTATATGCGTCAGACGTTAATGTTATTTCAGGGGTTCTATTGTCAATTGACTCTGTAATCAATTGTTTCCATTCAACATCAGTCATAGAGCTGACAATATTATCATTGACAAAATATGCGTTTAAACCAATATTTTTTGCTTGTTCATAGGCTTCTAACAATGCTGGCTGCAATTTATTAAAATCATTATCTCGTTCAAAACGAATGATCCCAATATGAACTAAATCTTCAATCTCATATTGCTGGCCTAATAGCGTAATAGTTTGTTTTAGATTTTCTGCAAATGGCACAATCGTTTTACTATCAAATTCTGACAGTAATAAACCAAACTCTGAACCGTAAAGTCTAAAGGCTTGAGTGCCTGACTGTTCTGTCGCTTTTAAAACGTCAGCGAAATCAATTAACAGGTTATTAACTGTTTTATTGCCTTTATCTTTGGCAATATCGGCTAAATCATCAAACTTGATGAATGCGGCATAACCGGGTTTAGCTGACGACAAGGCTTGTTTCAAACTGACATCAAAGGTTGCCTGATTGAACAAACCTGTCAGTGGATCACGTTTTAGGCTATCGCCAAGTAATTCAAGTTTTGTATTGAGTCGTGTGATCATGTCACCAATTTTTTTAGACATGCTATTCATCGATTGGGCGACAGTTCTCACTTCTAAGGTCCAAGGCAATTTTTCAATTGTGGTGAATTTACCAGACGATATTTCACTGGCTTGTTTTTCAATGTCTTTCAATGATTGTAGTATGAAACGAAGCGCAATAATCAATAATACAATGGCACCGATAAATATAAGTAATGAATATTTAAGTGTTGACTTGGCTTGTTCGTAGAGTTTGTGATAACCATAACCAGGGTTAGCAGTGACATAAATTGTACCTGAGATAGTCCAACCAGAATTAATCTCCGAAACGGCCGTTGCCGTTTTCATTGGCATTAATTTTATTAGCCATGCCGGCACACCTTCCATTTTGGCTGGATTGGTTAATGTCACCAAATCCACACCATCAACATTGACTAAACGCATTTCTTTGTAATACCCCATATCAAAAATAGCGTTCATCTTGGTTCTAATGATCGGATCATGTTCATCAGCCATGTGAGGACTAAGCGACAACCCTAATGATGTTGCTGTGTCTTGCACATGAATTTCAGATTCAACTTCTAAGTAGCTCTTAATATTAGCTATACTCAAATAGAAGTTAACTGAAAAAATGACAATAAAAATGAACGTAATAAAGAGTAATAACTGCTTTGATAGTGACATAGTGGTTACCTTATAAGTCAAATGACAATTAAGCCCTAACTTGTTTTATTCATTGGTAAAACTTTAAGAATCTCTACAACAATACCGTGTCATATAGGTACAAGCAAGATAATTTCGTTACAGTCTCAGCCAACAGAACTTGGTTAACCTCAGCATAATTTATGCTGACTGATGTTTTTCAGCGATCACATGATCTATTAATCGCATTAAATCGTAACTTGCATGTTCCGCTTGTTTAAATGTATCGAGTATTTTTACTTGTGTCTCACGATGATTTTCCCAATTACCATCAAGTAATGTTATCGCATATTTCGATCCAGCTTTTCCGCTTCTAACATGGCTTGATAAAGGCCGGTACAAATTTCAACCGCTTCCGGTTTCGGTTTTCTTCTGACTGAATAATAACCAATGACATTACCTTGCTGATCATTAAGAAGGGGTTACATTAGTAAACACCCAATAAAAACCACCATCTTTAGACATATTTTTTACGTAGGCAAAAATTTCCTTTTTTTGAGCCAATGTATCCCAAAGCAGTTTGAACACACCGCGCGCCATATCTGGATGCCTGATAATGTTATGTTGCTTACCTGATAACTCTTCTTCCGAATAGGCCAAAAACTCAATAAAAATGCGGTTTGCATAGGTAATTATTCCACGCGTATCAGTTTTAGAAACGATAAAATCAGTCTCTCTCATCACGCGTTCTTTATCAGTGGGTTGAACTTTGTATTTCATTTTTTCATGACCATTTCAATTCATTTTTTATAATAACATTATAACTAAAGCATGAATTATACCATTGCTATTATTGAGATTTACTTGCTAGCATGTACTAAACCTTTACCATATCTGGTCTTTTATGCTCACTGTCTTACTTCAAATGTCCTTGCTGATTGCATGTGGCTCTTTTTGGAAATATCACGCACCTGCTCATATTTCGGCTTTGGCACATCGGCGTGCGTTGACTGATCTGGTGTTTTTTATTTTGTTACCAGCCTTGGTACTGGATGTTATTTGGCAAGTCGAGCTCAATAGTTCATCGCTACATATATCGTTATTAGCTGCATCTGGCGTTATAACAGGTTTGATTGTGATGTGGTTTGTAGTGAATAAGTTAAAAGCAAGTAACAAACAAAAAGGTGCATTATTACTTGCAGCTGCTTTTCCTAATGCCACTTATTTAGGCTTACCTGTGTTAGATCAAGTGCTGGGCGATCAAACGCGTTCAATCGTATTGCAATATGACTTATTTGCCTGTACACCGATCTTATTATCTGCTGGTATGTTGCTGGCAAAATATTTTGGCGGTCAAAATACAGAAGTTCATCCGCTACGCGATCTGACTAAAATCCCACCACTTTGGGCTGTGTCTATCGGTATTTTATTAAATATGACAGGTGTGCCAAGACCAGAATTTGTTCACTCGGTTTTATCGGTATTATCGGGTGGGGTAGTGCCACTTATGCTGATTGTATTGGGCATGAGTATTCGCTGGCATAGTCTGAAACTAGCTTTTCTAAAATTACTACTGCCCGTTGTGGTCATTTCATTACTGATCGTGCCATTAGCTGTTTTTACAATGAGTGGTTTAATTGGCATTGATCAACAACTCGTTATCCCCGTCACCTTGTTAGCGGCCATGCCAACGATGGTGTTTGGCATTGTGATTTGTGAGCGTTATGAGCTTGATAGTGAGCTTTATGCAGCCGCAGTCACGTTAACAACGATTTGTAGTTTGATTAGCTTACCTGTTTGGTTTCACTACTTATCGATTAATTGATGTGACCAGCTAAACTTTGCACATTCAATTGCAGATTTTAGAATTTTCATTGCCGCATCAACATGCTCAGCATGGCCACGTAAACTCATTTCGATATGATTTTTTTTGCCCAAATGTGGCAAGCTTGATAAGCGTAGTTCGGGAAATTGCTGAACGATCTGTGTCATCACATCCAGCAGTTCGGATTCTCGTGCGTTATAAACAAAAATGATTTGTTCAACACTGGGGGCTAAATTTCTCAGATCGCGATAAAGCGTATCTAATACCCATTCAACCATTGGCCAGGCCATTTCAGGAAACCCTGGCATGAAATGATGATTTTCAAATGAAAAGCCTGGTACACGGTTAATAGTATTAGGAATAATTCGACTACCTTCGGGCAAGTTCGCCATTAAAATACGGTTAGGGTAGGCCAACTCGCCATATTCATGTTCAATTAAGGCAACTGCTTCCGGGTGAGGACAGAGGGGGACTTCAGCCACTTTAGCGACAGTCTGACGCGTCCGGTCATCTGGGGTTGCACCTATGCCGCCAAAACTAAATACCAAATCATTGCTCGCCATGGTAAACCTTAGAAAACGTTGCAATTGCTCAGGTTCATCACCAATAATAACCGTCCAACTCAATTCCAGACCACGCTTGGCTAATACCGACTGCATATGATTGAAATGACGATCCTGTCGTTTGCCAGAAAGCAGTTCATCTCCAATAATCAGTGCACCAATGTTCATTAGCGTATTCCTTAAAATTTAAGATTCAGGTTTATTTCGCATAAAATCAGCAGTTTGGACAAATGAACTCATCAATTGTTCTGCAAATAGCTGGTCTAAATCCAATGTTTTTAGCGCTTGTGCCATACAATACAACCACTGATCACGTTCTTCAATACCGATCGAAAAGGGTAAATGTCGTGCACGTAAGCGTGGATGACCAAATTGATCGGTATAAAGTGGTGGACCTCCTAGCCAGCCAGATAAAAACATAAACAGTTTATCTTCACTGAGCTGTATATTTTCCGGATGCATCACACGAATCAGGTTGGTTTGTGGCGTATCAGACATAATCTGATAAAAGGTTCTACAAAGCTGGCGTACAACTTTTTCGCCACCAATGCGTTCATATGGAGTTTGTATTTCTGACATTGCATCACTCAAAATAGTAAAACTGCGTGCATCATAACCTTGTTTAATAGACCTATAAAGTTATCTAAGGTTGCGACATCACTTTTAGACAGGGATAATGGATTGCTTTCTTTACATAAACCTAAATGAGGAAGCACCCCATGAGTGAAAGAATTATTATGCGAACTGGTGAATGTCTTGTAGCCGGTGGTCCTCCGTTTACTGCGGCAGAGCCAGAAGTTATTATTGGTGAACTTGATGGTCCATTCGGTACAGCATTTGCGAATTTATTAGGTGATCAAGTTCAAGGTCACTCACGCGTATTAGCGTTAATGAACACTGACATGATGGTTAAACCTGCAACAATCATGGTCAGTAAAGTTACTGTTAAGAAAAATGCATACACCACTATCTTAATGGGTACAGTTCAAGGTGCGATAGCCAATGGTGTATTAGATGCAGTCCGTAACGGCACAATTCCTAAAGAAAAAGCCAATGACTTGGGCATCATCTGTTCTGTTTGGTTAAATCCACAAATCACTACGGTTGAAGACTTGGATCACGAAGCATTATTCAATATTCATCGTGAAGCAACACGCAAAGCGATTGAAAAAGCGATGAATAATGAGCCAAGTATTGATTATTTACTTGAAAATCAAGATAAATTGGTACACAAGTACTATCAAAATGCCTTAGATGCTAAAAAATAAACGCTTGTTTTAAAGAATCTGACGGTCTATCCGCTAAAATGTGGGTAGACCGTTTTTTTTTGACTGTATACTGATGACATGATGACACCGGAAATTGAGCCGCAAATGGATTTATATTCCATTGACAAATTAATGCATGAAACCCGACAGCTGGCAGCTAAATACCGTCAGGCTACCGGTATGACGTTGCCTGTCACCGGTGAAATTTCACGTTTTGATGTATCAAAAGCGCTCAGTCTGAAACTAAGTGACGATCTAACCGTTGGCTATGATGGAATAGGAACAACAGGGGCTCGAAAGGGGAAACGTATTCTAATCAAGGGCCGCGTTTTATTTGAAGATAGTCGCTCTACACCTCGTATCGGTCAAATCAAACCTGACGGACGTTGGGATCATGTTGTTTTAGTGCTCTATGATGATAACTATGAACCGACTGATATGTATGAAGCAACGGCTGAAGATATCACTAATGCCATTAAAATCAAACCAGATAGTAACAGTAAAAAGCGGGGAATGATGTCAGTTGCCCAGTTTAAAATAATAAGCAAGCTGGTATGGACACAACAAGATGGGCTAGAACCAGAAATATGGGATAATCATAGCCACTAACCTTAAGGAGAAGTGCTTATGAGTATTGCGGGTTTCGTTTTCTGGGCAATTATTGCAATCACTATTGCTTATGTCATCGTCATTTATAATGGCTTGGTTACACTCAAACACAATGTAAGTAAAGCCTGGGCAAATATCGATGTCTTGCTTAAACAACGCCATGACGAACTTCCAAAGCTAGTTGAAACATGTAAACAATACATGAAGTTTGAGCAGGAAACCCTTGAAAAGGTTATGAAAGCACGTAGTTCTGTGGCATCAGCTCAGCAGCAAGGTGACATGGCTGCACTTGGACAAGCTGAAGGGACGTTGCGACTTGGTTTGGGTAGCTTATTTGCTGTTGCAGAAGCCTATCCAGATTTAAAAGCGGATGAAACATTCCAACATTTACAAGCTCGTATCACTGGGCTTGAAAACACCATTGCTGATCGACGTGAATTTTATAATGAAAGTGTCAATGTAAATAATGTTCGAATTGAACAATTCCCGGATGTTATTATTGCTCGTTTTTTCAACTTCAAACCACACGCACTTTTAGAGTTTACTGACCAAGAAAAATCGGATGTAAATGTCGCCCAATTATTTAACAGTTAATCATGCTCGATACACTTATTGCCTCATTTGAAGGCAATATTCGGCAATTTGATTTGGCTGAATTCTGGCTTGGATTGATTGTTGTTTCAGCTTTGGCACTATGGGCATTTTTTAGCATGTTACGCTTCTATCGCTATGCTCATACGATAGCGATAGTACCAACGGCAAAAATCAGATCAGCCGCGCAAGGTTATGTTGAACTTAATGGCAAGGCGCGATTAATGGATGGCCCACTTATCGTGTCGCCATTGACTGGCAAAATCTGCGTTTGGTATCACTATAAAATAGAAGAACAAGTGAGACAATACGACTCAAAAGCGTTCAGTAAAACACATTGGCGAGTCGTTACTGAACGCGCTAGTGAAGATTTGTTTTTACTTGAAGATGATACTGGACGCTGTGTGATCGATCCTGATAATGCTGATGTCATCACTCGGGATAAACAAATCTGGTACAAACACACGGTTAGGCCACCTCGTCGTTATACCGAACAACTAATAACAGAACATGAACCTTTGTACGCTATCGGATTATTTAAGACCTTAGGCAATGTCGATAGTAAAGACTTTAAACAACACGTTAGTCATTTATTAAGGCAATGGAAAAATGATCCTAATCAACTTATTCATGAGTTTGATAGCGATGGCGATCGCAAGCTAAGTGAGAGTGAATGGGAACAAGCACGTCTAAAAGCAGAACGTCATATCAGACGTGAGCATGGTCAACGTGAAAAATTGGAACAATTAAATGTCTTAAAATCCAGCCCTCATAAGGATCAGGCATTTATTTTATCAACCATCGCTGAAACCACATTAATTAAACGCTATTATCACAAGGCGTTAGCATCAATGATCGGCTTTATTATTAGTAGTGGTTTAGTCGTTTGGGCAACAACGGTACGATTTGGAATGTAAACAAGCATGCATACAGACATGGAACAGATATTCAATCAGGGTGGTTTATTATCACAACATATTGACGGCTATGCCCCAAGAGCACAACAACTTGACATGGCAACAGCTATCGAAAAAGCACTACGTGATACCACAGTATTAATTGCTGAAGCAGGAACAGGTACCGGTAAAACCTTTGCTTATTTGGCTCCTGCCATTTTATCGGGCCAGAAGGTGTTTATTTCTACTGGTACAAAAAATCTTCAAGACCAGCTATTTAATAAAGATTTACCTACACTCAGAAAAGCCTTGGCTGTTCCATTTAGTGCTGCATTGTTAAAAGGAAGAAGTAACTATTTATGCCATTATCGACTTGGTTTGGCATCTGGCGATCCATTATTAAAACCCTATTATTCGGACATACACGCATTATCGGAATGGCTAGACCAAACTAAAACTGGCGACTTGAGTGAATCAAATATCCTTGATGATGGCTCAAGTTTATGGCCCAAAGTGACATCAACCGTTGATAATTGTCTGGGACAAGAATGCCCTAATTACGCGGAATGTTTTGTTGGTGAAGCACGTAAAAAAGCCCAGGAAGCTGATATTGTTGTTATCAATCATCATTTATTAATGTCAGACATGGCGTTAAAAGCATCGGGGCAGGGTGAAGTATTGCCTAGCGCTGATGCCTATATTATTGATGAAGCTCATCAACTTCCTGATATTGCCAGCCAATTTCTTGGACATCGTATCAGTAGTCATCAAATCATTGAATTATGTCGCGATAGCATCCGTGAAATGGAACAAGATGCTAGCGATATGGGCATTATTAAAGATTATGCTGATCGAACCGAAGCAGCATTACGTGGTTTAAGATTAAGTTTAGGTGATATTGAACAGCGTGCTCCCTGGATGGCTTTGCGAGATAAGTTAGGTGTCAAAGACCAAATTAGCACGGTCATATCGAGTTTAGAGCAACTCACTGATCAGTTGGAAGAGGCAAGTCAACGAGGTAAGGGACTAGAACAATGTCATGTCAGAGCATCAGAATTACTTGAAATAGTTGAGTATTTTGCTCAAGAGCACAACGACAACAGCATGATTTTATGGACTGATATTCGCGTGACTGGTTTTATCCTGCATGCAACACCCCATGACGTAAATCACTATTTTCAACAATGGATGGATGACAAGCCAACAGCCTGGGTGTTTACCTCTGCAACATTAACCGTAGCAGGTAAATTTAATAATTTTAACAATCAACTCGGCATACAGCATGCTGAAACGGCAATATGGCCCAGCCCGTTTGATTTTAAAAAACAAAGCCTGTTATATATGCCTCACATACCGGTTGAGCCAAATCATGATAATTACAACAAACATATCATAGAAGTTGCCCAGCAAGTTATTAGCTATAGTCAGGGCCGCACCTTTATCTTATTCACAAGTTACCGTGCTATGCATGTTGTTGCTGAAGCATTACAACAACAAAATGACTACCCAGTTATGGTGCAGGGCAGTGCTTCAAAAACCAGTTTGTTAGAACAATTTAGACAACATGGTAACGCTATCTTATTGGGCACAAACAGTTTTTGGGAAGGAGTTGATGTAAGAGGTGAGGCTTTGTCTTGTGTGATTATCGACAAAATTCCTTTTGCATCGCCGGGCGATCCAGTTTTACAAGCCAGAATTGATAGTCTAAAACAGCGGGGCGGCAATCCATTTGCATCGATTCAAATCCCTGCTGCTGTTATTCAACTAAAGCAGGGCATAGGTCGATTAATTCGTGATCCAAATGACTTTGGTGTACTCGTGTTGTGTGATCCTCGATTTTTAACAAAACCTTATGGCAAGCTATTCTTACGAAGTCTGCCTGCGATGCCAATCACTCAAAATAGTGATGATGTCGATAATTTCTTTAAAACAAAAGCAGTATCGATTAACGCGACTCCAAAAAAGAAAATGCCGTCATAAAGGCCAGTTCTTGAAACTGTTTTAATCCCGTATCTTTAAAATTAAGCTTCACTTTACTGTCTTTTAGAGCTTGTTTAGCAGCGCTTGCAGACAACAAGGTTACATCAACGTCTTCGGCTAATTGAATAGCCGCTTCAAGTTTAAAACTGGTTGCACCACCGGCAAATTTGCCCTTGGTCATACGTTCACGAATGACAACATGTTCCACTTTATAATCATGCATTAACTTGATGAAATCAAACTGAAACTTAGCTAATTGTTCGCGGTTTGAAGAGTCAGAAATAGACAATTTTCTAACACGGCAATCTGGCAAAGTATACAAGCCATCAGATAACGCCATCAAACATACGATAGCATCGTTCGCTTTTAATTCTACACCGCAAATACGCATTAAGATTCATCCTAAAAATTCCAATAGCTCACTATGATACAGGTGTGAGATTGGATTAACGAATCAATATCACACTCAAAATAGTAGTTGGTATCAGTACCAGAGAGCTTGCGATTATACATCTAAAGTAAAAAGGTTTAAGATCGATTCCAACCAAATTGTTCCAATGGAAGGGGAACATTTCGATGACAAGTTTAATACAGATGTTATCTCACTTGTTTACAAAACAGGCAGATATCGACCTTTCTACGTACTATAAAATACTTTTTCTGAACACCGTTTTTCTGTTTGGTGGAATAGCAACCCTGGGCATGAGCCTTGTCAGGTTGTTCGACAACAACGATGTTTTAGCATTAATCGACCTTGTATTCTCTATCTTCTGTTTTTTGTTGGTTATTTACCTCAATCGCAACAAACATAAAATAGAAATAGTTAGTTTTTATGCATTATTACTCTGTTTTTTTCTGTTTTACAGCGTCTATCTAATTGCAAGTGATACAACAACATTACGAATCACCTTATTTATTCTATTGCTCGCATCGGCTTTTTTTTTAAAGGGTCCAGAAAAAGGGAGAGTATGGTTTTATGCCATATTAGTATCAATAATTGTCGGACATTTTCAGCCTTATTTTAATACTAACTAACCTCAGCTCGGGATAAGAAGGGAACTAAAAGCCTGTTAACCGATCAGATCTTTTACCACAAAAGATTTTGATGAAAGGAAAACAGGCCCATGAACAAATTAACGGAAATATTCTGTGATGTCGATGATTTTTGTACCGTATTTATGCCTGAATGGGAAGCACAGCTTCTAGCTGAACGCACTCGAAAACGTAACCGACAAAGTAGAATGACGATGAGCGAGATCATGACTATTATCATTGCCTTTCATGCCTCGCATCATCGAGATTTCAAGAATTACTACACTGGATTTGTAGCCAGATTTTGGGGAGATAAATTTCCGGCATTGCTCAGTTACACTCGCTTTTTAGAACTCATGCCAAAAGCTCTAACACCCTTGTGTGCGTACTTTACACATATA
>JARGFJ010000010.1 GCA_029210875.1 Gammaproteobacteria bacterium | reverse complement strand
GCTTGTCAAAAAATACAATTGTTAATGCAGGAGCCGCTTAATGTTTAGCTATCTCAAATTTCGTGGGGATCGGTCAGGGTCAGGCCTTACAATTTACATTAAAATCAAATGTAAGTCCTGACCCTGCATTTTCTATAGTAAAGAGAATGAATATCAAATCAAGTTGTTCACATAAAATGGCTTTGACCCCATAACCCGTTGACCCCATAACCCGCCCAATAAATTTTCCGCGTCAGCGCCGCCGACGTTCACGCCATCTGGTGCATGCTTTTGTTATGCTTTGTTTTTTATCTCGTCGGCAGACTGAATAAATCCAAAATCATACTTGTAGTTTTTTGCACAAGCCCTCAAAATCAGTGGCCTCAATATCAAAATTAGTACCGCTTGTTTGTCCGAAGTTAGCCATATTGTCCTCTTCTGGAACGTTTACATAAGCTGTATGCATACCGATGGACTGGGCGGCTGCCAAATCGCCTTTGTGGGCAGCAACCATCATGGCCTCCGCCGGTTTCAGTCCCAGGAGGCTGGTCCCTTTTATGTAAGCTTGTAAAGAGGGTTTGTAATAGCCTAAAAACTCGCATGACAGAATGCCGTCCCACTGGACTTTGGCCGCTTTTGAGCTGTTGACAATGCTTTCCCAATTTAAGATTGTGAGCACCACTACCGTATATTTAGTTCGCAAACGGTTGATCGCTTCAGGGGCTCCGGCAAAGGTTTTAAGGTGATGCCAAGTCGATTTGACAAGAGACAAGCGGTCAATTGTAGTCAAGAGCGGATAGCTGTTTGTCAAATTTTCTAATGCCAGCAGATGCATGTCATCAGAATTTATCCATGGCAAATTTCCATGTCTCACCTGCATGTGAATTTTAAACATTTCTCCTCGCCAGTTATTAGCGAAGGCTTCGCTGTCTATTGCTTGGCCCTGTTCATCGGCTAATTTCTGAATTTGTTCGCGGGCCGTATTTTTCCAATCGAAAACAGTTCCACCTACATCAAAAAATAATCCTTTGACTTCGTTCATATTTACTCCAGTGTTTTTAGTTTACCGGCTTCTTATATAAATCAGCATAACGCCTTGCTCACCGGAAAATTAGGAGCGCAACGAGTAATTTTTCCGAGTGCAACTACTTGTTGGGCGACAACAACACGGTGCTGGATGGAAATCTTTAAGCTGCGCCCGAAAATATAACTCCGATTACTCCAGAAGCCTTTCCGGTGCATCCATGTCCTCGTGCAACACACGAACAACGAGCACTTCTGATTCAAGCAGTCGATAAAAAACAGCGTGATGCTCGACCGGTAATCTGCGATACCCAGAAAAAACATGGTCGTAGTTCGCGCCAAGTGATGGATGATCAATCAGCCGTTTCATGCCGGCCTCAAGCCGATCCAGGTAATTATCCGCCTGATCAACGCCCCATTCCTCACAGGTATACACCCAAATTCCAATAAGATCTGATTCCGCCCTCGGCGTGACGTTCAACTTAAGCACTAATCGGCAGCCTTAATCCGCTTACGGCCAGCCGTCTTGATAGCCGATATATCCAACGGTTTCGGTTCCCCGCTGGACTCACCCTCAGCTAGGGCTTGCCTCAGCATGGCAAGACGTTCTTTGGTCTGCTGGTCCCTTCGGATGAGATCGCGAATGTACTCACTATCGTTGCCAAAGTGGCCGCTTTCAATCTGGGCTTTCACCCAGTCGTCTTGCTGTTCAGTCAGCGTGATGGTTTTCCGGTGCATGCTCATGGCTGGTGCTCCTAATATGGCAGAGGTATGACAATATCATACCCCTTTCTCGCGCCGAATCAATGCTCCTCTTCTCGTCGCCCAACGACTGTCGGCAATAACGGGAATTATTGTCATAAGTTTAGCAAAGTTATGTCGATAATTTCCCGTTGGTTGCCCTTGTTAGACGGAGCGCGAAGCGGCGTAGTCTGACAGGGGCAATACTCATTGCCGACAGCCGTTAAATCGGACTGCTCGCGGAGCGAGCGATCCGATTTAACGCCGCCAACACCGGCGGTCCAGCGCACGCAGTGCGCGATGGTGCTTGGCCTTGTTATGCGATTTCATGCGCTTGGCTAACCAACTCTTTAAAATCGCTTTCTTTAATTATTCGTATTGTGTGCCCTTTTGCTACGAGCTCTTCAGCTTTCAAGTGCTTTGAACTCTTCAATTTTCCTAAGAGTTTGGTGATATCTTGATCGCCAACGACCAACAAAGTAGTTTTTTTAGTAACCCCGGATGCAACTGTGCAACCAATTAACGCAGCTAGATCGGCTGCCTCTCGGCGAGGAATTTCCAATGCGCCAGTAAATACAATTACTTCTCCGTAAAGCTCTCCTTCAGGATTGCCATCTCTTTTTATTGCTGCTCCGCTTGACAAACTTGAAGGATCTATTGGTTGGGAAACACGTTTAAACCAAGCATCTAGATCTAAACCTGTTTTATCTATAGCGGCAACCAAGACTTGGCCAGCAGCCTTTGCATCTTCGAGCGCATCGTGATGCTTGAATTCATAGCCAATCATTTTGCAAATATTCGATAGTCCATACCCGCTCCATGCGCACTCCTCCCATGCACGACGAGCCACTCTTGCAGAATCAAGCCATATGGTATTAATTGGGTTCAATGAATATTTATTAATTGCCCGACCGACTGAAACACGATCAAAGTGTGTATGACTTACACAAATTCCACCAGTTAAAAAATCGGATAATTTCTTAAATACGTCTGGAAACCTTGGTGCGCCAACAACGTCGTCTTCAGTTATTCCGTGGATATCAACATTTATAAAATTGAAATAATCTTCTGGATCGATTAACGATGACCATTCATCTACAAGTATTCCATCCCTATATTTCGCCAATCCAATTTGGCAGATTGAAGCCATATCTGCATTTGCAGTTTCCACGTCAATTGCTACAAATTCCATGACTGCTCCTTATTCGCATAACGCCGCCAACACAGGCCGAGCGAAGCGAGGTCCAGTGCAATGCGCTTTTTGCATTGCACGACTGTGCTTGGCCTTGTTATGGATTTGGCCATATTTGCACCAATAAGAATATTAACCCGAGCATGAACAATACGCCCGAGCCATATTGAAAAAACAAATATAGCCATTTTAGAAATTTAAACTTTGTGTCTCTGACGGTTTTGAATATGTAATCAGTATCTTCACCTGCTTGGAATTTCGAAGCGGCCTCCTGAAATCTACTACGATCACGCGATGATGTAATAGAAGATACAAACTTGAGAAAAAATAGAAATAGTACACCAACAACAAATGAACAGGCCGACAAGACTTGCATCTTGTAGACCGTTTCCTGAGTCTGGAGGAAGCCTAAAATTAATGTTGCTGCCGTAGAGTTAACAACCCAAAGGTGTTTTTCAAGATCAACCACCGTTTCACTCTCCATTCTTCGAGAGTTATTCCAGTAGTCTTCCATCATGGTCTCAATTTTTTCTAGGCCACCATGATCCTTGTACCACTTTATGTTTTTATCGAGAAGGTTAATCATGACCTCTCCTATCCATAACGTTCCGCTTGAGCCGCGGCTTGCCCTGGAGCGCAGCGGAAGGGTAAGCCGTCGGACTCAAAGCGGTTGTTATGCATTATTTCCGACCGGCAAGTTGATTTCCCCGCAGCCACACTCTTCCACCAAATACTGGTACTCGTCTTCGGAAAGATTGCCTTCCAGAAATGGGTAATCCTGCGTGGCAGCACTAGGCTTTGGAGTGATGTCGACAGTCTCCCCATCCGGAGTCTTCACCGCAGAGTGGGAAACGAACTTGACGTAACCAAGCCCTGGCAAGTCAAAGTAAAACCAGCCCCTTACCGGAGTGTACCGGTCATCGTATAGATACAGCGCCGACGCGTTGTGATGGCACATATTCGCCTGTGCCTTCCAATTTCCGGCATCAATTTCGATCCTCCGCAAGACCCGCGCTTCACCGATGCGGCCGTAGAGCGAACGAGCGTAGGTCTCTATTTCGAGTTGGTTCATCTCTCGGCCTTCGATGCATAACATTGTTATTAACGGGAAAAAAATTCCCTGTAATTTTTATACTTATACGGACTATAATTCCCTGTAAGTGCATAATAAAGCCAAAAGAGGGAATCAAGCCGCGCTTTATTTGTTAGTTCTCTCACGCTATGTCTTAATCCGAGCTATTTAATTTTTTTAATGCCTAATATTTTCAAAAAATAATTTTCAAAGGCGGGTTCTGATGAACCTTTTTTCATTTTATAAATAAAGTATTTTTCAAAGCCTACTTTGGCCCAATGTACCCAGCGGCCTTTTTTCATCCATGCGGTATTTCGTGGTGGGATTTGCGGCATGGCAACAAATGCAGCACCTGTACCGCCCATGTCGGCTAGACAAACGGCATTCCATGTTGCTTTAGCATGGGCTTGTTTGCCGTCAATATCGGCTTTGATATTTGCCACTGCTGCTGCGGCCATGCTTTCTATCATATAGCCGGTTTTAGGTGCGCCAACCGGTAAAGGGGTTGCTTCAACCGGCGGGATGGCAATACATACGCCAACACCATAGATGTTGGTATATTTTGGATTACGTTGAAATTCATCAACTTTGATAAAACCACGCGGATTAACAACGTCGTCACCTAATTTAGCAACACAATCCACACCTTTAAAGGCAGGTAGCATCATTGAGAAATTAAAAGGCAGTTGATGGGTTTTAATCGTGTCGCCATGATCATCAACTTGTTCAATAAATAGTTGGTTTTGTTCAACGCGTTTTACTTTTGCATTGGTGATCCATTTAATATCATTTTGCCTGAACTCTGATTCTAATAATCCCTTGGAATCACCGACACCACCTAGACCGAGATGACCAATATAAGGTTCTGATGTCACAAATGTCATCGGCACTTTGTCACGAATTTTAGCTTTTCGTAGTGCGTGGTTCATGATCAATGCAAACTCATAGGCAGGGCCATAACACGATGCGCCTTGTACCGCGCCAACCACAATGGGGCCGAGATTTTTAACAAAGTCTTGCCATGATTGATAGGCAGCTTGTGCGTGATCAAGAGTACAAATCGATTCTGTGAAGCCTTTTGGGCCTAATCCTTCAACTTCATCAAATGCCAATTTTGGGCCGGTGGCGATGATCAAATAATCATAGTCAAGCACGGTATCATCGCCCAAAACCACCTGGTTTTGTTCTGGCAGAATTTCGTTCACGCCTGCTGATGAGAAGTCGATGTTTTTTGCTTTGAGGTATCCTTCAAGTTCAAAACTGGTTTGTTGCGGCTTACGCCAGCCTACGGCTACCCATGGATTGCTGGGCACAAAGTGAAATAATGGTGTATTTGAAATGACAGTAACGTGATGTGTTTGATCTAATAGAGCACGCATTTCATAGGCGGCTGGTAAACCTCCTGTACTCGCCCCAACTACAATGACATGTGCCATATCACCCTCTTTAGATAAGTTTTAAGTAACTGATACTAATACACTTAGTAATAATACCCGTATCCTGACCCGCGCAAGCTGCGTTATATTATTGAGCAATAGGATGGCTATTACATCAATAATATGCCTTGCTATCCCAGCCATTATACGCACTAGAAAAACAGCAAATCCAGTGACCACGGGTATAGCTATAGCATTAGGTATTCAATTAATGGATCGTGTCTGATTCAGTTATTGATACGCTATTTTCTGAAAAAATCTGCGCCACATCTATCTTGTCAAAATAATAATGCTCGTTACAGAACTCACAGGCAACCTCGATTTTACCTTGTTCGTTGAGTAACTGGGTAGCATCTTCTTTGCCCAGTAAGTTTATCGTTTCGGCAACCCGTTCGCGAGAACAATTACATGCAAACGCTATCGCGCTTGGTTCAAATAAACGGCATTTTTCTTCATGAAATAGTCGATGCAATAATGTGCCAGCACCCAATGATAGTAATTCTTGTCTGGTAACGGTGGAAGCCAGATGACTAATTCGTGTCCAATGTTCTTGTTCATCGGCTTTATTTTGTTGTTCACTTGGTAATTGCTGAACAAATAAACCAGCGATGTGATGTTGATCTGCAACCAGCCAAATTCGCGTTTCTAATTGTTCAGATTGTTGGAAGTAGGTTTCCAATGTTGCCGCTATAGACTCTTCATGCAAAGACACTAACCCTTGATAAGGTTGTTTCGCACCTTCAACTTCGATGGTAATGGCCATTGTGCCACCCGCCATCAAATCCGTTAATTTGGCATTATCATCAATTGCATTGTCTTCATCCCATTGTGCAAATGCGCGAACAGTGTTGTCACTGGTACATTCAACCATGGCTAACTTGACTGGACCTTCTGACTTAATTTGCACAACCACTCTACCTTTGATTTTGACTGTCGCTGCTAGTAATGCAACTGCGCCCATCATTTCACCTAGTACAGTTTGAAGCCTTGCAGGGTAATCACGTCGAGCAAGAACCGCTTGCCAACTTTCAGTTAAATGTAGCCATTCACCACGTATTGCAGCATTTTCAAAGATGAAACGTTGTAAATTATCAGATTGAAATGATGTGTTATCAGTCATGTATAAGTATCCAAAAAAATGCCGAGCAGTGACCCTACTCGGCATTTTACAACATAAATAACCCGTTGTTACGCTATGTTTAATAACAATGCATTAAGACGTTTGACGTAGCTTGCAGGGTCTTCTAATTGACCACCTTCAGCTAACAATGCCTGGTCAAATAAAATAGCTGACCAATCTTCAAAACGCGCATCATCTTGTTCATCTTTTAGTCGAACGACCATCGGATGTTCCGGGTTCAATTCAAAGATAGGTTTGCTACCACCGACTTGTTGGCCTGCTGCTTTCAACATACGTTCAAGGTTGGCACTCATATCATGAGCATCAGCCACCAAACAGGCTGGGGAATCGGTTAAGCGATGGGTAATACGCACATCTTTCACTTTATCACCCAATGTCGTTTTAACGCGCTCAACCAAGTCCTCGAAGTTTTTATCAGTTTCTTCTTTGGCTTTTTTCTCTTGTTCGTCTTCCAATTCACCCAGGTCTAAATCACCTTTAGCGACTGATTGAAGTTGTTTGCCATCAAACTCGGTTAATGAGTTGGTTAACCATTCATCAACACGGTCTGTTAATAACAAGACTTCAATGCCTTTTTTCTTGAATACTTCCAAGTGTGGGCTGTTTTTAGCTGCTGCAAAACTTTCAGCCGTGATGTAGTAGATTTTTTCCTGTTTCTCTTTCATACGACCAACATAGTCTTCTAAAGAAACAGTTTGATCTGCCGTACCTGACTCAGTTGACGCAAAACGAATTAATTTCGCTAATGCATCTTTGTTAGCATAATCTTCGCCCGGGCCTTCTTTGATAACCTGACCAAACTCTTTCCAGAATTCAGCGTATTTTTCAGGGTCATTTTTAGCCAGTTTTGCTAATTCGCTCAGCACTTTCTTAACTGACGCAGAGCGAATGCTGTCGATAGTCTTGCTGCCTTGGAGGATTTCACGCGATACGTTCAATGGCAAATCATTGGTATCAATGACACCACGAATGAAGCGTAAATAACGTGGCATTAATTGATCGGCATCTTCCATAATGAAAACACGTTTCACATACAGTTTCAGGCCGTGCATGCGATCACGATCCCATAGATCAAATGGTGCTTTAGATGGGATGTAAAGTAATGAAGTATATTCTGTTTTACCTTCTACTTTGTTGTGGCTCCACATCAAAGGATCTTGGTAGTCGTGTGCAATTTGTTTGTAGAACTCTTGATATTGTTCGTCTGTGATTTCGCTTTTCGATAAAGTCCAAAGTGCGGTTGCTTTGTTGACTGTTTCTTGTTCTAAGACGACAGAATCATCAATCTTGCCATCTTCATTTGGCACAGGATCTTTTTTCATCACAATCGGCAAGTTGATGTGATCTGAATATTTGGTAATACAGTTACGTAAACGCCAGCTGTTTAGAAACTCATCCTGGTCTTCACGTAGATGTAATGTGATTTCAGTACCACGTGTTGGCTTATCGATTGTTTCAATTGTGAATTCGCCCTTACCTTCAGAGCTCCATTCAACACCGTGTTCTGATGTTAAACCGGCACGACGTGTTTTTAATGTGACTTTGTCAGCAACGATAAATGCCGAATAAAAACCAACACCAAATTGACCGATAAGCTGTGAATCTTTAGCTTGATCGCCCGTCATTTTATCAAAGAATTTTTTGGTGCCTGAATTGGCAATAGTACCGATATTGTCTATCACTTCCTGACGGTTCATACCGATACCATTATCAGTGATAGTGATTGTTTTTGCGTCTTTATCAAACTCAACACGGATCTTTAAGTCCGCATCATCTTCATAAAGCGCATCATCAGAAAGTGCTTCAAAACGAAGTTTGTCAGATGCATCTGCCGCATTCGAAATTAATTCACGCATGAAAATTTCTTTGTTGCTATACAGCGAGTGGATCATCAGATCCAATAATTGTGACACTTCTGTTTGAAAACCTAATGTTTCTTTATGTGCATCAATACCCATCGAAAAAATGTCTCCATCTTGCTAGTTAATGTTGGTGTCACAGCGATATGGGGACAGTTGGTTGAAAGTTCAAGTCTTTCAAACTTAATTTTTAACTTATACCAGACTAATCAATTAGTTAACTAACCTGCTAACTTAAAGGATAAATGTTAGAAACTTAAAAAACAGTGCTATTTTGACCAAAAAAGTGCCATTCTCGCTAAAAAGACATCGTTATTCCGGTAGGCTTTTAGCCGGAATCGACGCTCGAAGTAAAATTAACAGGCATATTGACCATAAATTCCCACCAAACATAGTGTGGGAATGACAGCGTTTTTTCTTATCTCACGTTCAAGTAATCTAATAACACTCACGTTAACAAAATAATTGCCGCTATAGTCTTTATATCCTCATCTCTTTCTGGAGGCACTTATGGATATTCAACCATTCGGTCAAAAAATCAGTCAGCTAGCACAATCCGAAGATAAAAAAGTCGATGGTCCTCTTGGGCAAACTGTGTCGAACTTAGCGCATCAAAAAAAACAATTGAACGCAGCTATTTTGCAATCTAATGCAGATATCAGTTTAAGCACCGGTAATGAATCGCTAGCACTTCTTTATAAAACAGCAATCGAAGGCATCAATGAAGCATTAAAAGACACCATGGGTGATAATGCCATTCAGGCAACGTATGATGCTGGTATCGATGTCAGTCCAGAGGCAACAGCTGATCGCATTGTGTCTCAAAGCACGGCATTTTTCAGTGCCTACTCTAAACAACATCCCGAACTTAGTCTGGATGACGCCTTAGTTAAATTTACCGATTTGATAAAGGGTGGTATCGATCAAGGCTTTAGTGAAGCTCGAGCTATTTTAGATGGCTTGCAGGTGCTTGAAGGCGATATTGCAAGCAATATTGATAAAACCTACGAACGTGTAAAAACAAGTTTAGCCGCTTTCATCGAGCACTATAATCAAGATAAAAGCGACACAACCACGACGACTTAACCTCAACACTGGTTGAAGCGTTCTGTGCTAGAACGCTTCAACTCGTCCATGTCTGGAATATTTTTTTGCACCTTCCAACTTACGTAAGATCACGTAAAAAATGGGGGTAAAGAATAAACCAAAGAAGGTGACACCTAACATACCCGAGAACACGGCAACACCGATAACATTACGCATTTCTGCACCCGCACCTGTTGAAAATACCATTGGTACTACACCCATAATAAAGGCAAATGATGTCATCAAAATTGGGCGTAAGCGCATATGACTGGCTTTAATTGCAGCTTTAACGGTTGGTAGGCCATCCATTTCAAGTTCTCGGGCAAACTCAACGATCAAAATAGCATTTTTGCTGGCAAGCCCTGCCAATACAAATAAGCTGACCTGAGTGAATACATTATTATCACCATCGGTGTACCAGATACCAAATACAGCCGCCAAAATTGATAATGGCACAATTGAGATAACGACTAAAGGCAAAATCAAACTCTCATATTGAGCAGCAAGTACCAGGAAAACCAGAAACAAACATAGCGGAAATATATACACAATCGTATTGCCACTTAAAATTTGCTGATAGGTTAAATCTGTCCATTCAAAGGCCATGCCTACTGGTAAGGTTTTTTCTAAAATAGCACTGATCGCATCTTGAGCTTGGCCACTTGAATAGCCCGGAGCTGCATCACCATTGATATCCGCTGCCAAATAACCATTATAGTGAGCAGCACTTTCAGGACCATAGCTTTCTTGCATGGTTAAGACACTGCCCAGCGGTATCATTTGGCCACGATTATTTCTGACTTTAAGATTCATCGCATCTTCAGGGCTAGATCTAAACTCACCCTCAGCTTGAGCTATGACCTGATATGTCCGACCAAACTGATTAAAATCATTAACATACAATGAACCAAGATAGATTTGCATCGTATCAAAAATTTCTTTGATATTAAGGCCCAGCTGTTTGGCCTTGGTTCGATCCAAATCGGCGTATAACTGAGGCACATTAATTTTAAAGTTTGAATACACACTCATTAATGCCGGATCTTGCCACGCTTGTTGTTGAACACGTTCAACCACGTTTGCCAACTGTTCATAGCCAAGATCAGCACGATCTTCTATTTGTAATTTAAAACCACCCGTTGTACCCAAGCCTCGAACTGAAGGTGGCGGGAAGATAGCAATAAAGGCTTCTTCAATCCCTGCAAATTTTTGCTGTAATTTACCTGCAATTGCCTGTGCAGATAATTCGGGTGATTTACGATTATCAAATGCATCCAAGGTGACAAAGACAATGCCTGCACTGGCACTATTGGTAAAACCATTAACCGATAAACCAGGAAATTGCACTGCACTGACCACGCCAGGTTCTGCCAGGGCAATTAGCCCCATTTCTTTAATCACTTCTTGAGTGCGATCCATGGTGGCACCATCAGGAAGTTGGGCAAAACTGACCAAATATTGTTTATCTTGTCCGGGCACAAACCCATTAGGGATCTGGTTAAACCCAAATACGGTTGCAGCCATCAACACGACATAAAAACAAAACGCTAAAAACTTATGGCCTAACATGCCTGATACAGTTGATGAATAAGCTGATGAACCGCGCTTAAATGTATAATTAAAAATTCGGAAGAACCAGCCAAACAACGCATCAATCAATTTAGTTAATGCATCTTTGGGTTGATCATGACCTCTCAATAATAATGCTGCCAAGGCAGGGCTTAACGTTAATGAATTAAAGGCTGAAATAACCGTTGAAATCGCAATGGTTAAGGCAAATTGTTGATAAAACTGCCCTGTCAAACCACTGACAAATGCAATCGGTACAAACACAGCAACCAAGGTTAATGAGATAGCGATAATCGGACCACTTACCTCTCTCATGGCTTTATAACTTGCTTCAAGCGGGCTTAAACCTTCACTAATATTTCGTTCAACATTTTCGACAACAACAATGGCATCATCAACTACGATACCAATTGCCAACACTAAACCAAATAAAGATAAAGTGTTAATTGAAAAACCAAAAGCCTGCATCAATGCAAAGGTACCAATAATTGATACCGGCACTGCCAGCAGAGGAATAATCGATGCACGCCATGTTTGTAAAAACACCACAACCACAACCACAACCAAGGCAAGTGCCTCTAATAGAGTTTTGATTACGGCGCTAATAGAATCCCTAACAAATACCGTTGGATCATAAACAACACGGTATTCAACGCCTTTAGGAAATTGTTTAGACACTTCTGCCATCGTTGCACGAACATTGTCAGAGATCTCAATCGCATTAGCTCCAGGCGCTGCAAAGATTGGAATAGCAACCGCTGATTGACTATTAAGCATTGAGCCCATGTTGTATTCAGCAGCAGCAAGTTCAACTCTGGCTACGTCTTTTAGACGGGTTATTTCACCATTGTCACCTGCTCGAATAATAATATTTCCAAATTCTTCCGGTGATTCCAGTCGTCCTTTAGCATTAATTGGTAATCGCACATCAACAGGGTTTGTCATCGGTGCAGCACCAATAACACCAGCTGCTACTTGCACGTTTTGTTCACGTATTGCATTAACAACATCATTTGCTGTTAATAATCGCTCAGCCACTTTGTCCGGATTTAACCAGATACGCATCGCATAGTCGCCCGATCCAAACAAACGGACAGTACCCACGCCCGGTACTTTGGCTAATTCATCTTTAACACGCATCAAACCATAGTTACGTAAATAAAGTTCGTCATAACTGTTATCTGGTGATACTAAATGCACCACCATTGTTAAATCGGGTGAACTTTTAACAACAGTCACACCTAACTGTCTGGTCACTTCTGGCAAACGTGGCAGAGCTTGTGACACTCTGTTTTGAACCATTTGCTGGGCAAGATCGACATCTGTTCCTATTTTGAAGGTCGCGGTTAATGTCATACGTCCATCTGAGGTCGCTTGCGAGAACATATACAACATATTCTCAACACCACTCAGTTGTTCTTCCAAAGGTGTCGCTACTGTTTCAGCTATGACTTTGGGGTTTGCTCCTGGATATGATGCACTAACAACGACCGATGGTGGTGCTACTTCTGGATATTCAGAAATAGGCAATTGAAACATCGATAGTAAGCCCGCGATTAGAATCAACAGCGACAACACGCCAGCAAAGATCGGTCTATCGACAAAAAATTTAGAGATATTCATACATTTCCTTAATCGCAGAATGCGCTATGCGGTCAATAAACGACTCGTTTTTATGGTACGTCTGGCGCTTGTGCTACTGCTAGCGGCAAAGGATTAACTACCGTATTAGGTCGAATATGAGCAATGCCATTTGTAATAACACGATCACCCACATTCAATCCTGACAACACGACTCGCGAATCCTGATAACTAATGCCTAAGTTAACTTCGCGATAAACAGCCGTGTTTGCTTGATCAACAATATAAACAAACTTCTTATCTTGATTGGTACCTATCGCTTTTTGAGGAATCAGTAATGCATCCATTTTTGACGCAGAGCCTAATCTGACATTGGCATACATACCAGATGTCAATACACCATCGGTATTATCAAAAATAGCGCGAGCTCGAATAGTGCCACTGGCTCTATCAAGCTGATTATCGAAGGAATGAATTTTGCCGTGATAGACCACGTCCTCATCACCAGCTAATGTTAATTCAACTGGCATCGCTTTAGGATCATGCTCAGTACGTATGGCTTTGATGTAGGTGCGTTCATCAACATTAAATTCTGCATAGAGTTTGTCATTAGCAACAACCGTTGCTAATACCGGTGCATTTGGTGCTGTCTGTACGATATTACCTACCGTTAGTTCGGCCCGACTAATTCTGCCGTCAAATGGTGCTGTGACAAAAGCATAATCCAAATCCAATTTGGTTTGAACCAAAGCACTTTTAGCTTCATTTATAGCGGCGATTGCAACGTTATAATCATTAAGTGCCGCGTCATATAGACTTTCAGAAACCAACTTGCTTGCCACTAATTTTTTAGATCTTTCCAGCTCATCTTTGGCTAATTTGGCGCGTGATTGTGCTGAAGCGAGTTGAGCTTGTGACCGTTTATACGCGGCTTCATAGGGCCTGGGATCGATTACAAATAATCGTTGGCCTTTCTTAACCATCTGACCATCTTGAAATAATACCTGAGTAATCTCACCACCAACTTGTGGTTTAATCTCTGCAATATCAACAGCAGATAAGGTACCTGAAAAGGCACTCCAAACTCGGATAGGTTCGGCTTTAATCTCAATTACCTCGACATTGGGCGGAGGCGGAGCTGCCATATCAGCATAACTTGTCATTGCAAACACATTGACCGCTAAAAAAGCGACAAGCAAACTGTTGACATGTTGTGTGTTTTTAATCGCTGTAACTAAACTCATCGGATATCAGCCTGTAGTTTGGATGCTCTTGCTCTGTAAGGTGCAATTTGTATTTAAGTGATGTCATCATACATACCGACTGGTATGCCAGTCAATAAACATTGTTACCAACTTTTGATTAACTTACACATGCCCAGAATAAACACAGCCCATGAGAATAGTATATCATATTGATTTTTAATCAAAATAAAAATTCACACATAAATTGTATATTTATTTGCATGACAAACCGATTGGTATCTATACTATACCAATATTAATTTTTAGAAGAGTGAAACATGTCGGTTGTAGATACACGTCAACGTTTACTTGAGATAGCATTAGAGCTTATTTGGCAAAGCAATTACAGCAGTGTTGGTGTCAATGAAATTTGTTCTCAAGCCGGAGTCACAAAAGGCGCGTTTTATCATCACTTTGAATCTAAAGCGAGTCTATTTTACGAAGCAAGTACCTATTATTGGGAGGTCATCAAGAAAGATTTCGATAATATGTTCTCGCCTGTTAATAGCCCTTTAGAACAACTGGAAAATCTTATTTATTATTTGTTTGTTGCAAAAGTTAACACTAATGAGGATCAGATCCCTGGTTGCCCTTTTTACAATGTTGGCGCTCAAATTGGTAGCAACGACGATAAAGTCATTGCCGCTTTACAAGCAATGTCAAACAATGCACTGAAATACAACACCGCCCTGGTTAAAGCGTTGCAGGCAGGTAACTATCTTGAACGACAAGACGATCCAGAGCAAATTGCTCGTATACTCTATCAATATATCCATGGTGTAATGAGTCATGTCCGCATAAATGACAATTTGGAACAAGCAAAAAATGACTTACCTTCAGGCTTATATCGTTTATTGTCACTCAAACCGGAATTGTGGTTTTCGACGCAACCTACATGGCAACCGTCAGCCAAATAAATTGAACATTATTCTGTCTGACTTATACCGATGGTCATTGGATTTTCTGTTTTATGAACAATAATCAATTACGCATTTTGACCTACAACACGCACAAAGGATTTAGTGCGAATAATCGTCATTTTATTTTGCACAGGTTACGTGATGCATTGCGTGACACCGATGCCGATGTGTTATTTTTGCAAGAAATGCAAGGTGAACATAGCAAACACCAACAAACACAGCTTGATTGGCCAAACTGCCCACATTCTGAATTTATTGCACAGGATAGTTGGCCATATCACACTTATGGTCAAAATGCCGTCTACAGTAAAGGTCATCATGGCAATGCTATTTTGAGTAAATTTCCATTAACCCAGTGTGAAAATATCAATGTGTCACCTGTAACCTGGGCAAGTCGGAGTTTGTTACACGCAGTTATTACCTTGCCTAAGACCAATCAAGATATTCATATTATTTGTATTCATTTCGGCTTGATTGGTTTTGAACGTCGTCGCCAATTTGAGCTGTTATCAAAACGTATCGATCAACATGTGCCTAGAGATTCAGCCTTGATTGTTGCTGGAGACTTTAATGACTGGACAGAGCAATCTGAAAAGCGCTTTGCACACTATTTTGAACTTAAGGAAGCCTATCAGGCCATTCATAATCGTTACGCAAGAACATGGCCAGCCTGGTTGCCCATGCTGAAAATGGATAGGATCTTTTATCGCGGTTTAACTGTCACCAGTTGTGATCGTCCAAGACATGGACTTTGGCATCAATTATCAGATCATGCCCCACTATTAGCAACGTTTGAGCTCTAGATTAAACCGTGAAATATGGATATCCAAGTATCCAAGTATCCAAGTATCCAAGTATCCAAGTATCCAAGTATCCAAGTATCCAAGTATCCAAGTATCCAAGTATTTTAAACACATTCAATCACAGTTATTTATTGCTAATTTTCACCTTACTGCTTACAATAGATTCATAAAAAAATCAAGCTATCACAAAGCTATGCCATTTAATAATAACCATCCATTTTTAGTTCAAATTAGCGTCGCATTACTCTACTTTTTATTAGCCATTATCGCGCTTAAATTTGCTGTGATCGACGGTAATGCCACCTTACTGTGGCCTTCTTCTGGTCTGGCATTAGCGGTGCTCATCACATTTGGAAAAAGGGTTGCCGCAGGTATATTTGTAGGGGCTTTTATTTCTGGCTTATATGTTGGTAATTCACTCTTTACTTCGGCTTTGATTGCCCTAGGCAATACCTTAGAGCCGTTATTTGCTCTTTATCTCTTGGGCTTAGCACCTTTTTCAGCTAAATTATTTCATTTGAAAGATTATTTATTATTGGTTGTTGCTGGCAGTGCAGGTGCAATGATAAGTGCTTTAATTGGCCCGCTGGCGTTAGTTTTCGCCCACTTTATATCCCTATCCGATTTCCCTTATACCGCCGTATATTGGTGGATGGGGGATGTCCTGGGTGTCGTGTTGATTGCTCTTTTTTGTTATTGTTCAGCTTTAAGGTATTCTGGCAATTAATCAAGCAACAACGATTTGAAGCCTTGTTACTTACACTGTTTACTGCAACACTGGCCATAGCCGTCCTGGCAGGTTGGCATACCGTTGATCTTCTTGCTAAATTCAATAGTAGTTATTTATTAGCGCTTCCGCTAATTTGGTCGATTTTACGCTTTGGTCATATCGTCACCTCGTTGATTAGTTTTTTTTATTTTGTGATCGCTATATACGGCTTATTAATTCACCAAGGTATTTTTATCGATGATCTGTCACAAGCAAATTTAACCTTATTTTGGGCATATTTCATTTTTATCGCCCTCACAAGCCAAACTTTTGCCTATATAAGTAGCGAACGAAATACGCTTTATCAGGCTATTAACACGAGTCAATCTGAAATTTATATCTTTTGTGATGATAATTTGAAATTTGAATATATAAATCGTGCCGCGTTGAATAATTTAGGTCTGTCGCTTGTTGATGCGTTGAAATTGACACCATTTAATATCAAACCATTTTATTCAAAACAACAATTTCAGGAATTATTAGCCCCCTTATATTTGAATAAGTGTTCCACTTTAAACTATGAAACAGTTCAGCAACGAACAGATGGTTCGCTCTATCCGGTGGAAGTCACTGTTAAACCCATCACTCATAGCAGCAAGCAATGTTACCTTGCAACCATCTCGGATATTTCAGAGCGGATGGCAAGAGATCAACAGCGTATCTTAGGTGATCAGGTCTGTAATCTAAGTCCTCAGGCAATTATGATTACAGATCAGGATAACAAGATCATCAGGGTCAATACCGCCTTTACTGAGATGACGGGTTATTCTGCTGAAGAAGCGTGTGGTCATAATCCCAATATACTCAGCTCCGGCAGGCATAATAAAGCGTTTTATAAGACATTATGGCACACACTTCATGAACAAGGTTTGTGGCAAGGAGAAATATATAATCGCCGAAAAAATGGCGAGCTTTATTTACAAAATATAACGATTAAAGTGCTGCTTGATACTGATGGCAAGCCTGAACATTATATTGCGATGTTCAACGATATTACTCATGAAAGAGAGCAGACATTACATTTGAAACACCTTTCTCAACATGATGTGTTAACCGATTTGCCAAACCGATCGTTACTACTGCAAGAATTTCAGTTTGCAACTGCATCAGCCAAACGAAACAACACACAATTAGGCTTATTGTTTATTGATCTAAATGACTTCAAACCGATCAATGATCGTTATGGTCATACTTATGGTGACAAAGTACTGCAAGTCATCGCAACCAGAATGCAACAGTGTATCCGGGAAATGGACATGCTTTCTCGGATAGGTGGTGATGAGTTTATTGTATTGGTCACTGATATTGAAAATAGCAATGCCTGTCAGATCCTCATTGACAAACTTAAAACTGTTATCGCTCAACCCATGATTATTCATAAAATAAAATTACAGGTTTCAGCCAGTATCGGAGTCGCGATTTATCCTAATCAGGCAAACAACTTTGACGATCTTTTAAAGATAGCTGATTTAGTAATGTATAAGGATAAATCGGCCACAAAACAAAACCATGCAAGTGCTACTGAGTAATATTGCTTACGCATTCAATAGTTTGAGGTTAATGTGCAATACTGAAAATGTTTTTTCAGTCTCAGCTCAACTCGGAATAAAAAACGCTGTTATTCCCACTGGCTTTTGGCGGGAATCTAATCCTTCGCGACAAGCACAATGCGAACGGAAATTTTTAGCAATATCTGCAAATTCAATGCCCATCGTTCCAAATATACGAGAGGATGAACAAAAGATAATTTTGTGCAAATTGAAATGTCATCGGTACCCAAGCAATCATTATCAATCACACTGATACATCCAATAAAGAAGACGACTGGATTGCAATCTCAGTTAACGACCGTGGTGAAACCTGACCACAACTACAACTGATATGTGAAATGGTAACGTCCATTTTAGCGAGCGCTTGTTGCAGGAGTCCAAGATTCTGTTCTAGTAACCCTGCACTGCTGGCCCTTTCTGCTCGTAACACAATCTTTAAGTCTTGTTGATCCAAGGTTAATGTTGCCTCTACAGGACCGAGGTTTTGCGTGTCTAAGCGTAGCTTAACATTCCAGATATCCTCACCTTGCTGTTCAGATTGCCGATGATCTTTGTCTCGATCAATTTTAAGCTGTACTAAATCCAGATTTTGTTTATCTTTGATCGGTAGATCAAACAACCAACTTGCTTGTGTCATTGTTGCTGCCGAGTCAGGCTCTTTTAACATAGCGATTTGATTAAGCAGAAGTTTATTATGAACACCCACCATATCTCTCATCATCATTTGAAGTTGGCTGATCGTTGTTTGCAGTTGCTTGTTTAAACTCTTTGTCATTAATTGAGCAAGTAAAACAGCCTGTTTAGGATCGGAAATAATCGGTGAAACTGAAGGTGATAATGCTGTTTCCGTCGGTAATCGATTGGCCGATGATAATAAAACACTAAGTAATTGTTGCGGAGTTCGGCCTGTTGAAGCCAAAGCAGATTGAACTTGAGCTGGCAGCTTATTAAGTAGGCTCCTTACCTCATCATTGTTAGCCAGATCCCCCTGTTCAATCACTGTTTTAAGCACCACCATCAGCTTGATAATATTGGCTTTAAAGTCTTGCTTGATTGTTACAGGCTCTGACATTAATTGTTTTTCTGTAAAAACACCCGAGTTAATCAAAGCTTGCTTAAATGCATGCCCCTCCGTCAAAGCTGATTTATCTAATGTATGACGCAACAACGATTGAATTTCACGTTTTACTGGCTCTGGAACATGTTCTTGTTGAGAGGCCGTGATCAACTGGCTTAAATTTGGTTTAACACCCTGTTGCCTGACTAGCTGCTGTATTTTGTCTGCGATAATGTGCTGTTTATTTGCGATGTTATCAGGCTGAATATAGACCTGTAACGGTTTGAGACCAGCCACTTCTAAGGTAGCTTTATCACCAACTTTATACTGCTTCAGTAGCTGTGAAACATCAACTTCAATGGCTTGTTTAAGCTGATTTAATTCTGCCCGAACCAGTATTTTATTATCAGCCAGTATCTTAACTACCTCCACCGGCAGTTGTTGACCCATTTTGAACATCTCGATCAAATTAGATTGTGCTTTTGCCAATACGTTACTTGTTTTAACAATGGGATCAGCCGCAATGAACTTTAACGCAGGTTTACCATGTTCAAGCACAACGTCAAGTTTAATAGTTTGCCCGCTTTGCAATGCCTGTGGCGTACGAATATTTAACACACTATCCGCCAGTCTGATTTGAACAAGTTCCGCTGCCAGAGCTGATTTGATAATAACAGCCTCTAAACGTTGCCCAATTGATAAATCAGCAAGTAATTGTCTGGGAATATCTTGAATAATGCCAATAGCAGTTTGAGCAGATTGCTGAATAATCACGATAAATTTCAGCCCACATAAAGAAGTTACAGTGTTAGTATAGCAAGCCTATGGTTAAGTTAGACAATGACTAATGGCAAACAACAAAACACTCTGGTACATCCGCAAAAACGGTGTCATTAAAGGTCCTTTCACCAGCGCGTTTATTACTAATAACCTGGCGCTAGGTCGTCTACGCATGACCGATGAAATCAGTCAAAATCAAAGCCAGTGGCACGTTATCTTAAATTTACCTGAGTTACATCCATCTCATAATGATGAACACCAGTTAAAAGCAAAAAAACAACTTGATGAGCGTGATGGTTTTGATCGTCGTGAAACCATTACAGACAGTGTTGAACATGCAATTGAACGGCAGCCACAAGATCGTCACCAAGTTGAATCAGACCAGGAAATAGAACACCGACGTTTACATACGCTTTTAATGCAAAAACTACGGCATCAAAAACAACATACTTTTTGGCCTATGGTTGCAACATTTTCTATATTGGGTGCGGCAATTGTATTAGCACTTATCTATCCTAGCCAACTTCCCGTACCTTTGCCCAATTGCACGACGCCAGCAGCACCAGAAGTTAATTGGAATAATTGTTTAAAACCGAAGATTGATCTTCAGCATAAAGATTTAACAGCGATACAATTGCGCAACAGCCAACTTATTGGGTCGAATTTAATGAATAGCAAACTCAATGGTGCGGATCTGGCCTATGCTGATTTACGTTTCACCAATCTCAGTTATAGCCAACTTCAAAACGCATTATTGTTGGGTGCTAATTTAAAACAATCTGATTTAAGTAATGCTGATCTAACTGATGCAGATCTATCATTTGCCGATCTGCGTGATGCCAATATTGGCGGTAGTATTTTTAAAAATACACGTTTTGATAATGCTATTTGGACCAATGGTCAGGTATGTGCAATTAACTCAATTGATCGCTGTATTGTTGTCAGCGAATCAACGCCTTAAGTTGTTTATCATGATACCTTCGCAGACTCAATTGCGCCAGAATACTACCAGACAGCGCTAAAAACATATCCCATTGCGTATCCCAGTTATCACCCTGTGTTCCAAGAAATGCTTCAGCAGCTTCCTGATTAATCAATGCAACCCACCACTCAATCAGTTCATAAAATGCACTAATCGATAAACTGATAGCACAGGCAATCGCAAACAACCACTTGCCGGGTTTTAAAGGCGATGTTCTTAAGAGCAATTCTCGCCCGACTATCGCTGGTACAACACCCTGCATAAAATGGCCTAAACGGTCATAATGATTTCGAGATAAGTCCCAGTGATCTTGAATCCAGTTAAATAATGGATTGTCAGCATAAGTGTAATAACCGCCGATGATCAGAATAAGGCCAAATACAGCCAACAATCGATAACTTAGTATCGTCAGCGGAAAAGTTGGATAAAACCTGAGCAATACCACTAAACCTATCATGGTAGGACAGGTTTCTAAAAACCAGGTTAAGCGATCAGCAACCGGATCAATGCCAGAAATAATTAATAGCGATAGAACCCCAAAAAACCATGCTCTTAATTCGCTACGCGTTGACATGATCAATGCAATCTTTGAGGAACAGCTAAGGTAAAAGCAGGAATATCAACTTCAAAACGCTCGCCATCATCCGTCACCATCAAGTAGTGTCCTTGCATCATACCTACCGGTGTGTCGAGCATTGCAGCACTGGTGTAAGTGAACTCTTGGTCATGGCTTAAATAAGGATGAACCCCAACAACACCATCACCTTCAACTTCTTGTTCATGACCATCACCACCTGTGATTTTCCAATAACGTGATAATAGTCGAGCTGATATCAGACCACTATTTTTAATAGTGATGGTGTAGGAAAACAAATACCGTGACTTTGCAGGTTCTGATTCCTGCTCAAGATAGGTCGCTTTCACATCAACAGAAATGTGATTATTTTTTTCTATAGTCATACTATTATTATACAGCGCTTTGTTGCGCTAAATGTCGAGCACCAATTAACCCCACCTTGAGTTGGAGAATTAATCTGACTGGAATTGTCTGAGCTAGTTCAGCCATTTTACCTTTTGCATTAAACGCATTGATAAACGCGCCAGTTTGAAACCGTTGTAAATTTTTAGCCGCAATACCACCGGCAATATATAAACCAGCTCTAGGCAAGACAGATAAGGCCAGGTTGCCCGCTTGTGATCCATAAATCGTAATAAATAACTCCAGTGCTTCTGATGCCAAGCTATCAGTATGATTCAACGCATAATCACTAATCGCTGCACTGGCATCATGCTCGATCATTGCTTGACGTAAAGCAGGATCTTCATCATGTTGTCTGTAGGCGCGCAAAAATTCATAAATTGAAACCAAGCCCACACCAGACACTAATCGCTCATATGACACCTGACCAAATCGTTCCATCATATGTTCTAACAATAAAATCTGCACTTTACTGGTTGGCGCAAAATCAACATGACCGCCTTCTGTAGGCAAAACCCGCCAATCACCATTGACAGGTATCAGCAATGCCTGACCTAAACCAGTGCCAGCACCGATAACGGCTCGCGGTGTACCCGCTACAGCCTGACCTTGCTGTAAGGTAACGATATCTTCCTCAGTAAGATAATCAATACCATACCCCACTGCCTCAAAGTCATTACATAGCTGTACGTGACCAATATTAAACTTTTCAGCCAAATCATCAGCATTGAGTTGCCAAGGTAGATTGGTTACATAGGCATCACGTCCTAATACAGGGCCTGCAACAGCAAAACAGGCCCGCGCTATCGATATCAATTTGATTTTTTCATGGCTTAAAAATGCTGATAATGCCTGATCAAAACTCGCATAGCCTTCACTGGCAAATGACAACTCTAAAACAATGTCATTGTTATCAGAACTAAGTTGAAATAGTGTTTTTGTGCCACCTATATCAACTGCGAGTATATAAGCCATAACTTATTGACCTGCTGCCGCTGCGTCCATAAACCAGTAATAGTCACCTTGCGGATCTAAGCGCTGAACAGGTAAACCTTGTACAGCACCCGTAGTGATATCTTTAACGATATCTGCTTTGGCTTCACCTGCTATAAACACAATCACCTGGCGCGCCGCATTAATGACTGGATAGGTCATGGTGACTCGCCATGAATCAAATTTTTCAACATAAACACTCGTAGTCATCGTATCGACAACCTCTAAGGCAGCAGTTTCAGGGAATAATGATGCGATATGACCATCAGGACCTAAGCCTAATAACACTAAATCAAGTGGTGCATCAGCCAACACTTCTTGCATTTTTCGTCCATAGCGTATTGCAACATCAGGTGCCACGCCTTCTTCTGTTGGCATACGATGTACATTTTCCTGAGGAATAGGCAAGTGATCAATCATTGCTATACGTGCCATTTTGAAATTACTATCGTCATGTGTCGGCAACACACAACGTTCATCACCAAAAAACAAATTCACCCGTGCCCAATCAATTTGTTCTATATAGGGTGATGTTGCCAATTTTTGATATAAACCTTTAGGTGTTGAGCCACCCGCTAATGCAACATGAAAAACGCCTCGCTTGGCTATCGCTGCACGCGCTGCTGCGACAAAGTGTTCTGCCGCAGCCTCAATTAAGCTGGCAGAATCTGCCAAAATTTTTTGTTCGGGTTTCATTTCTTTCCTCAATTTTTACAAAAACATACCAACTATTTTAGGTATAGTTCACCGTATGACACGGTGTGATTAATACGAATTTATTTAGATCGCGATTAAAACATAATAATACCTGATTGCCGAAAGTCCTAATCAGATAGCAATCCGAGTGATAATGCACTAATTTAATCATCGCTAACTGGTTGAACTATTTTATTCAGCCCACAGTCTTGAGAGTAAGCCAATGACAACAAGGAATAGAAACATGACAGTTTTTCGTATTTTTACACTAAGCCTATTAGTTGCAGTTTTGACTAGTCCTGTACAAGCCGAACAAATGCCGCGGTACAATCAGATTAATATCCAGGCTTCGGCCTCACAACAGCTTGCGAATGATCAGCTAACTGCAAATTTAATGGTGCAACAATCCGGTAGAAATACCGCAAAGCTAGCAAATCAGGTTAATAGAAAGATGGCTATGATTCTTGAAAAATCTCATGCCTTTAATGCCATTAAAACCAAAACAACCAGCTATTCAACTAATCCTGTCTATAAAAATGGTGTCATTGAATCATGGCAGGTAAGTCAAAACATTATGCTGACCAGCCAAGACTTCGATGCCTTAGCTGAATTTGTGGGTCAGTTAAATGAACTGGCAACCGTACAATCAATGACCTTTAGTATTTCCGAGCAAGCAATTGATGACATAAAAGACGAATTAACAAAACAAGCCATCAGCAACTTTAAAAATAAAGCCAAGATGATAGCGCAACAATTTGATAAAGTAGACTATGTACTTGTCAATGTCTCTATTGACAGTAATTATTATCAACCACAAGCCAAAATGGGGCGCGTTATGATGATGGCAGATGCTGAATCTGCACCACCAGCCCTGGCAGCAGGCACTGATAATGTCAGCGTTCATATCAATGGTACAATCGAATTGCTTTCGGATTAACCGTATTATTGTTCAGCAGCAGTAACATTGGGATAAAGCTCATCCATGCCAATTGCTTTACCATTGCCTTGTGAGATCCGTGCATGTGTTCGATTTAACGCCCTCGGATTAGTTACACCACAGGAATGGGCGATAATGCCCACCTCTTTGGTCAGATTTTTTACATAATTGGCAACTCGTATCGATTTTGAAGCTGGATCTAAACCATGTTGCAATTTGATATTGTGAGTCGTAATACCCGTTGGACAGGTATTTTTATTACACTGCAATGCTTGTATACAACCTAAAGAAAACATAAAGCCACGTGCTGAAGTGATAAAGTCGGCACCGATACACAATGCCCAAGCGACTGATGCTGGTGTAATCAACTTACCTGATGCAATCACTTTGATATGGTCACGTAAGCCATAATAATTCAATTTATCAACCAGGATAGGCAAACTCTCACGAAGAGGCATTCCAACAGAATCTATTAACGCCATTGGAGCAGCACCTGTGCCACCCTCAGCACCATCGATCGTAATAAAGTCAGGAGCAGAATCTAAGCCTTGCTGCTTAACCAATCTGAATAGGTCATCAAGCTGATCCGGTGACCCCAGCACCATCTTAAAACCGGTGGGCTTACCTGTGACCTTACGAACACGCTTTATCATCACAATAAGATCATTGTAACTAGTAATATCAACATGACGATTGGGGCTTAAGGCATCTTTTCCAATTTCTATACCACGGATTTTGGCAATTTCAGCTGTGACCTTGTCACCGGGCAAAATCCCCCCTTTACCCGGTTTTGCACCCTGACTGATTTTGATTTCAAACATTTTAACCTGTGGGTAAGCGGCAACTTCGAGCAGCTTTTCATCACTCAGATCGCCATTGACATTACGCACACCATTTTTTGCAGTTCCGATTTGAAAGACAATATCGGCACCACCTTCAAGATGATACGGTGATAAACCGCCTTCGCCTGTATTTAACCAACAACCAGCCATTTTAGCGCCAGCGGACAACGCTAATATTGCAGGTTTCGAGATAGCGCCATAACTCATACCTGAAATATTTATCAGCGACGTTGCAGTGTAAGGGGATGTACAGGTATCACCAATCGTCACAGGTGTCGTTGGAACGGCATCTTGGCCTAAAGTCGGAAAAAAACAATTTACAAATAACACTCTGTCAGCACCATGAATATTATCGGTAGAACCAAATGCAACAGTGCTATCTATGTCTTTTGCAGCACGATAGACCCAGGAACGTTGAGCACGGTTGAAAGGTAATTCTTCACGATCCATTGCAAAGAAATATTGTCGAAAAAATTCGCCAAGATGCTCAAAAAAATAGCGAAAGCGGCCAATAACAGGATAATTGTGGCGAATAGTTTGTTGGGTTTGACTGCGATCAATAATGTAAGCAGCAATCAGCCAGACAATAAAAACAATAATTGTCATCAGCATTAAAGCTGAAAACAGCTTTATTGCTGATGACAGTATGAACGCCAACTCGTCTGAAAACCCCGTCATATTGAACTCCTTAAGCCATCATCCAGTCACGCTAACATGACATAGTTAAATCATACTACTTCAGAAACATTTCATAAGCAGGGTTTTTGGTTTCTTGTGTATAGGTATAACCTAATGCATCTAAGAAAGCTTGAAACTCAGTTTGATCATCATCTTTTACTTGAACACCAACTAATACGCGACCATAAGCTGCACCATGATTGCGATAATGAAACAGACTGATATTCCAACGATGTCCAACCCGTGTTAAGAAACGAAGTAAGGCACCCGGCCGTTCAGGAAATTCGAAACGATAAAGCTGTTCATGTTCAACTTGGGGCGCATGTCCACCGACCATATAACGCACATGCAGCTTTGCCATCTCATTGTCACTAAAATCAACCCAATCGTAGCCTGCATCATCCAAACTTTTAAACAATGCTTGCCTTTCGCTATCACCACCACTAAGTCGCACACCAACAAATACATGGGCTTGTTGATTATCTGAATAGCGATAATTAAATTCGGTAATACCGCGATCAGATAAGGCCTGGCAAAACTGTTTAAAGCTTCCTGGTTTTTCATCTATCGTCGTCGCAAATAACACTTCACGACGCTCACCTAATTCAGCTCGTTCAGCAACGTGACGGAGGCGATCAAAGTTGATATTGGCACCACTATCAATCACCACAATGGTTTGGCCTTGAAGCTGTTCACGCGCAATGTATTTTTTAGCACCAGCAACGGCTAACGCGCCAGAAGGCTCGGCAATTGAACGTGTGTCATCAAATATATCCATAATGGCAGCACATAATTCATCACTATCGACAGTGACTATTTCATCGACTGTTTCGCGAGCGATTCTAAACGGTTCAGCACCAACTTGTTTCACCGCTGTACCATCTGCAAATAAGCCAACCTGATCTAAAATAACACGTTGATCTGCCTCTAATGCTGCTTTCATACTGGCTGCATCATCCGGCTCAACACCGATTACTTTAATTTCGGGTCTGATTGCTTTGATATAAGCCGACATACCTGCAATCAAGCCTCCGCCACCAACTGGAATAAAGACCGCATGGATCGGATCCGCATGTTGGCGCAAAATCTCCATTGCAATCGTACCTTGGCCCGCAATGACTTCAGGATCGTCATAGGGATGAATAAAGGTGCGACCCTGTTTTTTAGAAAGTTCTAAAGCATAGCTATAGGCATCATCATAACTATTGCCATGAAGAACAATCTCAGCGCCATAGGCTCGAACAGCTTCAACCTTGATTGCTGGTGTCGTTTTTGGCATGACAATTAATGCTGAAATAGTCATTTTTTTAGCTGCCAACGCTACACCTTGGGCATGATTACCAGCAGATGCAGCGACAACTCCCGCGTTTGATTCTTCAACCGACAACTTACTCATTCGGTTATAGGCACCACGTAACTTGAATGAAAACACGGGTTGCAAATCTTCGCGTTTGAGTAAGATCGTATTTTTAAGTCGCTTCGATAGTCTCGACATCACATCTAACGGTGTTTCTATAGCCACATCATAAACGTGTGACGTCAGGATTTTTTCTACATATTGGTTCAGCATTGCATCATTAGTTCTTAGGTAAATAACATTAATTTTCTTGATCATATCGTGTAACGTTACCATTGCCACTCATTTATCTCTATAATTGTTGAGATAAATATTCACGTTAAACAAATAAGGATGAAGCAAATGACAGCTGATGAAATGAAGAAACAAGCCGCTTGGGCTGCACTTGAACATATCACGACTGATGGTGTTGTAGGTGTAGGCACTGGTTCAACTGTAAATCACTTTATTGATGCGCTCGCAACAATCAAAGGTCGTATTGAAGGTGCGGTTTCCAGTTCAATTGTTTCTACTAAACGTTTGCAAGAGCATGGCATTCATGTTTTTGATTTAAATGAAGTAGGCAACGTAGCGGTTTATGTTGATGGCGCTGATGAATCAAATCACCAATTAAAATTAATCAAAGGCGGTGGTGGTGCGTTAACACGCGAAAAAATTATCGCAGCAGCGGCAGATAAATTTGTCTGTATCGCTGATCAAAGTAAATTAGTCGATGTATTAGGCAAATTTCCTTTACCGGTTGAAGTTGTGCCGATGTCGCGCAGCTATGTCGCGCGTGAAATCGTCAAAATGGGTGGGCAACCTGTCTACCGTGAAGGTTTTATCACTGATAACAGCAACGTGATCCTGGATGTGCACGGCTGGGACATCATGGAACCGATTAAATTAGAAAAAGAATTAAATAATATCGTTGGCGTCGTCACCAATGGCTTATTTGCAATGCGTCCTGCTGATGTTTTATTACTGGGCAGTGAATCTGGTACTAAAACCGTTTACGCAGAATAATAGTGAAACTATGCGCTGTGAAGCCTGTCTTACACAGCGCTCTCATTCACTCTTTTGAAAAAATAGAACTCTATGTTTAGACCTTTAAGTGTCTTCATCGGCCTACGCTATACCCGCGCTAAACGCCGAAATCATTTCATCTCATTTATATCCTTAACGTCTATGTTTGGTGTCGCACTTGGTGTTGCGGCATTAATCACGGTGTTATCGGTTATGAATGGCTTTGAAAAAGAACTACGCGAACGTATTTTAGGCATGACATCACATGCCTTTATTACAGGTGCTGACGGTACATTACAAGATTGGCGTGAACTACAACAGTTAGTAAAAAACTACCCTGACTTACTCGATTCAGCACCCTTTGTCGAAGGTCAGGCGATGTTAAGCCAAGGCAGTCGCGTTCGAGGTACCTTGGTTAGAGGTGTTGACCCACAACTTGAAAGACATGTTTCTACTATCGGCGACAAAATTATCCAAGGTCAATTTGATGATCTTAAACAAGGCAGTTTTGGCATCATCTTAGGTAAAGATCTCGCCATGGCAATGGGCGTCAGTACTGGCGACAAGATCACCATGATTACGCCCCATGTCACGCCTACTCCGGCTGGCGTGATACCACGTTTAAAACGACTTAATGTCGTTGGTGTATTTGAAATCGGCATGTATGAATACGACAGTAGCCTAGCCATTATGAATGTCAGTGATGCGGCTAAATTATTTCGAATTCAAGGTAAGGTATCGGGGCTACGTTTAGAATATGACGATGTATATCAAGCGCCTCGTATTACCAGGGAGTTGCTGGCAACCCTACCAGCGACTTATCGCGCAGCTGATTGGACCTATCAACATGCTAATTTTTTCCGCGCCTTAAAAACAGAAAAAACAGTCATGTTTGTTATTTTGCTACTGATTGTTGCTGTTGCCGCATTTAATATTGTTTCAACATTAATCATGATGGTGACGGATAAACAGGCTGATATTGCCATATTACGCACCTTGGGCATGACACCACGCGATATTATGGCGGTGTTCATGGTGCAAGGTACGTTGATTGGCTTGTTTGGCACCTTAATTGGTGTTGTTGGCGGTGTCGCATTAGCACTCAATGTTGAAACCATTATTGCCGCATTAGAACGCATGTTGGGCTATCACTTCTTACCAGCTGATGTGTATTACATTAGTAGTTTGCCATCTGACTTGCAGTGGAGTGATGTCACTGTTATTGGCATTACCTCTTTTATTTTATCCTTGCTATCAACAATCTACCCATCTTGGCGAGCAGCAAAAATTCGCCCTGCGGAGGCATTACGCTATGACTAATTCTAGTGTGCTTCAATGCCAACATCTTGCCAAGCAATTTGCTGATGGTCATTTAAAAACCGACGTGTTAACCGACATTAACCTAACGGTGAATAAGGGCGATAGATTGGCCATCGTTGGTAGTTCTGGCTCGGGCAAAAGTACCTTGTTACATTTACTCGGTGGTTTGGATGAACCAACGCAAGGCCAAGTGCTAATTCATGGTCAAGACATCAATAGCCTATCGATAAACGCATTAAGCAAATTGCGAAATCAAAGTCTGGGCTTTGTGTATCAATTTCATCATTTATTGCCCGAATTTACTGCAGTTGAAAATGTTGCAATGCCACTCGTTATTTCAGGGATAACACCAAAACAGGCTCAGCAACAAGCATCTGATTTACTTGTGCAAGTAGGGCTTGGACATCGGTTAGCTCATAAACCAAGTGAATTATCAGGCGGTGAGCGGCAACGTGCTGCATTAGCTCGGGCACTGATTACCCAACCTGATTGTTTGTTGGCTGATGAACCAACGGGAAATTTAGATCATCGCACTGCCCAAACTATTTTTGATTTAATTTTGGAATTAAATGCAAGGTTTGGTACCGCATTAGTGATTGTGACCCATGACATTGAACTTGCTGCCAGAATGGATAAAACCTTAACCCTGATTGATGGCTGTTTGTCTACGAGTTGATATCTGGTTTTTTATTTTTACGTTGGCGTAATAACCAGCTACGAATAACGATTAAACGCCATGCCAGCCTGACAAAGATAATACTCAGAACAGCAGCCATAACCCCGCAGATCAAACTTCCCAGAACAAGTGGTTGCCATATTAATAGAAACTCACCGCTAAACCATTCCCAAGACATCTGAAAAGCATAGTGCCCAACGGGAATACCCAGAAGCCATGCACCAATTTTATAGGTAAAATAAGAGAGAGGTGCCAAGGTTAATGGATTGGTTATCCAAACCCCCATCACAGCAATAGGTAAATTGACGCGAAACACAATTGCTAAAGCCGCTGCAACAAACATTTGCCCGAGTATTGGCATAAATGCAATAAACACCCCCAAAGCAAGTCCACCAGCAACAGAACGTCGATTAAGATGCCATAATTTGGGTTCAGCAAGTCGTTGCCCGAATTTTTGCAGATGCGGATGGTCGCGCATCGTTTTATGATCAGGCATGATGCGTTTAAGAAACTTACGTGGCATTCACTGTCATCTTGATTATTAAGTCGGTCGCCATTATAGGGATATATGATTAAAACTGCTATGTCATTTGCACTGGGATGTGCTTTGCTATTACAACTTGCTGATTTACCTTCGGCTCACTATCTGTGGCTAACTATTCCCGCCCTAGTGTTAGTAAGGTTTGCGCCAACCCGCTATCTCGCCATTGCAAGTTTAGGCATGTTGTGGTGCCTATTCTACAGTCATCAGATCATCAATGATCGTTTATCACCTGATTTAGCAGGACAAGAACTGACCATAAAAGGCATTGTTGCAACCGTCCCTGCACGCGATCAACACAAAATTCGCTTTGAATTTATACCGGATCTATCTTCGCAACTCGCTTTGCCTAAACGACTCAGTATATCGTGGTATTCACCTTTGCCTGATAGTCTAACTGCCGGTGAAAGCTGGCAGCTGCGCGTTAAGTTAAAACAGCCCTATGGCACTATGAATCCAGGTGGATTTGATTATGAAGCGTGGCTATTTCAACATCATATTGGTGCAACGGCTTATGTTCGCGCAACCGACACTAATCATAAACTAGCTAAACCACCATTTTATTCGATCAATAAACTCAGACAAAACTTAGCTGATAAGATCAAATTTCACCTAGAAGACAGTCAGTTTTATGGCCTTATCCAAGGACTGACTACCGGCATTAAAAACGATATAAGTCAAACTCAATGGCAGGCATTACGTGCAACAGGTACCGCACATTTATTAGCCATCTCCGGTTTACATATAGGGTTGGCAGCGATGATTGGCTTTGTCTGCTTTCGTCGATTATGGTCATTACGATCTGCCAATTTATTACTATTATCAGCCAATGAAATGGGGGCAATTGCAGGCTTTATTACAGCATTGTTTTATGCTGCTATGGCAGGTTTTTCACTGCCAACCCAACGTGCATTAATCATGGTTGCCACCGCGATGTTGGCTCTACTGATAAGAAGACCTATTGATAGTAAACGTATTTTAGCGTTAAGTTTGTTTCTGGTTTTAGTATGGGATCCATTATCGATCTTGTCTGCTGGTCTGTGGTTATCATTTACCGCTGTCACCATTATTATTTTTGTCAGTCAGAATCGTTTCCCAGCCATAGTATGGCAATGGCTAAAAATACATTATTTAATTGCTTTAGGCATCAGCCCCTTATTATTGCTATTCTTCATGCAAACCTCGCTCATTGCACCACTAGCCAATTTAATTGCTGTGCCCTTTATCAGCTTTGTTGTTGTGCCTCTTGTATTACTCGCCTCTGTCATTATTTGGATTATAGAACCGCTTGGTATTGTGTTATTTCAATTTGCCGATAGCTTACTCAGCCATTTTTGGCCAATACTGACTTACTTTGCATCATTACCAATTGCATCGTGGTCTGGTCCTCCACTCTCATTTTTCCATTGGCTAAGTATCATCATTGCCACAATCATAGTGTTAACACCCAAGGCAACACCAGCCAAGTGGTTAGGATTAGTTGGTTTCGCACCTCTTTTGTTGACAAGTCCTGAACGACCGCAAGCAAATACTTTCTGGTTTTATTTATTGGATGTCGGGCAAGGATTATCGGCGGTGATACAAACACAGCACCATACCTTAGTATTTGATACAGGCGCTAAATTCAGTGACCGCTTTGATAGTGGTAAAACGATTATTATCCCTTTTCTAAAACATCACGGTATCTCACATATCGATAGCCTAATTGTCAGTCATGGCGATAATGATCATAAAGGCGGTGCACCAGCCTTGATTGATGCCTTCACTATCGACCAGATTTATACCAGTGTTCCCGATCTATTTAGCGAGTCTCAGCCCTGCCTTGCAGGACAATCATGGCGATGGGATGGCATCACATTTTCTATATTAAATCCCTATCCAGATGATGTTGATAGTGACAATAATTTGTCGTGTGTGCTCAAAGTATCAGCCGCTAGTGGCAGTGTATTATTAACCGGTGATATTGAATTCGAGACCGAACAGCGCCTAATCAAGCGTTATGGGCAAGCCTTACAATCATCACTATTAGTTGCACCGCACCATGGCAGCAAAACCTCATCTAGTGCACCTTTTATCGAACACGTTCAGCCAGATACTGTTTTATTTCCGGTAGGTTATGCCAATCGCTATCATTTTCCTGCGAAAGAGGTTGTGGCTCGCTATAAACATGCTGGCGCTCGCGTTGCCAATAGTGCCGCTGATGGCGCAATTTTAGTCAAATTTAATGATGATAAAATAAATCACGTGATTGGATGGCGTCAACAAGCACGAAAAATCTGGACTCAGCAGCCTGATGCTACAGACTAAGATCATTTTCACGTATCATGGTCGCAGTTTTATTAGTCATTGAGATGCAACTTTATGTTAGAGCTATTTAAAGCCGGTGGATTATTAATGTTTCCACTGTTTATTTGTCTTGTACTTGCAATGGCGATCATTGCCGAACGTTTCTGGAGTTTGCAAGCCAAGCGGATATCGCCGCCTGATCTTCTAACTCAGATTTGGCAATGGCTGCGTTATAAACAAGTTGACGATAATCGCATCAAAGCCATGCGCAATAACTCGCCTTTAGGTCAAATTCTAGCCGCAGGTTTAGTCCATCGTGATTGCTCCCGTGACATTACCAAAGAAGGTATTGAGGATGTTGGTAGACATGTCACCTTGGAATTAGAACGCAACCTTAATACGCTTGGCACGATTGCAGCGATATCACCTCTACTTGGTCTATTAGGTACGGTTATCGGCATGATTAAGGTATTTGCAATCATCACTGCCCAAGGCGTCGGCAATCCGGAAATCCTGGCAGGCGGTATATCAGAAGCCTTGATAACGACTGCTGCCGGTTTGGTTATTGCCATTCCCAGTCTTATTTTCTATCGTTATTTCCGAGGAAAAATTAATATCCTCGTGGTTGATATGGAAGAACAAGCGATGAAATTAATCGAAATCTTACATGGTGAACGTTCATTTGATCTGGATGAGGGTGTGATGCAAACAGATCAAGCTCATGACTTCAATGGAGTGACTGAAAAGTGAAACTGTCACCAACGACACCAGAAGAACCCGACGTTAATCTAACGCCAATGATTGATGTGGTATTTCTATTATTATTATTTTTTATGGTTTCAACCAGCTTTATTCGAGAAAGTTCACTCAAAGTAGACCTGCCTGAAGCAACAGGAGAAGCCCTGGTTGAACAAGAAAGTCCTATTGATATCGTCATCAATACAGATGGTACGTTTACGATTAATGATGTGGTTTTAACCAAGCCTACTAAAGAGCAATTATCGACTGAATTACGCAAAACCGTAGGTGACAACCCTGATCCTCACATTATTATCAGTGCCGATGCCGGCTCAGAATACCAATACATCGTCACAGCAATGGATACGGCACAAGCACTTGGCTACACGCGCTTAACATTGGCTACTCGACAAACCAATAACGGACAAAAATGATTGCTGCGCACCAACCTATCAATGCGGTGACTATTTATCGCCGTTTACTCAGTTACGTAAAGCCTTATTGGTTAGTGTTTGTCGCGGCTATATTCGCTATGGCTTTATATGCGGCCACAGAAACAGGTTTGGCCGCATTGATGAAACCATTAATGGATGGCAGTTTTGTTGAACGTGATCCTGACACCATCAAACTGATTCCATTGCTGTTGATCGGTCTGTTTTTAATACGCGGTGCTGCCAACTTTATGACCGAATATGGTTTAGGCTGGATTGCACGTAATGTTATAAAAACCTTACGTGCTCAAATGTTTGACCATCTCATTACGCTGCCATCGCGTTTTTATGACCAAAGTAACTCTGGGCAATTGATGTCCAAGTTGCTGTACGATGTTGAACAGGTAGCTGAAGCCTCAACCGATGCTGTGTTGACACTTATTCGAGACAGTTTAACGGTGTTAGGTTTGCTTGCCTGGATGGTGTATCTTAACGGCACCTTGGCGTTGATCATTTTACTGACTGTGCCACTCATTGCACTGATTGTTATCAAAATCAGTTTGCGTTTTAGAAAAATAAGTCAAAATATTCAAAGCTCTATGGGTGATGTTGGTCATATTTGTTCTGAAATCATCGAGGGCCAGCGTGAGGTTAAAACCTTCGGCAGTCAGGCTTATGAAAGCAAACGTTTTGATATAACCAATCAACAAAATCGTCGCCAACGTATGAAGATGATTACAACTAATGCCATTAGCCAGCCGATTATCCAATTTATTTCGGTATTAGGTTTATCAGGTGTTATCTATTTGGCAACGTTGCCAGATATGCTCGGACAAATTTCCGTAGGTAGTTTCATCTCTTTTGTAACAGCCATGTTCATGCTGTTAACGCCGTTAAAAAGATTAACTAAAGTTAATGCCAAACTGCAAGCCGGTATTGCTGCGGCCCAAAGTATTTTTAACTTACTTGATCAAGAACCTGAACAGGATAATGGCACCTTAACCATTGCACGTGCTGAAGGTGATATCCAATATAAACATGTCAGCTTTAGTTATGGTGGCAAAAACAAAACTGTTCTCAATGATATTTCTTTTCATGTAAAGCCTGGGCAAACAATTGCTTTTGTCGGCCATTCCGGCAGTGGTAAAACCACTCTGGTCAGTTTATTAGCGCGTTTTTATGCCATTGAATCAGGTCAGATTGAACTAGATGGCATTGATATTAACCAGTTAAGCCTGACTAATCTGAGACAACAAATATCCCTGGTCAATCAAAATGTTGTGTTATTTAATGACACCGTGGCTAATAACATTGCCTATGGTCAAAAACAACATGTATCAAATAATGACATCATCGCTGCTGCAAAAGCAGCCCATGCCTGGGATTTTATCGAGGCATTGCCTGAAGGCCTGGCGACACAAGTGGGCCAAAATGGTGTGCTATTGTCCGGTGGACAACGTCAACGTATTGCCATTGCTCGTGCTTTATTACGTGATGCGCCAATTTTGATCTTAGATGAAGCAACTGCATCCTTGGATAGCGAAGCAGAACGTCATATTCAAGCCGCCTTAGAACGTTTGATGAAACAACGTACTACATTAGTCATAGCTCATCGTTTGTCTACCATAGAAAAAGCAGATCAAATAATCGTGATGCATAATGGCCACATTATTGAAACAGGCACACATGCTGAGTTGATTAAAAAAGGTCAACATTATGCTGAATTGCATCGCTTACAATTTCAAGACAATGCTGCCACTACCACTGCAATATCGGCTTAAATCATGACTGATTTTTTAATCACGTTTTAACATCATAATGAAATGGTTAGTTGACAGTTGGTATCAACCACGCCCACTTCGTTGGTTATTGTGGCCGTTATCAATGCTATATCAGATCATTATTAGCTTACGTAGGCAACTCTATGTCAGTGGTGCGTTTAAACAACATCAGATTTCAGTGCCAGTCATTGTTGTTGGCAATATAACAGTAGGTGGTACCGGTAAAACGCCTTTTGTGATTTGGTTATCCAGGCAGCTAAAAAATGCAGGCTATCGACCAGGCATAGTAAGTAGAGGTTATGGTGGTCATGCTGAACATTATCCTCAACTTGTCGATAAAAACAGTGTTGCCAAGCTTGTTGGTGATGAGCCAGTACTGATCCATCGCCATACGCTGTGTCCAATGGCTGTTGCGCCAGATCGCGTTGCTGCAGCCAGACTGCTAGTTGAACAGCACAATTGTAATATCATAATTTCTGATGATGGTCTGCAACACTACGCTTTAAAACGTGATATCGAAATCGTTATTGTCGATGGTCAACGTCAATTTGGTAACCAACTTTGTCTACCCGCTGGGCCATTACGTGAACCGCTTAACAGGATAAAGCAAAGTGATTTTATTGTAGTTAATTCATCACCGACCAGCACTGATTTTTCGATGCAATTAGAACAAGGTGCAGCAATAAATCTGAGCGATTCGGCACTGACAAAATCGCTTGATCAATTCAGTGGTAAAATCATTCATGCGGTTGCAGGTATCGGTAATCCTCAACGGTTTTTTGAACAATTACGCCAACACAACATGTCCGTGATTGAACATAGTTTTACAGATCATCATTGTTTTCGCGAGTCAGATCTCCAATTTAGTGATGACTTGCCAATACTAATGACTGAGAAAGATGCGGTAAAATGTCAGTCCTTTGCCAAACCTAATATGTGGTTCGTTCCCATTGATGCCACAATTCAAGGTAAACTCTTAGACCAACTTATTATTAAACTTGCCGGAACACATTACTATGGATAAAACCCTGCTCGATATCCTCGCTTGCCCAAGTTGCAAAAGCGGTCTGCATTATAAAAAGTCACAACAAGAACTGGTATGTCCCGCCTGTCGTTTGGCCTATCCTATTCGTGATGATATTCCGGTTATGTTAACCGATGAAGCCCGTCAATTAGCCGATGATGAAGAGAGCTAAATGAGCTTCAAAATCGTTATTCCGGCACGTTATGCATCCAGCCGACTTCCAGGCAAACCATTATTAGATATTGCTGGCAAACCAATGATTCAGCACGTGTACGAGCGTGCACAGGAAAGTCATGCGTCACACGTTATTATTGCCACTGATGATCAACGGATTGAACGTGTAGCCAGCCAGTTTGGTGCTGATGTATGTATGACTAATGCAAATCATCCTTCTGGCACAGATCGTTTGGCTGAAGTAGCTGCACTTCGCGGCTTTGCTAACGATGACATTATCATTAATGTACAAGGTGATGAGCCTTGTTTACCAGCCACTCTGATTAATCAAGTAGCAGACGATTTGCAGCTACATACCGATGCTGATATAGCGACCTTATACTGTCGAATAGAACAGGAAAAACACGTATTTGATCCAAATGTCGTTAAGGTTGTGATGGATAGCCAAGGCTATGCCTTGTACTTCAGTCGTGCGCCTATTCCATGGATGCGAGATCATTTTAATAAGGAATCGACGCTACTACCGGAATTGCCACACTATCGTCATATTGGCTTATATGGCTATCGTGCAAGCTTTCTAAAGCATTATTCTGAACTGACGCCCAGTGTGTTAGAACAAGAAGAATCGTTAGAACAATTGCGAGCACTGTTTCATGGTAAAAAAATACATCTTACTGCCGCAACAATAAGCAGTGGTCATGGTGTCGATACTGAACAAGATTTAATTGCTGTGCGAGAGTTGCTTGCAAATATCAAGTAGCAGGTGTTCCAGGCCAGCGGCAACCAAATCGCCATGTAGGCACCCTTCACCATCAAAAACCGGCAGAATATGGGTAATGGGCACTGTTCTGTGGCCTTCACCATATTGGGTAGCCTGAATACTCTTATCCGATTTCAATACTTGTAACACAAGTTGACACCCATCAAGCAGTTCAATAATTTCACATTGCTGATTTTGATAAATCACCTGTTGACCAATAAGGGCCAACAGGTGTTCAGACGAGAATTTATCCTTGGTTAACATCTTCTGTGTTCGCAGCCTTAGTCGTGGTGTGAAAAGCATCTTTGTTTTCAACACTATTATCTGCTGATGTAATATATTTTTCTACCCCTGTACTGGCATTAACTACATTGCCACTATCGCTGTCTTTTTTAGGTGATGGACGGCGACGACGAGGTGTTCCAGTTGCCGTTTTACTACGCTTTGGTTTAGGTTTGGCTTCATTCTCAGTCGGCTTATTACCATCGACTTCTTTCACTTCCTGTTGTGGAATCGCATTGCCATTAATCTCAGGTGGGACATCTTGTGGGACAGCATTGCCATCGACTTCTTTTTTCTCAGGAGGCAGACGGTTACCTGCATCATCTGGAATGATTACCGCTATATCGTTTTCATTTTTAGGACGACGACGACGACCGCCACGACGCGAACGTCTGGCATTATTATTTCGACCTTGTCCCTGCTCACCACTGTCATCTTGATTAGATTCAGGTTGAGATTGCTGCGGTTTTTCAACAGCCTGAGCAGTCGTTTTCACAACATCATTGGTTTGCTCTGGTTTTGGCTTACGAACATTACGACGATTATTTCGATTACGTGGACGCTTATTAATGTCACGATCAGGTTCAGACTGTTGTTCTGTCGGAGCTTGTTCAGTTTCAACTTTTTGTTGTGGTTCATCTACTGCTTTGCCTGACAATACATTTAATAGTCGTTTCAATAAGTTTGGTTTTTTCTCGACTACTTGCTCTGCAGGTTTCATCACCGGTGGTGGTGCAGTAGGTGACACGCCGGTCACTGCTGCTTGTTCAACAGCTGGTCTTTCTTTTAACGAAACAGGTAGTTCTGGCTCTGGTGTAACCATTAGGTGGTGGCTAACTTCAGCACGATCACCACCATCTTTAATACGTTCAATATCATAATGAGGTGTATCAAGATGAGGATTAGGTATCAACAATAATGTCACACCATGGCGTCGCTCAATCACATCAAGTTGTACCCGTTTTTCATTAAGCATAAAGGTGGCGACAGGTACGGGTAACTGCACAATTAACTTAGTAATATTATCACGTGAGGCTTCATCTTCGACCAATCGAAGTACAGCCAAACCAAGTGATTCGACACCACGAACATGACCTAAACCAGCACAACGTGGACAGACTTCTTGATGTGCATCGCCCAATGACGGACGTAAACGTTGGCGTGACATTTCAAGCAAACCAAAACGTGAGATACGACCGACTTGAACACGCGCACGATCGACTTTCAAATGATCACGTAATCGATTTTCGACTTCACGTTGATGACGGCTTGGCCCCATATCGATGAAATCGATAACAACTAAACCACCTAAATCGCGAAGACGTAATTGACGAGCTATTTCTTCTGCAGCTTCAAGATTGGTATTAAATGCCGTTTCTTCAATATCGCCGCCTTTATTGGCTCTGGCAGAGTTAACATCAATTGAAATAAGTGCTTCCGTTGGATCAATAACCAATGCACCACCAGATGGAAGTCGTACTTCATGACGAAATGCTGTCTCAATTTGGCTTTCAATATGGTAGCGTGTAAATAAAGGTACTTTATCTTGATAAAGTTTAAATTTATTGAGCTCATGCGGCATAACCATGCGAATGAAGTCATAGCCAGTCTGGTAAACTTCTGGTGAATCCACCAAAATTTCACCAATATCCTTACGTAAATAATCACGTAAGGCACGAATGATAATATTGCTTTCTTGATAAACTAGAAATGGCGCTTTACGTTCTTGTGTTGCTTTATCAATCGCCATCCATAATTGCACGAGATATTCTAAATCCCATTGCAATTCTTCAGCTTGTTTACCGACACCAGCAGTTCGGACAATCATGCCCATACCTTCAGGAATATCTAATGATCGTAACGCTTCTTGTAATTCAGCACGATCATCACCTTCAATTCGACGTGAAATACCGCCAGCACGAGGGCTATTTGGCATTAACACCAAATAACGTCCCGCTAAACTGATAAAGGTTGTCAGTGCAGCGCCTTTATTGCCTCGCTCTTCTTTTTCAACTTGAATAACCAATTCTTGACCGACTGACAATACGTCTTGCACGTTAATACGTCCAGACTCATTGTCTTTTTTATCGTGCTGTTTAAAGTAACTAGGTGAAATTTCTTTAAGAGGTAAGAAACCTTGTCTTTCCGAACCATATTCAACAAAAACAGCTTCTAAACTAGGTTCAACTCGGGTGATTTTACCTTTGTAGATATTGCCTTTTTTTTGCTCCCGAGAAGGAACATCAATATCCAGATCAAATAAACGTTGGCCATCGACCATCGCTACGCGCAACTCTTCTTCATGTGTTGCGTTAATTAAAATTCGCTTCATGCATTAACCTCATAATTGAGGCTCTCACGCTGGCTAATCCTTTTTAAAAGGACTTAAAAAGTCAATTCTGACTTATACAGGACGACATAACCCATCACTGCAATTAATAGTTCAATACGTCTTAGATGTGCGCATTGTTTTCCCTTACCTTGTGGTTTCGCACTGTATTCAGCGCTTTCGATTTAACCACTGTCGCAATAATGTGCTGCGACTTACTTCTCAGTATCAGCGCTTCACCCCCTGGTGTAGCTGGCCAGATACCTACATTGTTATTAATTACTTTGTCACTGTCCTGCCTGGTACTTTTATTGTTTCTTTATAACCAAGACGCGGGAACCACTTATCTTCATGCTCATCATTTCGAGCACCAAATCACGCTTGACCGGTGTCAAACGCTTCTTACAAAACTTTGGGGGCAGATGCCGCCTCGACTTCGAATTGCGAAGGCGCGACAATGCCAAATTCAGGTTTAACTTAACAAAAGTCAGTATACTTGACGCTTTATTAAATAGACCGCCGACTGAATATAACAGTCTGATGATTTATCAGCAATATAATTCTGACTTTTTATGACATCGACCAACACCACACCTTCTGTCCAATTCATTGACATAACTGCTGCACAAGCAGGTCAACGTATCGATAACTTTTTACTGACCTTGGAAAAGGGGGTGCCAAAAAGTCGAATCTATCGTGCAATACGTAAAGGTGAAGTCAGGGTTAATAAAGGACGGATCAAACAGACGTATAAATTACAAGCAGGCGATAGCCTCCGCGTACCCCCCCTCCGTGTTGCAGAAGACACCACACCAACAACTGTTCACGATCATCTACGCCAACAACTTGAACAGTGTGTTTTATTAGAAGATGACGACCTCTTGGTGTTAAATAAACCTGCTGGACTCGCTGTTCATGCGGGTAGCACTATTAATCAAGGCATTATTGAAGCCTTGCGCGTAACACGATCAGAATTACCCTATCTTGAACTGGTGCATCGTCTTGATCGTGACACTTCTGGTTGTTTATTGCTCGCAAAAAATCGAGGTGCGCTACTCAATTTGCAGCAACAAATGCTTAATCACGATTTAAATAAACGCTATTTGACGGTTGTTAAAGGTAACTTATGCACCGAACAACTACTGATTGAACAACCTTTACTTAAAAATACCGTTTCATCGGGTGAACGTATGGTGCGCGTTGATCCCGAAGGGAAGCATTCTAAAACCTTATTTATCCCTGTTGACCAATTTAGCATTGCCCAATTGGTCGAGGTTGTTTTATTCACCGGACGTACCCATCAAATTCGTGTTCATGCTGCTCATACTGGCCATCCTTTAGCAGGTGACGATAAATATGGTCATCGTCAATTTAACAAAGATATGAAAAAATTCGGTTTAAAACGTCTATTTTTGCATGCTTGGAAACTCGGTATTACTCATCCGACATCAGGTCAAGAACTAATGCTTGAAGCGCCGCTACCAGAATCATTACAAAGTGTTATTAATCGTTTAAGAGATGGGTCATGAGCCAATACGAACTGATAGTATTTGATTGGGACGGCACCTTAATGGATTCCACAGGCCATATTGTCGATTGTATGCAGCAGGCAATACAGCATTTAGAACTCGAACCACTCGACGATGACTCAATTAAACACATTATTGGTTTGGGGTTAAACGAAGCCGTACAAACACTCTATCCCGGTGCCAGTGAGAGTCTGGTAACAGCACTTGCCGATGGCTATCGTGACGTATGGCTAAACAGCCCGCATCACACACCTTTATTTGATCATGCCCACGCACTTATAAAAAAGCTGGCTCAACGAAATTATTTTCTGGGCGTCGCAACAGGCAAAAGTCGGCGTGGTTTAACTAAAGTACTCAAACAAACTGAATTAGATGTTTTTTTTCACGCAACACGTTGCGCTGATGAATGTCATTCAAAACCCCATCCACAAATGTTAGAACAATTAATGGACTTTTTAGGTGTCGCACCTAAGGCAACATTAATGATCGGTGATACCGAATTTGATTTACAAATGGCACATAATGCTGGCGCTGATAGTCTTGCAATTACACATGGTGCCCATGGTAAAGACAGGCTACAAGTATGCAAGCCGAAAGGTTTGGTCAACAACTTATATGAAGTTGAACAATGGCTAAACAACTTGTCCTAGTTTGACGGTTATGATTTACTGGCCATTTTGACTCTACAACTAACTATACGGAACGGATAATTATGGCAATATTTGGTGAGTTTCCATCATCGAGTGATAACACTAATCAAACTAAAGCGACATCATCGACTTGGGAACGAAAAATCATTGAAGATCTTGCCTTTGCAGCGTTAAAGGAACAACGGGCCAGTCGCCGCTGGGGTTATGTCTTTAAGGGCTTTATAGTGCTTTACCTTGTTGCCATTGTGATCATGGCAAATCCATCAGGCGATATAGCATCTCATCAAACAGCGCATACGGCTTTGGTCGAAATTAATGGTGCAATTGCTGCCGATGCCGAAGCGAATGCTGACACAATCGTAACGGGTATCCGTAATGCTTTTGACAATCAACATGCCAAAGGCTTGATCTTAAGACTGAATACACCTGGTGGTAGCCCGGTTCAAGCAGGTATCATCAATGATGAAATCAAACGACTTGAAACAACACGTCCTGACTTTCCTATCTATGCGGTAATCCAGGATGTATGTGCATCCGGTGGTTATTATATCGCTGTTGCTGCCAAAGAAATTTATGCTGATAAAGCCAGCATTGTTGGCTCAATCGGTGTACGAATGGATAGTTTTGGCTTTACCGATACGATTGCCAAATTAGGTGTTGAGCGTCGTTCGCTGACTGCCGGTGAAAACAAAGCTTTTCTTGATCCCTTCCTTCCTATGAAGGACAAAGACATAGATCATGCACATACTATGCTTAATACTATTCATCAACAATTTATTGATGTGGTCAAAGCAGGTCGAGGTGATCGATTAGCAGATAACCCTGATTTATTTACTGGGTTATTTTGGTCTGGTGAACAAGCCTTACCGCTTGGTTTAATTGATGGTTTAGCCAACAGTAGTACTGTTGCACGTGACATAATTGGTGCAGAAGAGATCGTTGATTATACGCCCAGACCAAATTACCTGGATCGTTTTGCTGGTAAACTAGGCGCTACAATCAGTCAATTGTTTACTGAATCATCATCTGTGAGTCTACGCTAATGACAGAACAGCAATCACATCATAACGAATTAAAACAACAGCAAGCCCAACAGCTTGACCGTTTTCGATTTTGTGATTTAAGCCATCCTGTGATGCAACAGCTAATAAACTTTCAACTAAAATCCAAATCAACCACTCAACATGGTTTTGACTAACATGACTTTATCAGCCGATACCTTGGTCACAAAATCACTGGAATTAGTTTCTCCACCGAGCACCTATGCTCAACTAAGCACCTTAATTCAACAAGCCAATACTTCGGCAGATGATATTAGCGAAGTGATTAATACCGACCCAGCATTAACCACGCGTTTGCTTAAAATTGTCAACAGTCCTTATTATGGTTTCCCGTCGCAAATTAATACCATTCCAAGAGCGATTACAATTGTGGGCACCAAAGAACTGATTCAACTTGTTTTGGCTACATCGGTCATTAATGCATTTAAGGGCATTCCAGGTTCTTTAATTAATCTGGATGAATTTTGGCGTCATAGCCTTGCCTGTGCACTCACAGCAAAGCACATAGCAAAACGTTGCAAACTACCGGCAACAGAACAGTTTTTTACCAGTGGTTTATTACACAATATTGGTTGTCTGGTCATGTATCAGTCGATGCCTGAACTGGCTCGTGAGGCTATTAATGCAGCACAATTTGGTCAAGAGCTTATCTATCAAGCCGAACGTCGAATTTTCGGTTTTGATCATACCGAAGTCGGTGAAGCACTTATCAGGAAGTGGCGCTTGCCAGAGTCATTGATCGAACCTGCACGTTTGCATCATAGTCCTGAATTGGCCGTAAACGATCCATTGCATGTCGCCATAATCCATGTTGCAGACATTATGGTCACTGCTACTGGTGAATTTGGTCACAGTGGCGATCATCATGTTCCACCACTTAACCCTGTAGCATGGGAGCAATTGCAACTTCCTGCTGACGTCATCCCTGAAATACTGCACGACGTTGCACAACAACTTGATGCCTTAACCGCATCATTACAATCTTAACAAACAAAAATGGCTTTTAGCTAAGCAAACATAATTGAGAGAGGCAATTTATGAGAACAGTTTTATTAGGCGCACCCGGCTCAGGCAAAGGCACACAAGGTGTAGTGTTATCAAAAAAATATAACATCCCACAAATCTCTACTGGTGACTTACTACGAGCAGCCGTCAATGCTGGAACTGAACTTGGTTTAAAAGCAAAATCAGCAATGGATGCCGGTGCTTTAGTATCTGATGACATCGTTATTGGCTTAATTCGTGAACGTTTATCACAAGATGACGCTAAAAATGGCTATATTTTGGATGGTTTCCCTCGCAATATTGCCCAAGCAGAAGCGCTTGATTCAATGTTGGCAGAACTTGGTCAACCGTTGCAAGGCGTTGTATTGCTTGATGTTGCCTTTGACGATTTATTAAAACGTTTAACCGGCCGTCGAACCTGCAAAGACTGTGGTTCTATCTACAATATCTATTACTCACCAGCTAAAAATTACGATGAATGTGATGTCTGCCGTGGCCCATTGTTCCAACGTGCTGATGATAATGAAGAAACTATCGGCAATCGTCTAAATGTCTATCAAGAATCAACCCAACCATTGATAGGTTACTACCAACAGCAAGGTAAATTACATTCTATTGCTGGCACAGGGAATGTTGATGATATTACTGCTGCTGTCGGTGCTATCTTCGATAATATCTAAGAGTCATTTATTTACCCTCTTGTCCTGTTCTTTTTGGGCAAGAGGCTGAACTTACATTTATGGCAACTATCCTAGCAGTAGGTATCGCAACCTTAGATATCGTCAATACCGTCGAAAGCTATCCCGGCGAAGACAGTGAACAACGTGCCCTTCGCCAGTACAAATCTCGCGGTGGTAATGCAACTAACACCTTGGTTGTATTAAATCAGCTTGGTCATAACAGCGCTTGGGCTGGTGTGTTAATTGACGAAGCTGACAGTCAAACTATCTTGAATGATTTGCAACATCACACCATTGATACAAAAAATTGTCGGCGATTGCAACAAGGCAAAATACCAACATCCTACATCACGCTCAATCAACAAAACGGTAGCAGAACTATCGTGCATTATCGCGATTGTCCCGAATATCGCTTTGATGATTTTAAGAAGATAGATCTAAGCGTGTTTGACTGGGTTCATTTTGAAGGTCGAGCGATTGATGACACCAACATGATGTTGCAGTATGTTAAACAGCATTTTCCCAATCTTCCCTGTTCACTTGAAGTTGAAAAAGCACGACCCGATATTGAAAGCCTGTTTGAGCTGCCGAATTACCTCTTGTTTTCAAAACACTATGCTGTTGAAAAAGGTTTTGCCAGTGCCAGCGACTTACTGAGGTCACTACCTGATAAGCTAACAGCAACATGTACTTGGGGCGCATTAGGTGCGTGGGTCAAAACCAATCACGCATTACCACGTCATGTCCCCACGTCAAATCAAACAGACGTTATTGATACATTGGGTGCTGGTGATGCCTTTAATGCAGGACTCATCCACCGACTTGTAAATGGTGATGACTTAGTCACTGCAGTCGGTTATGCTAATCAGCTGGCTAGTCACAAATGTAGCCAACATGGTTTTAATAATTTACTTGCTGATTTCACTTTCCAAAAATAAGCTTATGTCACAGTATTTTCTTTGCAATAGACACGATATTCCCAATTATCAGGCACGTAGTTTTGACATAGATACACCTGATGGCAAATTCGAATTATTTGCCGTACGTCAGGATAATCAGGTTCAAGCTTATCAAAATCAGTGTCCCCATCTTGGTATTCCTCTTAATTGGCAACCTGATGAATTTATGTCATTAGAAGGAACCCATATACAATGTTCAACCCATGGTGCCTTATTTACACTCGAACAAGGACATTGTGTTGCAGGCCCATGTAGTGGCCAAAGTTTGACTAGTTTGACTATTGAACTGCGTAATAATGATGAAGTGTGGCTGCAACTTTAGCGTCACTTATGAACATTACTCGCATCAATCAGCCTGATATGACACAATTCAGCCCATCAACGATGTAATGAGATAGCGTCACATGGATATTAGAAAACGAATTCGAATTGGTGATTTGTTAATTGAACAAAAGCTGATCTCCGAAACTCAACTCCAAAATGCACTAGCTGAACAGAAAAAAACGCGTCGAAAATTAGGTAAAACCTTAATTGATCTTGGCTATATCCAAGAAGAGCAATTATTAACCCTATTGTCTACCCAGTTAGGCATTTCCTATGTCAACCTCAAAACATACCCTGTTGATAAAGACATACTTAAGAAATTACCAGAAATTCACGCACGTCGATTTAGAGCAATTGCACTCAAACAGGAAAATAACCAAATCGTTGTTGGTATGGCCGATCCGACTGATATCTATGCCTATGATGAAATTATCAAAGCACTGAATCAGCCCATTTTGGTTGTTGCCATAAGTGAAAGTGACTTATTGCACCATCTTGATACGGCATATCGTAAAACTGAAGAAATTGATTCGCTTGCCGAAGTACTGCATGATGAAATTGCTGAGTCAGATTTTGATCTGCAATCACTGACGCAATCGACCAGCACAGCTGATGCACCTGTTATAAAGTTATTACAAGCCATCTTTGAAGATGCTGTCGGTATCCGCGCATCTGATATCCATATTGAGCCAGATAGTAATGTCCTACGAATTCGTCAACGCATCGATGGTGTGTTGCACGAGCAAATTGTTGAGGAAACACGGATCGCGTCTGCTTTAACATCACGTCTAAAATTAATGGCAGGCTTAAATATTTCAGAAAAGCGTTTACCACAAGATGGACGCTTTAATATTAAAGTCAACAATAAAGCGATTGATGTACGTTTATCAACTATGCCAATGGTGCATGGTGAATCGGTAGTGATGCGGTTATTAGATCATTCTCAAGGCTTACTCGATTTTAATAAACTTGGAGTACCACAAGATATCTTACAACCACTTCGCCGTTTAATCCGTAAACCACATGGTTTAGTACTTGTGACCGGTCCAACAGGCAGTGGTAAAACGACAACACTTTATGCCGCTTTATCTGAAATCAATACACCCGAATCAAAAATTATCACGGCCGAAGATCCTGTTGAATATCAACTACCACGGGTAAATCAGGTTCAAATACATGAAAAAATTGGGCTAACTTTCCCCAATGTACTTCGCACTGCCTTACGCCAGGATCCGGACATCATTTTAATCGGGGAAATGCGCGATCAGGAAACTGTAGAAATTGGCTTACGGGCTGCGATGACCGGGCACTTGGTACTATCAACCCTGCATACTAACGATGCCATTAGTACCGTCAATCGCTTAGTTGATATGGGGGCTGAACCTTTTCTTATAGCCGCCTCTTTGCAAGCAGTGTTAGCCCAGCGTTTAATAAGACGATTATGCCCTGATTGCAAAACCCCGACTCAAGCTGAAGAACATGATCTATTAGTGTTAGCACATTTGCTTGGAACACAACAAACATGGCCAACTTTTTACCAACACAACGGCTGCAATCAGTGTAATAACACGGGTTATAACGGCCGAATCGGCATTTATGAATTACTGATCATGACACCTGAACTTGCTGACTGCTTACAACATGGAAATAGTAGTGAATTTAATGCCTTGGCAAAAAAACAGGCTAATTTCATAAGCTTAACTGAGAATGCTATCAATCTTGCCAAACAGGGTGTAACGACACTTGATGAAGTCATCCGTATTGCTGGCGATATCGCAGTTATGCCAGCCGAACAAACCTTGCCACAACATGACATTGTCGTGTAATCAGGCGACTGACTGACTATGCCACTATTTCAATATAAAGGTCGCAATCAACAAGGTGAAATGATCACCGGCCAGATGGAAGCAACATCCAGCAGTGATACCGCCAGCCATCTCATTAATATCGGTATTACTCCAGTTGATATCACATTAGCCAATGCTGAACACGCTGATGTACTGGAAAATATAAAAGTTTATTTACGACAACCACCCAACATTAACGATTTGATTATGTTTAGTCGTCAAATGGCAACATTACTCAAATCGGGCATATCGATTTTAGCGGCATTGCGCGGTTTACAATCACATATGACCCATGATGGTTTATCTGAATCACTCCATCAGATTGCCAATGATCTGGAAAGTGGTCGATCATTGGCTGGCAGCATGCAAAAACATACCAATATATTTCCTACCTTATTTATCAGCATGATAAATGTCGGTGAAAATACAGGCCAGCTTGATCGCGCCTTTGAACAGATCCATAGCTATTTAGAGATTGATAAAGAGACACAAGATCGAATCAAAGCTGCCCTGCGTTACCCTATTTTTGTAATGATCGCGATGGTTATAGCAATAGTTGTGATCAACTTATTTGTTATTCCGGCATTTGCAAGTGTTTTTGCTGGCTTTGGTAGTGAATTGCCTTGGGCAACAAAACTGTTAATGGCATCCTCAACTTTCGCCGTAAATTATTGGCACATTATTTCTTTATTATTAGTAGTCAGTTTTTTTGCCGTAAAGGGCTACTTTAATACCGAATCAGGTCGTTATCAGCTTGATCGTTATAAACTCAAGCTGCCTTTAATTGGTGATATTATCGAGCGCGGTACTCTGGCTCGGTTCTCACGCGCATTTTCAATGTCGTTTCGTGCGGGTGTGCCCATTACTCAAGCATTGGTCATAGTCAGTAAAGCAGTCGAAAATACATTTTTAGAACAACGTATCCTGTCAATGCGTGATGGTCTTGAACATGGTGAATCACTGACTCAATCTGCCATAGCCAGCAATATGTTCACACCTTTGGTGCTACAAATGATCTCGGTCGGTGAAGATACGGGTGCCGTCGATGATATGCTTGATGAAGTTGCCAACTTCTATGAACGTGAAGTTGATTACGACACCAAAAAACTAAGTAGTGCAATTGAACCCATATTAATCACCGTCATTGGTGGCATGGTGTTGGTTTTAGCGCTGGGCGTATTCTTACCCATGTGGGATCTCGCTGGCGTTGCACTTGGACGTTAACAGCTTATATGGTATAAATCCCCTATAATTTCTAAGATTAGCTAACTCGTTATAACCAAACCATAATTTAAGGACATCAAATGAAATCTCAACAAGGCTTTACCCTAATCGAACTTGTCATGGTCATTGTTATTTTAGGTATTTTAGCTGCGACTGCATTGCCTAAATTTGCCAGTTTACAGGGCGATGCGCGTACAGCCTCAATCAACTCTGCCGCTGGTGCAGTGAAATCCGCGATGGCAATTACCCATGCCAAATCGTTGGTTGATGGTAACGAAGGCGCACCAACCAGTACTATGGTTTTGGAAGGTACTACCATCAATATGGTCTATGGTTATCCGGCTGTTGCTGATATAGATGAAGCGGCTGGTTTAGGTCCTGAATTTGCTAACGCTGCAGGCCTTATTACACTAGTCAGCAATGCTACATGTGCTTTTACCTATACTGAAGCGACAAGTACACAACCGGCAATAGTGAGTCCTGTTAGTGGATGTTAATGTCATAAACTAATAGACATCATGATGTATTTAATTAAAAGCCTTGGTTAAACCAAGGCTTTTATGTTTTAAACAAGCCATCTGTACCCATGACGCTTCAATCTGCAGAAAATCATGTTTTGTCATCCTCGCGAATGCGGACATCCATAAGCAGTGGAACTAGTCGCTATCGTTGGATTGCTACTTTTGCAGAAATGACGGGCTCTATTAATTTAACAGCAAATCCAATGACCACCTTTATATACGTTAATTGTATCCACTATGACACGCATTACAAAATCTAATTCTGATACAGGATTTACCTTAGTTGAACTAGTGATGGTCTTAGTTCTAATTGGTATTGTTGCCACTGTAGCCTTACCCAAATTTGCCGGTCGAAGTGCATTTGATCAACGCGTATTTTTTGATGACACCTTAAACGCCGTGCGTTACGCTCAAAAAACAGCGATTGCCACCGGTTGTAATGTTCGAGTTAGTATTGCCAGTAATGGCTATCAATTATTACGTGATGATAGTTGTTCCAGTGGCAGCTTTGCGTCTAACCTCACCGTTCAACACCCTTCAACACAAACGAGTTACACTGGTTCACAAAATGGTGTCAGCCTGACGGCAAGCAATGCCATCACTACCTTTGATAGTCTTGGTCGAGCTGATGCTGACAATACCATTACACTAGGTGCTCGCCAGATAACAATCGTTGCAGCGACAGGATTTAGTTATGACAGTACGCCATAACATGACTAAATACCTATCACATACAGCTTTATTGCAAGCTGGTGCAACACTGGTTGAGCTCATTCTAACTATCGTTATTATTAGCGTGGCATTAAGCGGTATTTTGAGCATTGTTAACCTGACGGTAAGTCACAGTGCTGATCCTATGGTGCAACGACAAGCGATCTCTATTGCTGAAAGTTATTTAGAAGAAATCATGTTGTTACCAGTGACTGATCCCAATGGCAGCAATGCAGGTGAAACACGAGCCAGCTACGACAATATCAGCGATTATGATGGGCTTAGTGATAGTGGTGCTATTGATCAAAATAATAACCCAATCGCTGGTCTGGAAAACTACACCGTTGATGTTACTGTCACGGACGACAGCCTATCAGGCGTTGCTATGAAAAAAATAACCGTCTCTGTAACACGTACCGGCACAGATAGCATCATACTGACTGGCTATCGGGCGAACTACTGATGTTATCGTTTAAGTCTGAACGTGGCTTCACCTTAGTCGAACTCATCATCGTGATTGTGCTCAGCGGCATTGTTGCTTCGATGACCGCATCGATTATTACCTTACCGGTCAATGCTTATGTTGACAGTTCTCGTCGAGCAACCTTAACTGACAGTGCAGAATCAGCATTACGTCGTATCCAGCGTGATATTCAAGCAGCCCTGCCTAATAGTATTCGCGTTTCCAATGATGGCAAGTCATTAGAATTATTACATGTTGTTGATGGTGGTCGTTATCGTAGCAAACTGGCCAGTGATGGCAGTGGTGATAGTCTCGACTTTAGCATGTCAGATACAGCATTTGATGTATTGGGTAGTTTGCAAAATTTTAGCAATATCACCGTTGGAACTGACTCTATTGTGGTCTACCCACTGGCTTCAGCTGGCAGTAATCCTTATGCCGGTGATAATACTGCTGTGATTAGTAATGGCTCAACAGCAAATCACATTGTATTTGCCGGATTTCAATTTCCACTACAATCACCTCAAAAACGCTTTTTTGTGATTGATGGTCCAGTCAGTTATCACTGCAATACCAGTGCAAGTGCCCCAAAAAATAAAACCTTAATGCGATATCAGAGCTATAGTATTCAGGCATCGCAAGCTAATCCACCTGGTTCTGGGGGTGCAATTCAATCCAATTATATTAGCAACTGTCATTTTAGTTATAACTCAGGTTCAAGTTTACGTTCCGGTTTGGTGACAATAGCCTTGACTTTAACAGATGATGTCGGTGAATCAATCCGTTTAACTCATCAAGTTCATGTGAGTAACCAGCCATGAACAAACAGCGTGGTTTTTCGCTGATAGGCGCCATTTTTGTATTAGTTATTGTCAGCTTGCTCGGACAATATCTGGTAAGACTTACCGGCACACAACGTCAAACGACCATTTTGGCATTGCAATCAGCTCGAGCCTATCAAGCTGCTAATGCCGGTATTGAATGGGGTAGTTTCCAAATTATTAATAATAGTGGCAACTGCCCTGCCTCAACGACCTTATCTCCGACACTAACAAACTTCACAACCACAGTGACATGCTTGCAACTAGGTAGTTATGATGAAAATGGTACTATCACTACTTTCTATCGCATTAGGTCACAAAGTCAGTATGGCAGTTATGGTGATGTTGATTATGTATCAAGAACATTAGAGGCAATTGTTCATGGCCAATAATATCAAGAAGATAGTTAGTGTAATTATATTTCTCATCATGTCGTTAGTAACGAACACTATCGTAATGGCTGCAGGTGATGGTCTGAACGCCTATTATTGGAACTTTGCAGTGGTAGATAATAATAATGAGTTTCCATCTGGCAACCCAAATTTAAATCGTATTGAAGCTGTCGTTGATAATGATTGGCAGCGAGAGTCACCTGCCAATTCTATTAATGCTGATAAATTTGCTGTTCGCTGGCAGGGTTCCATTGAAATTAATGAAACAGGCAAGTATGTATTTCATACTCAATCCGATGATGGCATTCGTCTATGGGTTGATAATCAACGCATCATTAACAATTGGACATTACATGGTGCCACATGGAATAACAGCGCTGCCATCGAACTTATTGCTGGCACACGATATGACATTAAAATGGAATTTTTTGAGCATACTGGGCGTGCTGTAGCCCGATTACATTGGCAAACCCCATCAAATACGACTAGACATGTCATACCTCAATCACAACTGTATTCAGACACTGCCGAAACGGCACAATTAGTTGCAAAATATGACTTTAATGAAAACTGGCAAGACAGTGGTGAAATTATTGATCAGATTGGTACTGCGTCAGGTGTTGTGTCAGGTAGAGTCCATAAAGTAACCAGCGGTGCCAATGGTTTAAAACCCGATACCTGTAGCGCTGCTCAATTTTCCGGAGGGGCAATCGACATTAATTCACTACCTGTCTCGACCGCGCCAGGCGATAAAACATCGCTGAGTTTTTGGATGTTCTGGAATGGCAACAACTCCGTGATGCCCTTAGGATGGCGTTTACATGATCTGTGGCTGGTTGATGGCAAATTTGGCTTTAATACAGCCGGAAGTGATATCTATGGCATTGCTGATACTGGCTGGCTGAAAAATAGCTGGCACCATATCACTGCCGTCTTTACTAACGGTAATGTATTCGAAAATAAGTTATATATTGATGGCAAAGAACAAGGCCTTTCACATGTTCGAGGTACGATTCAAAACAGTAATGCATTTGTTGATCCCCACCTCAGACTCGGTGGCTGGTGGGCAAATAATGGCTACCGTTTTCAGGGACAAATTGATGAACTTAAGATCTATACTGGAAAAATAGAACAGTCAACTATTAACACTAATCGCTTAACCGCGTCGCCATGTAACTCTGATTTATATCATTTTCAATTTGAATATGCCAAGAACGCCTTAACCTGTCAGTCTTCTTCCATCACTATTAAAGCCTGTGGAAATGCTGACTGTAGTTCACTTTACCCTGAAGATGTCACTCTGACTTTATCACCGGCTAATGGCTGGTCAACTAACCCTGTTACCTTAACAGGTGGTTTAGTTGAACTGAAACTAGGTCATCACTCTGCCGGTAGTGTGGTTTTGGATATCATTTCTACTACAGTTCCGCCGATATCGACACTTCAGTGCCATGGCGATAATGCGATTGACCCTGGCTGCACAATTAACGTTGCTGATGCCGGGTTTGTATTTGATGTGCCTACTTTGACTGCGTGTAAACCCTCTGCAAATGTCACCATTAAAGCAGTGAAAAAAAGTGATACATCAGTCCAATGTGTCGGTGCACTAACGGGTAATCAAACACTTAATTTCTGGTCTGACTACCTCAGCCCAAACACAGGTTCAAAATCAGCCGTGATTTCTGGTACCAAGATCAAACAATCCAGTCCAGGTACGCCAGTAAACATAACTTTTGATAATGATGGTGAAGCCACTTTCACTGTTCAATACGATGATGCCGGACAATTACAGTTAGATGCCTCTTTCGATGATGGTAATGGCTTAACACTAAAAGGTAGTGATGTCTTTGTCAGCAAACCTGAAGCTCTGATTGCATACAGTACTGATGCTAATGCCGAGTGTGCATCACAAAATGCCAATTGCAGTAAATTCAAAAAAGCAGGCGAATCATTCAATCTTAAGGTTAATGCAGCCTGCTGGACACATGATGGTGATAGCGACTTTACCGATAATCCAGTCAGCCCTAATTTCGAGTTGAGTTCAATCGTGAATACTCATAATCTACTTGCACCAGCTTCTGGTTCAACAGGAACGCTTTCCAATACAAGCTTTAACTTTACTGGCTCAGATAATGGTAGTCATACTGTCAGTCAAACAGTGTCTGAAGTCGGTGTATTTGAATTTGGCATCATTGCACCAAGCTATTTTGGAGAAACATTAACAACCGTTGTCAGCCCTGCTATTGGTCGTTTCTATCCAGACCATTTTGAGTTAACAACGCAATCAAATGGTAGTTTTGGTGCTCATGCCTGTACTGGCTTTAGTTATAGTGGTCAACGTTTCAGCTATCAAACATCACCACAATTGATAGTTACAGCCTATTCCGCTTTGGATCCAGCCACAATTACGCAAAACTATACCAGTGACTTTGCAAAACTCACGATCGCTGATTTTGCCGTCACTCCACCAACAACAGATGCAAATCAACTCGGTGCTGATACTACTAATCGTGTTCGCTTGTTATGGACGCCTGATGCACCTGATTTGACTGATAATGCTAATGGCACACTGACCTTTGCATTTGGCAATGATAGTTATAATTATCTACATGAACCAAATAGCCTAATAGATAAATTTACTAATGCTGTTGATCTGACATTTACCGCTATCAGTGATAGTGACAACGTTAACGCACACGATTTACCCCACACATTGCAACCAACAGGTGAAACGATTCGCTTTGGTCGTTTTGCTATTAGCAGCGTTCATGGTTCTGAGTTGGCACCGTTGACGCTGAGCTTAACCGCAGAATATTTTAATGGCCTCAATTGGGTCACTAATAGTGCTGACCAATGCACAACATTAGGTTTATCCTCTGACTTACAACTGGCTAATCTACAAACAGCAGGTGGAAGTTGGCAAGCAGGTAATAACACTATGACCATCGCTAACGGCACTACCAGTGGCTTATTAACTAATAATGCTCCTCTGCTCAATGGAACCGCAACCTTAACCTTATCTGCACCCGGTGAAGATAATGAAGGTTATGTTGATATTAGAAGTCAATTGTCTATCACTGCCCCTTGGTTACTAGGTGATTATGATAATGATGGCCACTATGATGATAATCCAACAGGTCGCGCCAGCTTTGGACTGTTTAAAGGCAGCGATAATATTATTTTCAGACGTGAAGTCTATTAAGCTTAGACTAACATCGTATTGATCTAACAAACTTGAACTCGGATTAATGGATAAAGAGTACAAACTTAAAAAATAGTGTCATTCCGGTTTAAAAATGCCCGTTCACCTTGAGTTAGTCGAAGGGTGGTGTGGCAAAGGCTTATGCTTCGACGAGCTCAGCATGAACGGATTCGGTGACAAAAATTCAGCTTAATAAAATCCGAATTGCCTGACGTAACGCCGTTATAAGTTGCGCTTTACCACTATAAGCTAACGCTTTTGCAACCTCACTTACAGACCGCTGTTGCAAAATCAGCATCACACACAACGCCTGTTCTTGTTCAGATAACATCAGAAACTTTGGCTGTGTTATCCACACTGACAATGCCTGCCATAACACGATTTGACAGAATTCAAAGCCACGCTGCTTAAACGCAAATGTAGCAAGTTCATGAGTGTCTGAATCTGAACATACATCAGCTGGCCTCGCTAATAATTGTGATAGTGATACGATCAAGTGCGGTTGTATATGGTGAAACTGCTGTTGCAATAACAGTGGCCAGTGTTGGCTGAAGCGTTGATGCCCCTGTTGCACACTATTTTGACCAGCGTCTGATAATGCCGACAACATCATGACAGCATGACTGCCACTAACGTCATCATGATGGAAACCAAGGCGCATCGGCTGGAAATTAGTTTTTGACCAAAATTGAATCAGCTCAACACTGGCAGCAAAACTTGCACCGACGATATCGATAGTAGCTTTGGTAGCATATTGTAGAATATGTTGAACAAATTGATGGCCTATTCCCCTACTTTGAACCGCAGGATGAACCGCAAGCCTAATAATACGTTGATACAATAACGCCCCTGCACCAGCAATGCCGACATGAGCCAACAATGACTGTGGTAATAAATGGCCTTTTAATCGACGTTGCCCAGCGTAAATTGCCTCGGCAAGATCAGAATCAAGCTCACCCTCAAGTACACACCAGGCACTGGCTACAATATGGCCCTGAAAACGCATCACAAAAACCGAAATATCATCCCGATCTAACATCATCATCAGATCGGAAGGACGGGTACGATAATGCGCCAAAACCATCAAACCAAAAAGCTCACTCAAGTGTGTTTCATCGTTCACAAGTGCGTTTCTATCGACCAGTTCAAAACGACACTGATCACGCTGGCAATTTAAAATAAGCGCGTCATTAACCGGTTCAGCATCAAGCAATAAAGCCTTAAAACTCAATGCTTCCAAGGCATCATCGTCAGCCCAACGAATCGGCTGCGTCATGTTCACTTTACGCCAATTCGGTGTAGTGTCGTCTAATGTCTGTTTAAAGCGTATAGCAAAGCCCAAACCGGTTCCTTCATAACCGTGCAAGGTCGTGGCAAACACAATCCGTGAAAATTTATCCAGTAATTGGGCTAACATCGCTGCCGGAATTGCAGCCGCTTCATCGACCAGCACTAAATCTGCTTTTATGTCAGATTCCAGCAAGGCATCAGGTGCAATAAAGCGTATGTGAGCAGTATCCAGCTCAATCTGATTTTTTGATACGCTTGCTTCAGGCAATAATCGCCCAGCATGTTCAAACACCGTTGCCACCGTCGCCAAGCTTGGCGCAGTCACAATAATCGATTGTTTACCTTGCTTAATCAATTCGGCTGCCGCCATGCCCAATGCAGCAGATTTACCTCGCCCGCGATCAGATGATAAAACCAAAGGCCGACGACGATGACCATGCACCACAGTTAATATCGCATTGATTGCAGCCGTTTGATCGACAGTGGGCATAACATCATTTGATTGTTGTTTTGCCTTTGGAGCCGTCAGTGTAGGTAACTCATCACCCTGCTGGATAGTATGAATAGATTCATGCTGAGATGAAAAAAGATCGGCAATATGACTAAACCGCGTTAGCCATAAGGACTCAGGCATAGTGTTAGGCAACAAAACCAATAAAACACCGCCCGCTTTAATCGTACCAACTATCGCACCGAAGCTATCAGCATTAAAACCATTAGTCGCATCAAACACAACCGCATCACATTCTTTGCCTAAATGCTGTTGAGCGTGTTTTTGAGTGATAGTTCGATAAACAGCATCCGGCTCAACATAGTCTGATAAATGAATAACTCTTTGTTTATCAAAGTCCGCCAATAAGGTGCGAGCCGAATGTCGACACCAATCAACATCACCTTTTAAAAAAACGCATTGGCGTTGGGTCATCATTGTTCTATGGTCTGTTTATCTTTCATAGCCACCTCTGCTGTGAGTTGAAAAATCATCAACCAAGGCTTGCGCTCAAAAACACTCCTGGCATTTTTCTGGTTATTCTAAGTGAATGACTATCAACCCTGCTAACACACTAAAATTTTAAAAAATGAACTTTGAAAACAAACTGCGCTGCTGGCGGTCAATCAGAACTTTTTGTTAGATTTTTTCACCAAGTTTACCACGAACTCAAGTAGGGGGTTTTCGTTCTACTAATACCGCAATAATGTAGCTGTATTGTCTTTTAAATCGTAATAGATTAAATATGGAAATCTCTTCGATAACATTCAGTAATAACCATAAACCTTTGAATGTAGTGGTCAAGTAAAAGTGGCCACAGTTTAGTAGGTAAACCAGAATTTCTGCTCTGCCGCGTTTGGCGATAAACCGCCATTATGTTGATGAGGCCTGACCTAGCTATAATAGCCGATGATATAGCTAATCACAGCATGCTTTGCCTCAACAAAAGAACGATAACCTATTTCAGGTACCCATTCTGTCTTTAAACTTCTAAAGAATCGTTCCATTGGGCTATTATCCCAACAATTTCCACGTCTCTCAGGCTTTGTTTGATTCGATAGCGCCATAGTAATTGGCGATTTTTACGGCTGGTGTAGTGTGAACCTTGATCTGAGTGAAACATAACCTTGTCAGGTTATCCTCTGGTTTCAAATGCCATAGAAAGTGCTCTCACTATCGGGTGAATGTGACATCGCCACACCAGACTTGATTAGGCTTATCAACATTAAACTCTCTTGCCAGATGGTTGGGGATGGCAATATGTTCTTAAGTGACCTTTTTATATCGATGTTCAGACTGCTGGCAACTCTCCAGTTTAAGCTGTGTCATCAGCCTCTCGCGCGATAACGACTAAGTGGTAAACCGCGTTGTGTTGAAATCGAAGCAATGGTTCTAGCACCAGCAGAACCATTACTCTCATCATGTATAATCTTTACCATTGCTAACGCCTTGGTCTTCTTTTCTGATGGTCTTCGGAGACGAAAAATCCATGCACGATAGCTGCTACGGTGGACATTAAAAAGCCGACACAAGGCCACTACGCTGTAGCTCTCTTTCAGTTGTTTAATCATCGCAAATTGTTCAGCGAGTCTAACATCAAGAGAGCAGAAGCCTTTTTTAAGATTTCTTTCTCCATTTCAATACGTTTTATCTTTTTTTCAAGTTCCCATATTTTCAATTGGTCAGGTGTTAATGGCATGGCTTTGCCAACAATACCATTACGTTCATTACGAAGCTGTCTCACCCATTTATCCATGGTGAACTTGCCTACATTCATCGCCTCAGCTGCTTCTCGAACTGAGTAACCTTGCTCAACCACTAATTGGGCTGATTCCAATCTAAATTCGGGTGAAAATTTAGGTCATGTTTGTTTTGTCATTGTGTCACCTGTGATGTCTATGAGGTGATAATATCACCTCTTATCAGGTGGCCAAATTTACTGTACCACTACACTTTTTTTATTGATAATGCAGTTACACGATTGAAAATCGTGATCTGACATTGCATCAATGTTTAAATCGAGAGCTATCTATTAGCCCCGATATCACACAGAAAGTGTGTCAATTAGAAGTCGAACTTAGTATTTTTTACATCTATACCCGTGATCAATGAAAATGCTTGATTATTTCCATAATGAGATCATGATACCCAGATGCTAACGACTTCACTCA